>JBCBAV010000091.1:0-16185 GCA_038532285.1 Pseudomonadota bacterium | reverse complement strand
GATCAGGATCAGACCGACGACCTTGAGGCCCACAACCGTGACCAGCAAAACGATCCCCATCATCGCCAGATCGACCCGCTCGGGCCGCCACCCGGTGGCTTGGGCAAAGCCCGGATCAAACGCCGCCAGCGTCAGCGGCCGCCGCAGCAGCAGCACCAGCCCCAGCACCAGCGCCGCCGACACCGCGAGCAGCGCCGCCTCGCTGCGCAGCATTCCGGCGGTGGAGCCCAAAAGAAATCCTTCCAACCCCGCCTGACGCCCCGCATTCATCGACTGCACGACGGTCAGGATGACGACGCCAAAGCCAAAAAACACCGATAAAACAGCGCCGATGGCCGCATCCTCGCCCAGCCGCGTGCGCCGCGTCAGACCCTGCACACACAGCAGGCCAACGCCCGCGCTGACCGCGGCGCCCAGCATCAAGCCGAACAGCGCGCGCCCGTCACCGCCCAGCGCCACCATGACGATGAACGCCAACCCGACACCGGGCAGCGTCGCGTGGGAAATCGCGTCGCTCACCAGCGCCCGTTTGCGTAAAAAAAGAAACGTCCCGGCCACCCCCGCCACGATGCCCAACAGGGCCGCGCCAAGGGTCACGAGGCTGGCGTTGTAGCCCAACTGGAACAGCAGCGCGTCCCACAGCATCGGGACTTACCCGAGGCCCAGCGCGGCCCCGAACTGCGCCGTCTCAAGCCGCCCGCCATAGGTGCGCTGCACAAGGTCAGGCACAAAGGTTTCCGCGACCGGGCCTGCAGCGATAACCTCTCGGTTCAGAAGGATAATATCGTCGAAATAGGTGGGCACCGTGCTCAGATCATGGTGCACGGCCAGCACCGTCCGCCCGGCATCCCGCAGCGCTTGCAGCACCGAGATGATCGCCTTTTCCGTGGCCGCGTCGACCCCGGCAAAGGGTTCGTCGAGCAGGTAGATGTCTGCCTCTTGCGCCAATGCACGGGCAAGGAACACCCGCTGCTGCTGGCCACCCGAAAGCTGCCCGATCTGGCGGCTGGCAAAGTCCTTCATGCCCACACGGTCAAGACAGTCCAGCGCCCGTGCCCGTTGCGCGCCGCGCACCCGGCCCAGCAGGCCCAGTTGCCGGTACATGCCCATCAGGACCACGTCGATCACGCGGGTGGGAAAATCCCAGTCCACGCTGGCCCGTTGCGGCACATAGGCAATCCGGTCGCGCATCGCCTCAAGCGGGCGACCAAAGACATTCACCGATCCGGCCAGCGGCGACACGACGCCAAGAGCGGCCTTGAGCAGCGTGGATTTGCCCGCGCCGTTGGGCCCGACAATTGCCGTCATCGCACTGGCGCGCACCGTGACATCGACGGAAAACAGCACCGGCGTCTGGTTATAGGACACCGTCAGGCCGCGCACCGAAAGCGGGCTGGCCTCACGCACAGCACGGTCGTCTTGCGCGCTGCGGTCAGAGATCAGCGCGATGTTCATGCGGCGCCCTGCAGCTTGCCCAGACGACCCGATGCGGGCGCTTGGGCCCCCAGCGCACGGCCGATGGTGGTCACGTTGTGATCGATCATGCCCAGCCATGTGCCCTCGTAGGTGCCGTCGGGGCCCATCGCATCGCTGAAGAGCGCGCCGCCGATCTGCACCCGGTGACCCCGTGCCGCGGCTCCTTCGATCAATGCGCGGATGTTGCGGTCGGACACCGAGGTTTCCACAAACACGGCGGGCAGCTGCCTTTCCACAAGAAAATCAACCAGTTCACTGATCCGGTTCAACCCGGCTTCGCTTTCGGTCGAGATGCCCTGAATGCCCATCACCTCGAACCCGTAAGCCGATCCGAAATAGCCGAAAGCATCGTGCGCCGTCAGCAGCACGCGTTGTGCGGCGGGAACCTGCGTCAGCACATCGCGCGAATAGGTCTGCAGCTCGGCAGCTTCGGATTTGAACGCGGCAGCGTTGGCCTCGAACATGCCGCGCGCCTCGGGACGCAGGGCAGACAGCGCTTCGACCATAGCAGGCGCGCACTGCGCCCACAGGTCGGGATCCATCCAGATATGCGGGTCAAAGCGGCCTTCGTAATCCTCGCTCGCCACCAGAAGGGATCGGTCCAGGCTTTCGCCGATGGCATGCACCGGGCGCTTGCGCGCGAGATCGAGCAGAAAGTCCTCCATCTGCGCCTCGAGATACAACCCGTGCCACAGCACCGCATCCGCGCGGGTCATCGCGACGATGTCGCTGCGGGTCTGGCGGTAGGCATGCGGATCGACGCCTGCCCCCATCAGTCCCTGCACCGCAACCTGATCCCCACCAATCTGCCGCGCCAGATCGGCGATCATGCCGGTGGTCGCAACGATATTGAGGCGCGCACTGGCCCATGCAGGTGTCGCAGCCAAGGCCGCAAGTCCGGCCAGAACAGCACGACGGTTCAAAGGGATAGTGTCGGTCATCGACGGAAATGCCTCTCGTTAATCACACAGTACGCATGAATATGAGAATCATTCGCACGAAGTCAATGAAACTGCGAAGCATTCGCAAAAATAGATCCGAGATGCGAGAAACCTGGCTGATTTTCGCCCATGGGCTGTCTTTTTGGGGCATACTGGCGGCGTTCGGGGCGGACGGCGGGTACTGCGAAATCGCCGGCGACCAGCGCCAAGTTTCGCCCCGTCACAGCGCCGCGCCCCTTGTCAAAGCGCCATGGCCATGGCAGCACGAGGTCCGCCCACCTGCAGGAGTACACGCGTGTCCGACACCGCCCCCCTCACATCCGCGACCACCACCGGCACCGCGCAGTTGCCGCAGGTCACAGAACCGCGCAATCCCGGGATGGCGCTGGATCTGGACTGGGTGGCGGGCTTACAGGCCAATACCTCCGCCATCGAACGCCGCTGCGCGACCCTGCCCGGGCGGCGGTCGGTGAAAAAGGATCATCAGGCGGCATGGCTGTGCCGCGCGATCTCGTGCATGGACCTGACAACCCTGTCGGGCGACGATACCGAACGGCGGGTCGAACGGCTATGTGCAAAGGCGCGAATGCCTGTGCGGGCCGATCTGCTTGCAGCTTTGGACATGGACGGCCTGACTACCGGCGCGGTCTGCGTCTATCACGAGATGATCCCCGCCGCTGTGCGCGCGCTCAAGGGCACGAACATCCCGGTCGCCGCCGTTTCCACCGGCTTTCCCGCGGGCCTGTCGCCCTTTCCCCTGCGTCTGCAGGAAATCCGGGAAAGCGTCGCCGTGGGCGCACACGAGATCGACATCGTGATTTCGCGGCGGCACGTGCTGACCGGCAATTGGCAGGCGCTGTATGACGAAATGAAAGCCATGCGCGAGGCCTGTGGCGACGCGCATGTGAAGGCGATTTTGGCGACGGGCGAGCTTGGCTCCTTGCGGAATGTGGCCCGTGCCTCGCTCGTCTGCATGATGGCGGGGGCGGATTTCATCAAGACCTCCACCGGCAAGGAAAGCGTAAATGCCACCCTGCCTGTGACGCTGGTGATGATCCGCGCGATCCGGGATTATTTCGATCGCACCGGCATGCGCGTCGGCTACAAACCCGCGGGCGGGATATCCAAGGCCAAGGATGCGATCACATACCTCGCGTTGATGAAGGAAGAGCTGGGCGACCGCTGGCTCATGCCCGACCTGTTCCGCTTTGGCGCCTCATCGCTGTTGGGCGACATCGAACGCCAGCTCGAACACCACGTGACCGGCGCCTATTCCGCCGGTTACCGTCATGCCATCGGGTGAGCGGAATTTGAGAAATTCCGCCCGTTTTCCGCATCGGAAAACGGCCCCAGCTGCACTGTCAGGACTGATCAGATGACCGTCAAAGAAATCTTCGAGACCATGGAATACGGCCCCGCCCCCGAGGCGGCGGGCGAAGCGCACGCGTGGCTTGCCCAGCACGGCGCAGCCTTTGGTCACTACATCAACGGGGCGTTCACCGTACCGACGGCGGATTTCGACAGCCGCAATCCGGCGACCGGTGATACACTGGCCTCGCTGTCGCAGGCCACCGATGCCGACGTGGACAACGCGGTACGCGCGGCACGGGCTGCGCAGCCGAAATGGGCCAAGCTCGGTGGCCACGGTCGGGCGCGTATTCTCTATGCCATCGCGCGGCTCTTGCAAAAACACAGCCGCCTGTTTGCGGTGCTTGAGACCCTCGACAACGGCAAGCCGATCCGCGAAAGCCGCGACATCGACATCCCCTTGGCGCAGCGGCATTTCTACTATCACGCAGGTCTGGCCCAGCTGATGGAAGCCGAACTGCCCGACCGCGTGGCGTTGGGCGTGTGCGGCCAGATCATCCCGTGGAACTTCCCCCTGCTGATGCTGGCGTGGAAGATCGCCCCGGCGCTGGCCATGGGCAACACGGTCGTGCTGAAGCCTGCGGAATACACGTCACTGACCGCCCTGCTGTTTGCCGAGATTTGCGGGCAGGCGGGCGTGCCAAAGGGGGTCGTGAACATCGTCACAGGCGACGGCGCCGTGGGCGAGCGGATCGTGAACGCCGACGTGGACAAGATCGCCTTTACCGGATCCACCGCCGTGGGCCGCCGCATCCGCGAGGCGACGGCGGGTACGGGCAAGGCGCTGACCCTCGAGTTGGGGGGCAAGTCCCCTTACATCGTCTTTGACGACGCCGACCTCGACAGCGCGGTCGAAGGGCTGGTGGACGCGATCTGGTTCAACCAGGGGCAGGTCTGCTGCGCCGGGTCGCGCCTGCTGGTGCACGAACCCGTGGCTGATGCCTTCTATGCCAAGCTGCGCGCGCGCATGGCCAAGCTGCGCATGGGCGATCCGCTGGACAAGAGCATCGACATCGGCGCGGTTGTGGACCCGGTACAGTTGCAAACGATCACCGACATGGTCGCCGCCAACACCAGCGGCGAGACCTACCAGCCCGACATCGCGATGCCCGAGGGCGGCTGTTTCTACCCGCCCACGCTGATCACCGGGCTCGGCACCGCCGACACGCTGATGCAAGAGGAGATCTTTGGCCCGGTCCTCGTCTCCACCACCTTCCGCACCCCAGCCGAGGCGGTGCAATTGGCCAACAACACGCGCTACGGCCTTGCCGCGACTGTGTGGACGGAGAACGTGAACCTCGCCCTCGATATCGCGCCCAAGCTGGCGGCAGGGGTCGTCTGGGTGAACGCCACAAACCTCTTTGACGCTGCAGCAGGTTTTGGCGGCGTGCGCGAAAGCGGGTTTGGCCGCGAGGGCGGCTGGGAAGGACTGCTGGCCTACACCAAGCCTGTGGGCACCGCGAAACCGGCCAAACCGATCGCGGCATTCGAAGGCGACGGCGCACCGGTCGATCCGCTGGATCGTACTGCCAAGCTTTATGTCGGCGGCAAGCAGGCGCGCCCCGACGGCGGATATTCCCGCAATGTCTACGCCAAGAACGGCGCGCTGCTGGGCCAAGCGCCGCTGGCCAACCGCAAGGACATCCGCAACGCGGTGGAGGCCGCGGCAGGAGCGGCCAGCTGGGCCAAGACCACAGGCCACCTGCGCGCGCAGATCCTGTACTACATGGCCGAAAACCTCGCCGCGCGCGGACCCGAGTTCGCCGCCCGCATCGACGCGATGCAGGGCGGGCGCAAAGGCGCGAACGAGGTCGAGGCCGCGATCAAGCGTCTGTTCACCTATGCCGCGTGGGCTGACAAGTACGACCACCGCGCCAAGCCTGTGCCGATGCGCGGCGTGGCGCTGGCGATGAACGAACCCGTGGGCGTGATCGGCGGGTTCTGCCCGGACATGCATCCGCTGTTGGGCCTGATCTCGCTGATCGGGCCTGCCATGGCGATGGGCAACCGCGCCGTTCTGGTCGCGTCCGAGCCGTTCCCGCTGGCCGCCACGGATTTCTACCAGGTGCTGGAGACGTCTGACGTGCCCGCGGGCGTCGTGAACATCCTCACCGGCAGCCACGCGGAACTGGCGCCGCACATGGCGGCACATTTGAACGTGGATGCCGTCTGGTCATTCTCGCACAGCGATCTGAGCACTGTGATCGAAGGCAAGGCCGCGGGCAACCTCAAGCGGACCTGGGTCAACCACGGCGCTGACCGCAACTGGATGGGCGCGGAGGGCGAAGGGCACGCATTCCTGCAAGCCGCGACCGAGGTCAAAACCGTCTGGGTGCCTTACGGAGAGTGAGCGATGCCAGACTACCCGACGCTGGCCAAAACCATCGCCAGCCTGACCGAGGGTGAGGATGACACTGTCGCCCTGATGGCCACGGTCGCCTGCGAAGTGCATCACAGCGACGACCGGTTCGACTGGACCGGGTTCTACCGCGTGACCGCGCCCGAGATGCTCAAGATCGGGCCGTATCAGGGCGGGCACGGCTGCTTGCAGATCCCGTTTTCGCGCGGTGTGTGCGGCGCTGCGGCGCGCACGGCGACGGTGCAACTGGTGCCGGATGTCGATGCTTTTCCCGGGCACATCGCCTGCGCCAGTTCCACAAGGTCCGAACTGGTGCTGCCGGTGTTTGATGCGGGCGGCGAGGTGATTGCCGTCTTTGACATCGACAGCGACAGGCCCGACGCATTCACCCAAGGTGACGCGGATGCGCTGGCAGGCATCCTGCACGACGTTTTTGCGCGCTAAGGCTGGGCAACACCCGCACCGGTAGGTATTTGCGCGCGCTTTTTCACAAGCGTGAAAATTTCTATTGATTTTTCACAAGCGCTTCTGTCACGTGACGTCAACGGAGAAGCCCACGACTCATGTTGCACGTCGAAGCCAGCACAGCCCAAACCCTTGGGGCCGATCTGCGCGCGCTGCGCAAGGCGCGCGGGCTCAAGTTGCAGGACATGGCGACGGCCCTTGGCCGATCCGTGGGCTGGGTCAGCCAGGTCGAACGGGACCTGTCGGCCCCGTCGATCACCGATCTGCGGCAGATGGCACGGGTGCTGGATATCTCGGTCTCGACCCTGTTTCGGCGCGGCACCGCCGCGAATGACGAAGAGGGCCACATCGTACGCCGCGACACCCGCCGTCCCATAGGATCGCGCGAGGTTGGGCTGGTCGAGGAACTGTTGTCGCCGGACCTGACCGACGATTTCGAGATGGTGCATTCCACATTCGAGCCGCGCAGCCAGATCACCGTGCCGGTGATGCGCCCGACGCAAGAGGTCGGCTATATGATTTCGGGCCATTTGGACCTGATGATCGCCGACCGCCTGTTTACCGTCGGACCCGGTGACAGTTTTCGCATCCGCGGCGAGCCCTTTCGCTGGTCGAACCCGCACGATGTTCCTGCACAGGCGATCTGGGTCATCGCCCCCCCGGTGTATTGATGAGCGCAGAGGCATGGATCATCTTTGCCACTTTCTGGCTGCTGTTCGTGACCACGCCGGGCCCGAACGCGGTGAACTGTATCACCAACGGGATGCATCTGGGATTTACACGCAGCCTGTGGGGCGTGGCCGCGATCCTGACACAGGCGACCGCATTCCTGATCCTGTCGGCGGTTGGCGTCACCGCCCTCATCGCCGCCGCGCCGGCGCTCTTCGGGGTGGCCAAGATCGTGGGCGCCGGGTTCCTGATCTGGCTGGGTGTGCGCGGCTGGCTGCGCGCGGGCCGGGTGCCCAAGGTCACGCCCAGCGGGCGGTCCATCTACACCCGCGCGCTGGCCATCGCGACGATCAACCCCAAAAGCGTGGCGGGATACCTCGCTGCCTTTTCGCAATTCGTGCAGCCCGGTGTGCCGATCTGGGACCAGATGGCGGTGATCATGCCCACCGCGCTGACGCTCACCGCGCTCAGCTATGTCGGCTATACCGCGCTGGGGGCGGGTCTGGGGCGCGCAGCACTTGGGGCCGTGTTCAACACGTGGCTGCAACGCGGGCTGGCGGTGTGTTTCGTGATCTACGGCGTGCTGTTGGGCACGGCAGCAACACCGGGGAGGGCCTGAGATGAGCCATTCCGGAAGCTGCCTGTGCGGTGCCGTGGCCTACACCCTGACCGGCCCCTTACGCCCGTCTGTGGCGTGCCACTGCTTCCAGTGCCGCAAGACATCCGGCCACTATGTGTCCGCCACCCAAGTGTCGAGCGATCAACTGAACATCACCCGCGATGACACCTTGCGCTGGTACCAATCGTCGCCCAAGGCGAAACGCGGGTTTTGCCACATGTGCGGCGCGTCCCTGTTCTGGGAACACGCCGATGACAACGGCGCGGTGTCGGTCATGTCCGGCACCATCGACGGCGCCACCGGGATCACCACGTCCCATCACATCTTCACCGCCTTCAAAGGCGATTATTACGACATCGAAAGCGGCGTGCCGCAACGGGAGGATTGAACCATGAGCACCTTTCCAACAACGGCCCGCGTGGTCATCATCGGCGGCGGCGTCGTGGGGACGTCTACGCTGTATCATCTGGCCAAGGCGGGCTGGAGCGACTGTGTGCTGTTGGAAAAGAACGAGCTGACGGCGGGCAGCACGTGGCACGCGGCGGGCAATTGCCCGAACTTCTCCAACTCGTGGGCCGTGATGAACATGCAGCGCTACGGCCTCGAGATGTACCGGACGCTGGCGGACGACGTCGATTACCCGATGAACTATCACGTCACCGGGTCGCTGCGTCTGGCCCACACCAAGGAGCGGATGCAGGAATTCGAACGGGTCGCAAGCATGGGGCGGTATCAGGGCATGGAGATGCCGATCCTGACGCCGCAGGAGATGACGGAATACCACCCGTTCATGGAAACCCACGATCTGGCGGGCGGTCTGTGGGACCCGCTTGACGGCGACATCGATCCGGCCCAGCTGACCCAAGCCCTGGCCAAGGGGGCGCGCGACCTTGGTGCGCGGATCGAGCGGTTCTGCCCTGCCACCGGGATCGAGCGTGATGGCGACGAGTGGATCGTGAAGACCGACAAGGGCGACATCCGCTGCGACTACGTCGCCAACTGTGCTGGCTACTATGCCCAGCGTGTGGGCGAGATGTTCAAGCCCTTTGGTGGTCGCACCGTGCCGATGGTGGTGATGTCGCACCAGTATTTCCTGACCGAGGAGATTGCCGAGGTCGCCGCGTGGACCAAGGAAAAGGGCCACAAGCTGCCCATCATCCGCGACGTCGACATCAGCTACTATCTGCGTCAGGACAAGGCGGGCCTGAACCTTGGCCCGTATGAACGGAACTGCAAGGCACATTGGGTCACGCCCGGGGACCCGATGCCCGAAGATTTCTCGTTCCAGCTTTATCCCGACGACCTCGAGCGGTTGGAATTCTACATCGAGGATGCCATGGCCCGCGTGCCGTTGCTGGGCACCGCCGGTGTGGGGCGCAATATCAACGGCCCGATCCCCTATGCACCCGATGGCTTGCCTCTGATCGGTCCGATGCCGGGCGTGAGAAACGCGTTCGAAGGGCATTGCTTTACCTTCGGGATCGCGCAGGGCGGCGGCGCGGGCAAGGTGCTGTCGGAATGGATCATGCACGGCGAGACAGAATGGGACATGTGGGCCGTCGATCCGCGCCGCTATACCGACTACGTCGATCACGACTATTGCCTGTCCAAGGCGCTGGAAACCTATGGCCACGAATATGCGATGCACTTCCCGCATCACGAATGGCCCGCTGGCCGCGACAAGAAACTGTCGCCGGTGGATGCGCGGGTGCGCGAGATGGGTGGCGTCATGGGCGCCTACAACGGCTGGGAACGCTCCAACTGGTTCGCCAAGGACGGCGATGACCTGTCCGAAGAGGCGACTCAGACCTGGGACCGGGCCGGTGCATGGTCGCAGCGCGTGAAAGAGGAATGCGAGGCGGTGCGCGACGGCGTTGGCGTGCTGGACCTGCCGGGCTTCTCGCGCTTCAACCTGTCGGGCGACGGTGCCGCGGAATACCTGCGCGGCAAGATCACCGGCGCCCTGCCCAAGGTGGGCCGCATGAACCTAGCCTATTTCGCAGACAGCCGGGGCCGCATCCTGACCGAGATGTCGGTGATCCGTCACGGCGAAGATCACTTTACCCTCATCACCGCCGCCACGGCGCAGTGGCATGATCGCGACGTGTTGACGGATGGGCTGCCTAAGGGGCTGACCCTGACCGATCACACGACCGAATACAGCACTCTTGTGGTGTCAGGGCCGAAATCGCGCGATCTGTTCGAACAGATCGGCGCCGAGGCGGACTTGAGCCTTGGTTGGCTGACCCATCAAAAGGCGCGCGTTGCGGGCAAGGATGTGGCGATGCTGCGCGTGTCGTTTGCCGGGGAACTGGGTTGGGAGGTGCACGCCGCCACCGCGGACATCCCCGCGATCTACGAGGCGATCATTGGCGCGGGTGCAACGCCGTTCGGCATGTACGCGCTCAACAGCCTGCGCATCGAAAAAGGGTACCGGACGTGGAAGGGCGACCTGTCCACTGACTACACCCTGTTCGAAGGCGGGCTGGACCGCTTTGTCAAGCTGGACAAGCCGCAGGATTTCCCGGGCAAGGCCGCGCTGATGAACGAAAAGCAGCAAGGCTCCAAAAAGCGGTTTGTGACCCTCGTCGTGGACGCGGGCGATCAGGACGCGCCTTACATGTCGACCGTCTGGCATGACGGTCAGGTCGTGGGTGAAACCACATCCGGCGACTATGGCCACCGGGTCGGCGCGTCCATTGCCCTTGGCATGGTACGCAGCGAACTGGCGGTCGAAGGCACGGAGGTCGAGGTGGATATCTTTGGCCAGATGTGCCGCGCGGTGGTCCAGGCGGACGGCCCGCTGTGGGATCCGCAGAACGAACGGCTCCGGGCCTAAGGGACACGCCCCATGAGCACCGTATTCGCAACATATGCACCGCGCGCGCTGCCACTGGCCTTCACCGGCTATGTGATGGCGGTCGTGCTGGCACATGTGGTGCTGCCCGTCAGCTGGACATGGCTGATCGGGTTTGCGGCGCTTTTAGGGATGCTCTTTACCTACCCGGTGCATGCAGCCCTTCAGGGCGCGCATGTCCGGCTTGAGGTGGGTGTGTCAGCGGGGTTTGTCGTTGCAGGTCTCTTGGGGCTGCTGATTTCGCCAATAATCCTGATTGCGGCCATCGCGGCCCATGGCCTTTTGGATGCGGTGAAATATGTCGGTGTCGGGGCGACTGTGCCGGTCTGGTATCTGATCGGGTGCGCTCTGTTCGATGTCGCTTACGCGGCGTACCTTACAACCTTTCTCTGAGATCTCCGATGACTGATATCACCCTCCTCGACGGCGGCATGGGCCAGGAACTGATCCGCCGGTCGGGCAAACCGGCCACCCCGCTCTGGGCCACGCAATACCTGCTGGACAATCCCGGCATCGTGGCCGACGTGCACCGGCACTATGCCGATGTGGGCGCGTCTGTGGCCACATCGAACACCTACGCCATCCACCGCGATCGCCTGCGGGGCGGTGCATCGAACCACTATGCCGGTGAGGGTGACGTGCTGCCGGATCTGACAGACCAGTTCGACGCTTTGCTCGACACGGCTATGGATGCGGCAGCCAGCGTGCGCGACCGCAGTCGCGTGGCCGGTTCCGTCGGACCGCTGGGTGCCAGCTACCGCGCCGATCTGCACCCACCGGTAGAGGAAGCAACACCGCTTTACGCCGAGATCGTGAACCACATCGCCCCGGCGTGTGACATGATCCTGTTTGAAACCATCGCGTCGGTGGACGCGGGGCGCGCCTGCCTTGCTGCGGGCCGCAGCAGCGACCGCCCTGTCTGGCTGGCCTTCACCGTCGATGATGAGGACGGCACAAAACTGCGCTCGGGCGAGCCGCTGGCCGAAGCCGCAGCCCTGGCCGCCGATGCGGATGCTGCACTGCTAAACTGCTCCGCGCCCGAAGTCATGCGCCCGGCCCTCGACGTCATGGCCACCGCAGGTGTGCCGACCGGCGCCTACGCCAACGGGTTCACCCAGATCACCAAGGCCTTTCTCGAAGGCGGCACGACCGCGGGCGACCTGCAACAACGCCGCGACATGGGCCCGCAGATCTACGCCGACCACGCCCTGTCGTGGCTCGACCACGGCGCCACCATCCTCGGCGGGTGTTGCGAGGTCGGCCCCGACCACATCGCCGAGATTGCCCGCAGGCTGCAGGCCGCGGGCCACACCATCGTCTAACGGAGAGTTCGCATGCCCAACCTGCCATCCCAAGCCCGTGTCGTCATTATCGGTGGCGGCGTTGTCGGGTGTTCGGTCGCCTATCACCTGACCAAACTGGGCTGGCAGGACGTGGTGCTCTTGGAGCGCAAGGCACTGACCTCGGGCACCACGTGGCACGCGGCGGGCCTGATCGCCCAACTGCGCGCCACCGCCAACATGACCAAGCTCGCCAAGTACAGCCAAGAGCTTTACGGCGATCTCGAGGCGGAAACGGGTGTCGCCACAGGGTTCAAGCGCGTGGGATCCATCACCGCCGCGATGACAGCCGAACGGCTGGAAGAGCTGCACCGCCAGGCCGCCATGGCCCGCGCTTTTGGTGTCGAGGTCGAAGAGATCTCGCCATCCGAGGTTAAGGCGCGTTACGAGCACATCAATATCGACGGTGTCACCGGCGGCGTCTACCTGCCGCTCGACGGTCAGGGCGATCCCGCCAACATCGCGCACGCACTGGCCAAGGGCGCGCGCCAGCAGGGCGCCACCATCGCCGAACGCACCGCCGTCACCGCCATCGCCAAGACCGGGCGCTGCGTCACCGGCGTGGATTGGCAAGCCGAGGATGGCAGCACCGGCCACATCACCTGCGATCACATCGTGAACTGCGGAGGCATGTGGGGCCGCGAAGTGGGCAAGATGGCGGGCATCAACGTGCCCCTGCAGGCATGCGAACATTTCTACATCGTGACCGAGGCCATCTCGGGTCTGACCCAGTTGCCGGTGCTCCGCGTCCCTGACGAATGCGCCTATTACAAGGAAGACGCAGGCAAAATGCTGCTCGGCGCGTTCGAGCCGGACGCCAAGCCGTGGGCCGTGAACGGCATACCCAAGGATTTCGAGTTCGACCAACTGCCCGAGGATTTCGACCATTTCGAACCGATCCTCGAGATGGCGGTGAACCGCATGCCCATGCTGGCCGAGGCGGGCATTCATACGTTTTTCAACGGCCCCGAGAGCTTTACGCCCGACGACGCCTACCATCTCGGCCTCGCGCCCGAGATGGACAATGTCTGGGTCGCGTGCGGTTTCAACTCAATCGGCATCCAGTCGGCGGGCGGCGCGGGCATGGCGCTGGCCCAGTGGATGGAGGACGGCGACCGCCCCTTCGATCTGGGCGACGTGGACATCATGCGCATGCAGCCGTTCCAGGGAAACAAGACCTACCTTGCCGAACGTTCGACCGAAACGCTGGGCCTGCTCTATGCCGATCACTTCCCTTACCGTCAAAAGGCGACGGCCCGCGGCATCCGCCGCACACCCTTCCACCAGCACCTGCTGGACCGCGGTGCGGTCATGGGCGAACTGGCCGGCTGGGAACGCGCGAACTGGTTCGCGCAAAACAACCAAACGCCTGCGTATGACTACAGCTGGAAGCGGCAGAACTTCTTTGACAACATCGCCACCGAACACACGGCGATCCGCGAGAACGTCGGCATGTACGACATGTCCTCCTTTGGCAAGCTGCGGGTCGAGGGGCCGGATGCGACCGCGTTCCTGAACCACGTCGCGGGTGGGCAATACGACGTGCCGGTGGGCAAGATCGTCTATTCCCAGTTCCTCAACACACGCGGCGGGATCGAGGCGGACGTGACCATCACCCGCCTGTCGGAAACCGCCTACCTCGTCGTCACGCCTGCCGCCACACGGCTTGCCGATCAGACATGGCTGCAGCGCCACGTGGGCGAGCGGCGCGTGGTCATCACGGACGTCACCGCAGGCGAGGGTGTGCTGGCCATCATGGGCCCCAACGCCCGCAAGCTGATGCAACGCGTCAGTGCAAATGATTTCTCCAACGACACCAACCCCTTTGGCACCGCGCAAGAGATCGAGCTGGGCATGGGCCTCGCCCGTGTGCACCGCGTCACTTACGTGGGCGAACTGGGGTGGGAAGTCTACGTCAGCGCCGACATGGCGGCCCACGCGTTTGAAACCCTGTACGAGGCGGGCGAAGATCTCGGCCTCAGCCTGTGCGGCATGCACATGATGGACACCTGCCGCATCGAAAAGGGCTTCCGCCACTTCGGCCACGACATCACCTGCGAGGATCACGTGCTCGAAGCGGGCCTCGGCTTTGCCGTCAAGACCGACAAACCCGACTTCATCGGCCGCGACGCTGTGCTGCGCAAAAAGGATGAGGGCCTGCAAGCCCGCCTGATCCAGTTCCGCCTGACCGATCCCGAGCCGCTGCTTTACCATAACGAACCGATCCTGCGCGATGGCGAGATCGTCGGTTATCTCAGTTCGGGTGCGTATGGCCACCACTTGGGCGGCGCCATGGGTCTGGGCTACGTCCCTTGCCCCGGCGAAACGGCGCATGACGTGCTGGGATCTAGCTACGAGATCGACGTGGCTGGCATCCGCGTCGCCGCCGAGGCATCATTGCGCCCGATGTACGATCCCAAGGGTGACCGCGCCAAGGCATGAACACCGACAATCAGGACACGCCAGCAGGCCTCGGCTTTGCCATCGGGGCCTATGTGCTGTGGGGCTTTCTGCCGCTCTACATGAAGGCGCTGGATCATGTTGGCCCGGCCGAGGTGGTCGCGCATCGCGTCATCTGGGCGGTGCCGGTGGCCGCGGCTCTGCTGATCGCCCTGCGCCGCACGTCCGATCTGTGGCGCGCGCTGCGCACACCGCGGATGCTGGCCATGGGCTGCGTGACAGCGGCGCTGATCTCGGTCAACTGGGGCATTTACGTCTGGGCCATCGCCGAGGGGCGCACGCTGGACGCCTCGCTGGGGTATTACGCCAACCCGCTCTTTTCGGTCGCACTCGGCGCGCTGTTTCTGGGCGAACGCCCAGCGGGCATCCAGTGGGTGGCCATCGCACTTGCCGCGGGAGCGGTGCTGGTTCTGACCGTCGCTGCCGGGGCGGTGCCATGGGCCGCCGTCGGCCTGATGGTCAGTTGGGGGTTTTATGCCCTGGCAAAGAAACAGCTGCCCATCGGGCCAAACCAGGGCTTTCTGCTCGAGGTGCTGATCCTGCTGCTGCCTGCGCTGGGCTACGTGATCTGGTTGGGTCCGCAGGGCGGGTTCATGACCGGCGATACCGTGACCACCTGGCTGCTTCTGGGCTGCGGCGTGGTCACGGCGGTGCCGCTGATCCTCTATGCCAACGGCGCCAAACGACTACGTCTCACCACCATCGCTATCCTGCAATACATCGCGCCCACGATGATCTTTCTGTGCGCCGTCGTGGTGTTCAAGGAACCCTTCGGCATCGCCCGCATGATCGCCTTTCCAATGATCTGGGCCGCGCTGATCATCTATTCTGCCTCTATCCTTGGCAGCATGCGCAAAGCCAAGGATCAACGGGCCTAGCCGCCCTCGAAAAAGTCCCGCGCCTTCGCAGTCCAGCCTTTGGGCATGCCGTGCCCACCTTCGCGCAAGCAGAACCGCACCGCACCACCTGCGGCACAGCTGTCGTCCCAGTGCCGACAGCGATAATCGGTGGTGATCCGGATGCGGTCGGGATTGCTGCGGCATTGCCCAGCGCGACGTGCCAGGGCCAGGCTTTCCCAGACCGACCCCTGATGCCAATTGCCAATCACTCGCCCCTCTAGCGGCACCTGCGTATCGGCAAAGCCATGAATGTGCAGCATGCGCACGGGCGTGTCTGGGCAGTTGGTGGTGTCATTGGGCTGCCGCAACGCACCCGACAGCGACAAGTACCCGGCAAAGGTGCCCGCGCTCTTGCAGGCCATCAGCCACACCATTGATCCCCCCGCCGAAAAACCGGCAGCGTAGGTGCGCGCCGGGTCAATACCAAACCGCGCAGTAGCATCAGCCAGTACAGCGAGGCTGAACGCCACGTCGTCACGCCCTACGCCCATGCGCCCGGCCCACCGCCGTGTCTGCCTACCTTGGATCAGCGTGCCGTTTGGCGCGATCACCACGTATCCCTGTTCGACAAAGTCCCGCGCCAGCCCACCGCTGCGAAACACCATCGCCCCGGTGGCATTGTGCCCGTGATAGAACATCAGCGCAGGCTTCGGCCCAGCGTCTTCCCAGCCCTCGGGCAGCATCACGTGGTAACTGCCCCCGTCAATCTCGCACGGCGCGTCCGGACCGCAG
>JBCBAV010000090.1:5810-16316 GCA_038532285.1 Pseudomonadota bacterium | reverse complement strand
CCGGCATGACCGTGTTGGTGAGCTGCTGGGACTAGGCTCAGGACCCGTTGATCTTGCCGCCCTGGTTTGACAGGTTTTCTGGCTGGCTAGGATCAGGGCTGCCGGAATAGTGGTTCTATTTCAAAGCGCTGGGACGACGTCCAGCCAGTAAACCCGTCAAATCGAAGACGCCAAAATCGCATTATCTCAGCGGCTCGAAACGCTTGGAAATAGAACCCCTATTCCCGGCGCGTTCCAAACCACTGAGATTTCGCGATTTTGGCGCCAGGGCGGCAAGATCAATGGGTCCTGAGCCTAGGCCCGAACCCCTAAAATCCAACACGTTCTGCAGGCGCCAGTTAGCCGCCTGTTAACACATGGCCTGCATTCCTGACCCCGAGCGTGGGGGCGCGCAAGACCAAGCGTAGGAGTGCACCTTATGATCAAGACCGTTATGAAATCCGTGGCCATGGCCGCGGCGCTGTTGATGCCCGCCAGTGCCATGGCGAGCGTCGCCAAGCCGCCCGTGAACTTTCAGGGGCAGTGGTGGACCCACCCCATCGGCTGCGAATATTCCCGCGCCGGCAGGCCCGGCGAGACCGTGTGGTTTCTAATCATCAACACCGCCAAACCGGGCTGCCCGACCTATATCGCGACCAAGACGTGGGGGGGCGTCTATCGCGCCGAAGGCAAGAAGATGTAAGGCAGCATGGCGGGCGTCAGGCCCGCCAGAAGCCCACGGTGAAGATCACGAACACCGCCATCAGTTCCAGCCGCCCGATCAGCATCGCGGCAGCGAGGATCCATTTGGCGGTGTCGCCCAAACCGGCAAAATTGCCGGTGGGGCCGATGATGTCGCCAAACCCGGGGCCGATATTAGCAAGTGCTGCCGCGGCCCCCGAGATCGAGGTGACCAGATCAAGGCCTGTCATCGCCAATGACACCGCCACCACGCCAAGCGTGACAAGGAAAAAGACGAAAAACGCCATGACCGAATTCAGCACGTCTTCGTTCACCGTGCGACCGGCGTAGCGGGGGGTAAAGATGCCGTGCGGGCTTCGGGTCTTTTGCAGTTGTGCGCGGACAGACGCAAAAAGCAGCTGGTAGCGAAACACCTTGATCGAACACGACGTCGAGCCCGCGCAGCCGCCGATGAGGCCGGTAAAGAACAGCACTGCCACGGCAAACCCGCCCCATGTCATGTAATCGGCGTTGGCATAGCCGGTGCCGGTCATCAGCGACACGGTGTTGAAAAGTGCCGTGCGAAACGCCGCTTCGCTGAACACGCCCTCGCGCAGCATGTTGCCCATGGTCACGAGGCACACAACGACCGCGGCCGCGATCAGGAAAGCGCGGATTTGCGTGTCGCGCAGCAGCGGTTGGGCGGTTCCAGCGCTGAGTTGGACAAAACGCACAAACGGCAAGGCGGCAAACACCATGAAGGCGCTGGCGACATAGGACGCCGTTGGCGAGAAGGCGGCAAAAGACGCGTCGTAATTGGCAAAACCACCCGTGGCGACGGTCGTCATGGCGTGGATCGTGGCATCGAACGCATCCATGCCCGCGCCCAGATAGCCAAAGGCGCAGACCAGCGTGAGGGCGAGGTAGATCACCGAGATGCGGCTGGCGATTTCGGTGGCTCGTGGCAGGATTTTGCCAAAGGTGTCAAAAGCTTCGGTCTTGAAGATCTGCATGCCCCCAACCCGCAGTTCGGGCAGGAAGACCATCGCGACCACAATGATGCCGATGCCGCCCAGCCATTGCAGCAACCCGCGCCACAGGAGCAGCCCCTTGGGCAGCGTTTCGAGGTCGGACAGCACCGTGGAGCCCGTGGTTGTCAGGCCCGACATCGCCTCGAAAAACGCGTCGACATAGCGGGCTTCGGTCTCACCCAGCCAGAACGGCAATGCGCCGAAGATCGGCAGCGCGACCCAGACACCCGTGGTGATCAGAAAGGTCTGTTGCAGCGTCAGCTTGTCCCGCACGCCATTGGCGCACGCGAGCGCAAGGCTGCCGCCAACGACGCAGGTGATCAGGATGCATTCGGCGAACACATACCAGTGACCCCTCCCCTCGGCGAGGTCCACGATCAACGGCAGCAGCATGGCCGCGCCCAGCACGGCCACAAGCAGACCAATGACATATCCGACCGGGCGCACATCCATTGCGGTCACCGTTGGCGTCAGCACGGGGCCAAGTCAAGAAACCGGGCGCAGAAAGCGCGCGGCCCGGGTATTAGTGATACATCAGGTCGCGAAAAACGTAGGCCGTGATGTCCTGCCGACGCAGGCCCATTTTGGCGAGGTCTTCGTCGGATTTTGCGCTGAGCGCGTCGATGCGGCGCAGCCGCGCCTCGTAGCCCGCTGATTCCATCATGCCCGCGCCGATGGCGTGGAAAAAGGATTTGATGGATGCCCAGATCGACAGGGGCAGTGTTTGCGTAATGTAAGCCATGGAACGTGTCACTCACGATATGTGTTTCGGTTGTTCCTCCCGTTGCGCCATACCTATGCTGCAGTGCCGCAAATTACCAATGCATGGGCTGCATAGCCGCCTTGATCGCTTGGGGAAAAACGAAAAAAGCGCGGGATTTCCGCGCTTTGTTCGATGTTCGTGATGTGGTGCGTTAATCAGCCGACGTGGAACAGTGTCGCGAACATGCGCGGGTCAATGCTTTCGTCGGCAAAAGTGTCGCCTTCGGTCAGGACCGACACGGCGTCGTGGCTGTGAAGGCTTTCCTGGTGGCTGGCGACCACACGAAAATCACCCACACGGACCTCGGCCAGAAGCTGTTCGCAGAACAGGCGCGCGGCATCCTCGACAAAGATCGGGTTGGCGGCGTTCAGTTCGGCAAAAGCCTGTTCGTCCTCGCGCTTGACCATGACTTGCGTCTCGGTCGGCACGGCCCGGCGGCAGGCGTCGATCAGGTCCTCGAACCAGAGCGTATCCGCCGCGTCATCGAGAACCACGGACACACGCGCCACGGACCGCTGCGAATGCGGTGTGGCCAGCTGTCCGCGGGTGGCGCGGGCATGTTCGCTGAGCTCCAGCGAGCAGGGGCACGTGGACGAATAGACATAGTCGAGGTGCATGATCCGCTTGCGCACGCCGTCCTGTTCCACCAGTTCCAGCGCGATGTCGTAGTACTGGTAGCCCGACAGGCCCGAGCGCAGGCTGTCGACCTTCACAGGGAAGGAAAAGCGCATCTGGATGCGGGCATCGAAGCTTTCGAGATCGGATTTGTAGTCATCGAGCACGCCTTCGATCACGCCAAAGGAAAAGGTTTCCTCGGCATGTTTGTAGAAGGACCGCATGATGCGGGACATGTTGATGCCCTTCTTGTCCGCCTCGAGGCTGACCGTGCCGGTCACCGAGGTTTCCAGCGTCAGCGGGCCGTTGTCACGGGTCTGTACCCGCAGTGGCAGGCGAAAGTTCGAGATGCCAACGTGCTGGATCTGCTGCTTGGCACCGCGGATCAGGCTGGAGGGACCGTTCTGCAGGTCGGGCAGCGTGTCCTTGTAGGATGCGTTTGCGTCGAACGCATCCGGGTAGGTGCGTGACAGCGCGGGGTAGTCGACGCCATCGGCCCCCGGCACCAGCCGGGCAACGGAAGGGTCAAGCTCGATGATTTCGGTGGTGCTCGCCTGTTTTGCCCATCGCTTGAGCAGTTCCAGTGCGGCCTCAGCCTCGTCACGTTCGGGTATTGCAGTGAGTTCGGGCGTATGAATGTTCATAAAGTAGCCCCCCTTTCTTTTAGGTTCCGACCATAGCTAAGGCGCGGTCGGGACATTTCCAATAACACTGACATCTACGTGACGTGTCAGCGGTTGGATGACATTTTCTCCTTTTAAGTGTGCGGTTTAGCGATGCGCGATGCTTTGCACTATATTGCTTTTATTGCACTTTTTCCAGCGCCTGCAGGATATCGGCCACCAGATCGTCGCTGTCTTCGAGCCCAACGGACATGCGCACGAGGCCATCCGTGATGCCCAGCGCGTCCTTTTGATCCTGCGGCAGACGCTGGTGCGTGGTGGTCGCGGGATGGGTCAGGATCGACTTGGCATCGCCGAGGTTGTTGGAGATCAGCGGGATGGTCAGGGCGTTGAGAAACGCGAAGGCCGCATCACGCCCACCGGCAAGGTCAAGCGACAGCACGGTACCCCCGGCCCCGCCCATCTGGCGGGTCACCAGATCGTGCTGCGCATGGCTGGGGTGACCCGGATAGATCACGCGGCGCAGTGCGTCGTGGCCCTGCAACGCATCCGACAGCGCACGGGCCGACGCGGATTGCGCGCGCACGCGCAGGTCCATCGTCTCGAGCCCCTTGAGCATCATCCACGCGGTGAACGGCGACATCGATCCGCCGGTGTGTTTCATGTAGGGCTCGACGGTCTTGCGGATGAAGTCCTGCGTGCCGAGGATCACGCCACCCAGCGCGCGGCCCTGCCCGTCGATGTGTTTGGTGGCCGAATAGATCACCACATCCGCGCCTTGGGCGATGGCGTTGGAGAAGATCGGGGTGGCAAAGACATTATCGACCACGACCGTTGCGCCCGCAGCGTGGGCAAGGTCCGACACGGCGGCGATGTCGACCACTTCGAGCGTGGGATTGGAGATCGATTCAAAGAACACCGCGCGAGTGCCCGGTGTGATCGCCGCGGCCCACTGGTCCAGATCGGTGCCGTCGACAAAGACGACTTCGACCCCGTAGCGGGTCAGGATGTCTTCGAGCACGTAGAGGCAGGAGCCGAACAGCGCGCGGGCCGACACGACGCGGTCGCCGGCCTTGAGCATCGCCATCAGCGCGCCTGACACCGCCGCCATGCCGCTGGCGGTGGCAAAGCCGTCTTCGGCGCCTTCGATGCTGGCGATGCGGTCCTCGAACATGGCAATGGTTGGATTGCCGTAGCGGGCATAGATGAATTCGTCCGGGCCTGCGGCCTCGAACCGCTGGGCGGCGGCCTCGGCGCTGTCGTAGACGAAACCTTGGGTCAGAAAGATCGCCTCGCTGACCTCGTTGTACTGGCTGCGGCGGGTGCCGGCGTGCACGGCGCGGGTGCGCGGTTTCCAGTCCTCACTCATTGCGTTCTCCGTCGCGGGCCTGCGGGAAAGGGTCCAGGCCACGAAAAAACCCCCGATGCGCGGTCAAGCGAAAGGGGGGCTTTCATCCTGACCTTTTAGCGGTGTTTTCCCGTCTTGTACCTGCGTTCAGGTGCCGGGGTGGCCCGCAATCCGGTTACAAATCGCCACGTCTTGTCGGTACTCTGCCCGGGCGCGGGCGTCAACACCGGCGCGGTTTGGTAACCGGAAATTCACTGCACTGGTATATGCCACCAACCCCGGAGCGCCACGCGACGTGGTTGGAGATGCGGAGATGCCGATCCTGAGATTAGATGCCGGTCCGACAGGCGTGTCGGTCCATGCCTCCCCCGCCCCGGTGGCGCGGGTCCTGCAAGTGGCCGCGCGCGGAACGGGGCCGGTGATGGTTCTGGTGCACGGGTTCAAATACGATCCGGCCTGTACCGAATTCGATCCGCATCAGAAGATTTTTGCGCTTGATACGCCGACCGGATGGCCGCGGCCCCTGGGCTTTGGCGGCAGCGGTCCGGACGAAGGGCTGGCGCTGGCCTTTGGCTGGCGCGCACGGGGCAATATCTGGCAGGCACAGGGTGCCGCCCGGCGCGCCGGGCAGCATCTGGCGCAAGTGATCCGCACGCTGCGCGCGGTGGCACCGCAGCGTCCGGTGCATGCGGTGACCCATTCCATGGGCAGCGAAGTGGTGTTTCAGGCCTTGCATGACCTGTGGCCCGGTGATCTCTGCCGCATCGTGACACTGTCGGGGGCGAGTTACGGTGCCCGGGCGGTGGCGGCGATGGAAACGGCGGCGGGGCGCGGGTCCGAGTTGTTCAATGTGACCAGCCGGGAAAACGATCTGTTTGACGCGGTGTTCGAGCGATTGCTGGCGCCGGACGCTGTGGGGGATCGCGCAATGGGATGCGGCATCGACCTGCCCCATGTGGTCAACCTGCAACTTGACTGCCCCCGGACGTTGGCCGTTCTGCCCCGTTTCGGGGGTATCATCGCCCCCGCCGATCGCACGATTTGTCACTGGTCCGGCTATACCCGGGCCGGCGCGATGCCATTTTACGCTCATGCCCTGCGGCATCCCGCTGCCGTGCCACTGGACGCGGTGCGCGCCGCCCTGCCTGCGCGGGCCGCCCCGCGGTGGTCACGGATGTTTGCGCGGCGCGCGCCTGCGGCCCCCTTGCCAATGGGGCAGAAAACAGCATCCTGACCCCGCGCCAACCAACGGGGACCGGGCCATGATCGATCTTTATTTCTGGCCCACGCCCAACGGATGGAAGGCATCCATCGCGCTTGAGGAATTTGGCCTGCCCTACCGCGTGAACCTGGTCGACATCCGCGCAGGCGATCAGCATACGCCCGAGTTTCTGGCTATCTCGACCAACAACCGGATGCCTGCCATCGTGGACCCCGACGGGCCGGACGGCACGCCGATCTCGATCTTTGAAAGCGGGGCGATCCTGCAATACCTCGCGCGCAAGACCGGACAGTTTTACGGTGCGACCGAACGCGACCGGGTCGCTGTGGACCAGTGGCTGATGTGGCAGATGGGCGGCGTGGGGCCGATGGCCGGACAGGCGCACCATTTCCTGAAATACGCGCCGCAAATGGGGCATGAACTGCCCTATGCACAGGACCGGTACCGGGGCGAGGTTGCGCGGCTATATGGCGTGCTGGACCGGCAGTTGGCGCATTCGGAATATGTGGCAGGCGCCTATTCCATCGCCGACATGGCGATCTGGCCGTGGGCGTCGCTGTGGGAGGGCCAGCAGCAGACGCTGGAGGACAAGCCGCATCTGGCGCGCTGGCTTGACGCTGTTGCCGCGCGCCCGGGCGTACAGGCGGGCCGCGCGCTGCACGCCGATCTGCGCGACACCAAGCCCGACAAGGCCGCCCAAGAACAGATGTTCGGGAAAAAAGCCTGAAATCATGTCGGTTTTCGCCCTGCACGGGGCGTGCGGCACGCTAGTCTGATCCTCGATTTAAGACGGGGATTTAAGACGTTGCTGAATGAGTTGATTAAACCGGAGTGGATCGTTCTGGCCGCCGGGGGCGTGTTCACGCTGGGCTATCTGATCATCAATCAGGTGCTTTTGCGGCTGATGATCCTGATCGGGACGGGCCTGTATATCTGGTACTATTGGGTCGTGGCAGATGCGCCGCTGTGGGAGGCGGTGTTGACCTCTGTCGCGATGGGGACGGCAAACCTGATCGGTCTCTTTTCGCTGTGGTGGCGCAATTCGCGGCTGGCGATCCCGGCCGAGCATCTGGACCTTTACAGCCATTTCGAGGGGCTGCCGCCCGGCGATTTCCGCGATCTCGTGCGCCGTGCGCGGCGGCGGCAGATCAGCGAACCGACGGCTGTGACCATCGAAGGCGCGGCGCTGGGGCATTTGATCTACGTGATCTCGGGCGATGTGCAGGTGAAAAAGCGGGGCGAGGCGTTTTCGATGCCGGCGCAGGTGTTCGTGGGCGAGGTCGCCTACATGACCCACCAGCCCAGTGCCGCGACCACGCATCTGGCAGCAGGGGCGGAAATTCTGGAATGGGACGTGGGCGAATTGCGCATTAGGTCGGCGCGCAAGGCGCGGTTCAAGCTGGCGCTGGAGGCGATGATCTCATCCGATCTGGCGCGCAAGGTGTCCTATGCCGTGGCGCCGCAAAGCGGCCCGTGGCGGGCAAGCGAGGTGTTGGCTGAAGCCTGAGCCGGCTATTCGGCCGGTTCCTCGTCGGTCTCAAGATACTGTTGCAGCGCGGTGATCTGCCAGAACAGGAACCCGACAAGCGCGACGGGAAAGCCGAAGGTTTCGATCTTGACCCATGTCTCCGTCGACATGGTGCGCCAGATGATCTCGTTGGCGACCGCGAGTGCGGCGAACATGCCGCAGAGCCGCCGGGTCAGGATCATCCAGCCGTCGTGCTGCATCGGCATCGCGTCGTTGAGGATGTAGGCCAACCAGCTTTGCCCGCGCAGCAGGCCGATGCCCAGTGCCACGGCGAAAAAGCCGTAGACGATGCTGGTCTTCATCTTGAAGAACCGCTCGTCGTTGAAATAGGCGGTGAGCGCGCCGAAAAAGATCACCATGAACGCGGTGAAGATCTGCATGCGGCTCAGCTTGCCCGTCAGCGCCCACAGCACCCCCATCGCCGCCAGCAGGATCGGGACAAAGATCAGCGTGGCCACGATAAACCCGGTGTACTCGACCCCGCCAAAGCTGAACACGTCATCCTTGATCCGCAGGTAGATCACGAAAAACGCAATCGGCGGGCCCAGTTCGAGGACCTGTTTCAGGATCGGATTGATCTCGCGCGCGCTGCTCATCGCTTTTGCCTCTTATCCGCCCATTTCGACGATCACCGCACCCAGTGCGATCAGCGCCATCAGGGCTATTCTGCGGGGTCCTACCGTTTCCTTGAGCACGAGCCAACCGATAATGGCGGCAAACACGGTCGAGGTTTCGCGCAGGACGGCGGCTTCGCCCACCTTGTCGAGGCGGGTGGCCAACATGATGGATCCGAAGCTGAAAAAGGCAACGATGCTGCCGATAACGCCGCGCGCCATCAGCGGGCCCAGCGCGGGCGGGTTGGCCATGCGGAGGTAGCGTGCGATGGCGATGGGCGGCATGAAGAACCCGTCGATGAAGAAGAACCACGCGAGGAAGGTGAACGGGTTTTCGGTGGCCCGGATGCCGTAGGCGTCATAGGTGGTGTAGAGCGCGACGAACAGGCCCGTGAGCACCGCAAGGCCAAGGGCGGCAGGCAGCGTGTCGCGGTCGGTTTCGAGGTAGCGCAGGTTGTAGAGCGCAAGGCCGAAGATGCCCGACAGCAGCACCGCGACACCGGCCCATTGGACGGGCGTGAAGACCTCGGAAAACAGGATGTAGGCGCCGATGACTGCAAAGAGCGGCCCGGTGCCGCGCACGACCGGGTAGACGACGGTGTAGGCGCCCTTGGTATAGGCCCAGGCCTGCAACAGCTTGTAGATCGCGTGGATCATGAAAACGACGCCAAAGATCGGCCACATGTGCGGCTCGGGCCACGGCACGACAAACAGCGCAAAGGGGGCGGCGATCAGGCCGTAGCTGACATCAACAGCGCCACGGGTCAGCCACGGGTCGTGCCGCCCCTTTTGCAGCGCGCCAAAGACCGCATGCAGAAAGGCCGCCAGCAGCGCAAGGATCAGGGCCACGTCGGTGCCCGCTGGCGTCCCCTCGATGCTGGCCAGCCACTGGGTCATCGGCGCGCAAACCTGTTAGCGGGCACAAATTTTCCGGAAAATTTGTCCCCCGCGGGGAGGGGCGTGCGGGATGTCATTCGCCTTCGAGGCCAGTGAGGGCGGCGGCAAACTCCTCGGGGTCGAACGGGGCCAGATCGTCGATCTGTTCACCCACGCCGATGGCATGGATCGGCAGGCCGAACTGGTCGGCCAGCGCTACGAGCACGCCGCCCTTGGCGGTGCCATCGAGCTTGGTCATCACCAGACCCGAGACGTCCGAGACCTCCTGAAACACCTTCACCTGCGTGACCGCGTTCTGGCCGGTGGTCGCGTCCAGCACCAAGAGCGTGTTGTGCGGCGCGGTTTCGTCCTGCTTGCGCAGCACGCGCACGATCTTGGCCAGTTCCTCCATCAGGTCCTGCCGGTTCTGCAACCGCCCCGCCGTGTCGATCATCAGCAGGTCCGCGCCCTCGGCCCTGGCCTGTGCCATGGCGTCAAAGGCGAGCGAGGCCGGGTCCGACCCCTCGGGCGCGGTCAGCACCGGCACGCCGGCCCGCTCGCCCCAGACCTGCAGCTGTTCCACGGCAGCGGCGCGGAACGTGTCGCCCGCGGCGATCACAACCTTCTTGCCCGCGGCACGAAACTGGCTGGCCAATTTGCCGATGGTCGTGGTTTTGCCGGACCCGTTTACACCGACGACTAACACCACCTGAGGCGTCTGCGGATAGATCGGCAGCGGTTTGGCCACCGGCTCCATAATCCGGGCGATTTCCGTGGCCATCAACTCCTTGATCTCCTGCACCGACAGCTTCTTGCCCATGCGGCCCTCGGCCATGTTGGCGGTTACGCGCAGGGCGGTGTCGACGCCCATATCGGCGGTGATCAGCAGCTCTTCGAGCTGTTCGAGCATGTCGTCATCCAGCGCGCGCCGCAGCACCGGGGCGGCGTTTTTGCGCCCAAGGATCCGGCCCAGGAACGAGCGCGGCGCAGGCTCGGCGGCGGCGATTTCCTCCTCGATGCGCACAGGCTCGGGGGTCGGCGCGGGCATCGGTTCGGGTTCCGGGTCGACCGCGTCGGGTACGTCTGTGGGCGCCGCGGCGGGCATGTCCATTTCGACGTCCACCGGGCGCGGCTCTGGCTCTGGCTCTAGCTCTGGCTCTGGCTCTGGCTCTGGCTCTGGCTCTGGCTCTGGCTCTGGCTCTGGCTCTGGCTCTGGCTCTGGCTCT
>JBCBAV010000090.1:0-5710 GCA_038532285.1 Pseudomonadota bacterium | reverse complement strand
TCTGGCTCTGGCTCTGGCTCTGGCTCTGGCTCTGGCTCTGGCTCTGGCTCTGGCTCTGGCTCTGGCTCTGGCTCTGGAGGCATCGCGGGCGCAGGCGCGGTGTCAAGCGGCGCGGGGGCAGGATCGGGCTCTGGTACAGGATCGTGCGCAGGCAACGTGTCCGGTGCCACCTCTTCGCCGCCGTCTTCGACAATCGCCTCCAGCCCCTCATCCAGCTTGGACGAGGATTTGAACAGCCGATCCTTCAGTTTCTTGAAAAAAGCCATGGTGCCCCGATGCTTGCCGTCTGCCCCGACCTAGTACGCGCGCGGCGCTATGAAAAGGGTGTGCGTCATGGCCCGAACCCGGCCCAGGGGATAAACCGGACGGTGTCGCCGGGGGTGATATGTGCCGCCCCATGGCCCAGTTCCACCAGCCCCTCGGCCCAGCTGAGCCCGCTGACGCGCCCCGATCCTTCGGAGGCAAAGACCTCGACCCGGCCATCGCGCACCCGGGCGCGCAGGTATTCGACGCGGCCCGGTTTCTTGCGCTTCTCGAACGCGGCGGGCAGGTCAAAGCCGCCTGGCACGCGCCAGCCCGCGCCGCCCATCAGCGCCAGCGCGGGTGCCGCAAAGACCAGCGTGCACACAAGTGCGGCCACCGGGTTGCCCGGCAACCCAAAGACCGGCGCGCCGTTCCACATGGCCAGCGCCAGCGGGCGCCCGGGCTTGATCGCCACGCGCCACAGCGCCATCGACCCGGTTTCCGACAGCAGGGCAGAGACGTGATCTTCGTCCCCTGCCGATGCACCGCCGCTGGTCAGGATCACGTCGGCCCGTGCGCTCCCGTCGTCCAGCGCCGCGCGCAAGGCGTCGCGATCGTCGGCCACGCGGCCCATGTCCACGGGCGTACAGCCCAGGGCCGCGATCTGCGCCAGCAGCATGGGCCGGTTGGCGTCAAAGATCTGGTCGTCCCGCGCGTCCTGCCCCGGCTCGGCCAATTCGTCCCCGGTGGACAGGACCGCCACGCGCAGGGGCTTATACACCGAAACCTGCCCGACGCCGGTGGCGACAATCAGGCCCAGATCGCCGGGGGTCAGGCGGCGGCCTGCGGGCAGGATGTTTGCGCCTGCTGTCACATCCTCGCCCGCGTTGCGCGTGTTGGCGCGGTGTTTTACGGGGCCTTCGAATTGGAGTGTGCCGCCCTCGACCGTGGCTTCTTCCTGCAACAGCACCGTGTCCACGCCGTCGGGCAATGCAGCACCGGTCAGAATGCGGATGGCGTGGCCCGCAGGCACCGCGACCCGGCAGGGTCGCCCCGCGGCGGCCACCTCGGGCATTAACGGCAAGCTATGCGATCCTGCAGGGTACGCACCGGCAAAGCCGTAGCCATCCACCGCCGTATTGGCGCGCGGCGGGTGGCTACGCGCTGCCGTGACGGGTGCTGCGAGGATGCGGCCGATTGCGGCGGGTGCGGGCACCTCTTCGATCCCGACCACAGGCCGCAGGCGCGAATTCAGATCCGCCAGCGCATCCTCAACGGGTGTCCAGTGCACACCCGGAGGCAGCGCGAAACAGTCGTTGCGCAGGCGCGGCATCGCGTAGCCGGTCAGCAGATCGGCATGGCCCGCGCCGAGGATCCACGCCTCCTCTCGCGCGGCGTCAGGCGTGTCGGCCAGCCATGCGGCCAGCGTTTCCTCCGGCAGGCGCGAGAGCGCCCGCGCCAAAAGGCGCACCTGCGCGCGGTCGCGGATGTCGTCCTCGTCCTCGGCCACTGCCGGCTCGATCAGGCCGGGCCAGATCTCGGCCAATACCACAGGGGCCTGCCAACCCTCGAATGGCCACACACCGACGCCCTCCATCCGCCGCAACCGCGACAGCATCGGCAGGCCCATCAGGATCTGGCTGCCCACGGTGGGCGGAAAGGCCAGTTGAAAACAGCTCGACGCCGCCTTGGCCACCACGTCGCAGGTGCGCCGCTCGGCCACGGTGTCAAAGGCAATGCCTGCCTTGCGGTAGGGCACACCGGGCCAGCGGTCCTTGGCCGTCTTTCCCCAGAACGGACCGGGGCCGTCGAAAAAGCCGTTCAGTTCCTCGGCCACCTCGAACCGGTTGTTTGTGCCCGCGGCATCGTCGGTGATGCGCGCCGCCAGCCAGTCCCAGAGGGAAAAGGGATCGTCGCTGCCGGTAACACACGCCGCCAGCCCGCGCGGATAGCCAAAGGGGAAATCGAACCCGATCAGCACGCGCCGCCCCGCTGCCTGTTCGGCGCGGATCAGCTCTGCAATCCACGCCTCGGCCTCCAGCCGGTTGCGGTGGTAGACATGGTCGTCAGTAGCGCCATCCCGCGCCACGCAGGCCCAGATCGCATCCTTTGAGGGTCGCGGCGGGCTGCGCTTACCCGCCGACCAATCCACCACGACGCAGGTGTCAAACCGGCTCAAAGCCCAACCTCGGCAAGGATGAAATCGGCAATTGCAGCGGTGTCGTTCAGATCAAAGACCGGGCGGTCCACATCCACGTGCGCATTGCTGGCCACGGCCCGTACAGTGGGATCACCCGGCGCGATCAGCGAGTTGCCGGTTTCCGTCCGATATGCCTCGACCTTGGGGTGGCGGTCGCGTTTGTATCCTTCGATCAGCACCAGATCGACCGGGGTCAGCCGCGCCAGCAGCGCTTCAAGCGGCGGTTCATCCGCGTCGCGCAACTCCTGCATCAGCGCGATGCGGTTGGCCGAGGCCAGCAGCACCTCGGACGCGCCCGCGGCGCGGTGGCGAAAGCTGTCCTTGCCGGGGTGATCGACGTCAAAGCTGTGGTGCGCGTGCTTGATCGTGGACACGGTGAACCCGCGCCCGGTGATCTCGGCCACCAGCCGTTCCATCAGGCCGGTCTTGCCCGCGTTCTTCCAACCGACAATGCCGTAGACATTCATAGCATGTCCTCGGCACGGGCGAGGTCGTCAGGCGTGTTGATGTTGAAAAAGGCGTTGTCATCAAAAGGGGCGGTCGCGGCCCCATGGGCATCGGTCCACATCACCACCTTGCGCAGCCCGCCGTTCAGCGCGCGGCGCAGGTCATCACGCAAGGATACGGGCCACAAGCCAAACGTCGGATGCCGGTGCGACCGTCCGCCTTCGTGTGTGCCCGCAAGCGCGATAGCCGTGTTCGCCCGGTCAGCGGCGCGCCCGAGCCGCACCACCAGATCGCGCGGAAAAAACGGCGTGTCGCCTGCCACGCTGACCACGTGGCTGGCCCCCATCTCGTGCGCCCAGTCGAGACCTGAAAGCACGCCCGCAAGCGGCCCGGCATAGCCGTCGATGCTGTCCGCCCGCACCGGCAGGCCGTAGCCCGCAAACCGCGCCGCATCGCCATTGGCATTGAGCGCGAGGCCCGCCACCTGCCCTTCGATCCGGTCGATGATCCGCACCAGCATGGGCCGCCCGCCCAGCGGCAGCAGGCATTTGTCCCCGCCGCCCATGCGCGTGGCCTGCCCACCGGCAAGGATGATGCCGAGAGGTTCGTTCATGCGGTTCTCCAAGCGTCCAGATCCGCGGCAAATTTCTGGGCCGTCGCGCCATCGGGCAGCGATGCATCAGGCACGATCAGCCGCGCCGTCGGCAACTCGATCAGCACCGCGCCGTCGACCTGGCGGATGGCGCGCACGAAAGGCCAATCGATTTCTGACCGGATATGCGGGCGCGCGGCACGGATGCCATCGGGTCCGATCTGAATCGATTGTGCGCCGCCGGTTTCGTTGTACTGGCTGTGCACTGCGACCAGTTTGCGGTGCTGCCGCCACCAGACGACCAGAACGAGACCAGCGCCCAAGGCCGCAGCCACACACATGGCAATAAGGCTGTCGTTTGCAAAAAACGCCGTGTTGACTGCAACGATGCTCAGCGGGAACAGGACTGCGGCAAGCAAGTTCTGCACCATGACGCGACGGGGCGATGGTGCGCCGTCAATGGGTGTCGTCACCGCGCGGCGGTGAAGCGCAGGGTCGATCTCGAAGGTCAAATCATAGTTCATGGGGCGGTTTTCCGCGCGGAAGTCGCCACATGCACGTCGCGGATCAAATTGTCATTGCCGCTCAGGCACACGAACCGCTGCCCGCGCATCCGCCCGATCAGGGTCAGGCCCACCTGCTGCGCGATCTCCACGCCCCATGCGGTGAACCCCGACCTCGAGGCCAGCACCGGGATGCCCATCAGCGCACATTTGATCACCATTTCGGAGGTCAGGCGGCCTGTGGTGTAAAGGATCTTGTCCTCGGCCCCCGTACCGGTGGCCACCATCCAGCCTGCGACCTTGTCCACGGCGTTGTGGCGGCCCACGTCCTCCATGTAGACCAGCGGGCGGTCCTCGTGGCACAGCACGGTGCCGTGGATTGCGCCCGCCTCAAGGTATAGCGACGGAGTGCGGTTGATCTTGTCCGCCAGCGCATAGAGCCACGAAGTGCGCACCGGCACCTGCGGCAGGCGCACGCCCTCGAGCCCCTCCATCATGTCGCCAAAGACGGTGCCCACGGCGCAACCGCTGGTGCGGGTCTTCTTGCGCAGCTTATCCTCGTGATTGGTGGGGGTGTCGGTGCGCACGACAACGGTTTCCAGCTCGTCGTCATAGTCGATGCTGGTCACCGCCTCGTCGGCGGCCAGCATCCCCTGATTGCGCAGAAAGCCGAGCGCCAGATAGTCGGGATAGTCCCCGATGGTCATCGCGGTCACGATCTCCTGGCCATTCAGAAAAATGGTGAGGGGGCGTTCCTCGACCACGGCGGTGTCGACCTGCGCACCTGTCGCGTCAAAGCCCGGCACGCTACGGGTCAGCCGTGCGGCCCCGGGATCGGGCGCGATGATGTAATCCGATACTGCGATATCCGCGACCAATTGCATCCCTCCCCTGCGAACGCTAAGGCACTGTGACCGCACAATAGAGCGCCTCCATGTCCGCCACCACACCCAAATCCGCCTTTTGGACCGGCGTGCGAGACGGCGCGCCGTTTATGCTGGTGGCGGGCCCCTTTGCCATTCTTTTCGGCGTGGTGGCGACCGAGGCGGGGTTGAACATCTTTGAGGTGATGAGCTTTTCCCTGGTGGTCATCGCAGGGGCCGCGCAGTTCACGGCACTGCAACTGCTTCTGGACAATGTGCCCACAGTGATCGTGCTGATCTCGGCGCTGGCGGTGAACCTGCGGGTGGCGATGTATTCGGCGGCGCTGACCCCTTATCTGGGTGCCGCACCGCTGTGGCAGCGGGTGTTCATCGCCTACAGCCTCGTCGATCAAAGCTATGCGTTGAGCCATGCGAAGTTCGAAACCGCACCCGACATGCCGGTGCCTGCGCGCGTGGCCTATTTCTTTGGTACAAACGCACTGGTGCTGACCACGTGGTTTGGCTGCAGCTATCTGGGGGCCGCGGTGGGCACGGCGCTGCCTGCGAGCCTGCCGCTGGATTTCGCATTGCCGATTGCATTTCTCGCGATGGTCGGCCCGCTTTTGCGCACACCGGCACACGTGGCCGCCGCGCTGACGGCAATTGTCGTCAGCCTGCTGGCGGCAGGTGTTCCGCATTCGCTGGGGCTGTTGATCGGCGGGCTGGCGGGCATGGTTGCAGGCGCGCAGGCGGAACTGTGGCTGGAAAGGGCGCGTGGATGATCGATGGCGTGACCCTCTGGATCGTGATCATCGGGCTGGGTGTGGGCAGCTTTGCGCTGCGCTTTGCGTTCCTCGGGCTG
>JBCBAV010000089.1:0-16665 GCA_038532285.1 Pseudomonadota bacterium | reverse complement strand
AGTGGGCGTTGACGTCAATTGACCCGCTGTTTGACAGCGTGGCCTCGATCACGTCGCCCGCCTCGATGCCTGCCGCGACAACCGTCGATGACGACGAGCAGCACAGACCCATCGAAAGCGGCGCGGACCCTGCACGCTGGAACGGGATTGGCGTGCCGATCATGCCACTCAGACCTTCGGCCGACACGGTGATGTCGCCGGAATTGGTCAATGCGCCTTCGACACGATCGACGTCGATGCCAAAAGCCGACGCGACCTCGCCACTTTGGTAGAACATCGCTTGGGGAGCGGAGGGTGCGCTCCCTTCGGGGGTATTCGCGAGGCCAAAGAACGACGAGGCCCCCGTGGCGCTGACGTCGATTGTGCCGGAATTTTCAAGCGTTCCCTCGATGTCGCTTTCGGCCAGGATGCCATTGACCACGGCTGCGTCGCTGGAGGCGAGCAGTTCGATCTCGATGGTGCCCGAGTTGACCATGGAGCCCGTTCCGTTGACGTTGCCGCCGATATGAATACCTGTTGCTTCGGCAGCATCGCGCCGGGCGGTCAGGTCCATGTCGATCGTGCCGCTGTTGGTCAACGTGCCGTCAACATCGCTCGAGATGTAGATGCCAAGTGCGGTCACGTAATCATTTGCCGAGCCGTCGATCTCGATCGAGCCGGAATTGACCAGTGACCCGCCCGGGGCCACGTCGCCGCCCACGTAGATCCCGGTGAGCGTCGCGCCGTCATCAAAGCTTTCGAAATCGATGTCGATGGTGCCGGAATTGGTCGCCTGGCCAAACAGACCGTCCAATAGATCGATGCCAAATGCCTCGACCGCGTCAGAGCCGCTCACATCAAGCGTGATGGTGCCGGAGTTGGTGACCATACCAGTGGTCGAATCGTCCACGCGAATGCCGATGGCAGTCGCCTGACTGCTGGTGCTGGTTGCCTCGACCGTGATGTCGCCGGAATTGGTGATGCTGCCGCTGACATCGCCTTCGGCGAGAATGCCGATGGCGAATGCATAGCTCGACGACCGGGTGGCATTGACGGTGATGGTGCCGCTGTTGGTGACCGTGCCCGAAATGTCCTTCAATGCGATCCCGTATGCCGTGGCGTCCGTGGATGTTGCGGTATCGAGGGTCACGGTGATCGTGCCGTTGTTCTGGATCGTGCCGGACATCGTGCCCGACGGTTCGCTGCCGCCCGAGGAGCCCATGAAGATGCCCGCCGCCTGCGTCGCATTTCCGGTGGCGTTGATGTCGATGGAGCCGTCGTTGGTCAGGGTGCTTGAGTAGGTTTCAAGGTCGAGGGCCACGCCGACGGCGTTTGACGATGTGTCGATGTCGATCACGCCCGAGGCGGCGACATCAAGGTCGACATCCGCGGTGGTCACAAGCGGCATGGTTTGCGTGCCGGTGACCGAGGTCACGGGGACCGATTGCGCCAGCGCGTCGGTGGCTGACAGGGCCAGTGCCGAAACGGACATGGCAAAGAGACCAGGCGCAAAACTGACCACGCGCCCTTTGTATTTGACCATGCGGCCGCCAAAACGATGCGTTACAGTATGGTTGGTATTCAATGCCATGTGAGCCATCCCCTTTTTTTGTATCTACTCGCCCCCGTGCACAGAAATCGCGCACTTCACGGACGCGTTAGCGGATAATTGCCTATACGTCACCCGAAAACTGCCCCAGCGCGGCACACCATCCGGTGCATCGCGCTGATTTTGCAACAAAGTTCACAAGTGCAAGTCAAAAATCACGTGGTTAACGCGCTCATTTCGGCGCTCTACATGTCGACTGCCCCCTTTCCAGCACCCCAATATCTGCCATAGTGATTTGGCACGATGTGGAGTTGACCATGCCACCGACCGAAACGCGCACGATACCGCTGGACGAGGCCGTGACCCTTGCCGGACGGCTTTATGCCGAGGGCAGGTACCCGGCGGCGGGGAAGGTGTTGCAAAAGCTGGTCCCGGCGATGCCGCAGAACGGATTCGTGCGGCATCTGGCGGGGCTGGTGGCCGCGGCGCAAGGGGACGCGGCGCAGGCGCAGGCCGATCTTGAGGCCGCCATGGCGCTCGATCCGCAAAACGGTCAGATCAGTTCCAATGCGACCGAGGCGTTGCGCAGCGTGCGCGCGCTTGATGCCGCGATTGCTGCGGGCAAGCGCGCGACGCAGACGGCACCCGGGGCGGCTGCCGCGTGGTGCAACCTTGGGCTGGCCCACTATGACAGCGGCGATCTCGAGGCGGCGGAGGCCTGCCAGCACACGGCCATCGAAATCGATCCGCGCCACGCCAACGCGCTGAACAATCTGGGCAGTATCGCGCGCGATCAGGAGCGGACCGAAGACGCCATTGCGTTTTACGCCCGCGCCATCGAAGCCGATCCAAACCCGGTGCAGCCGCTGTCCAACATCGCCATTGCGCACCTGCAAAATGTCGATGTCGAAGCGGCCCGCACAGCGCTGACCCGGCTGTTTTCCATCGACCCCGATCACGGCATCGGCCAGGCAACGATGGCCAACGTGTTCCTGATCGACAACGACCTGGACAGCGCCGAACGCGCGGCGCGGCGCGCGATGGAACAGGCGCCGGAAGTGCCTGACGGGGCCATCGCGCTGGCCCAGACCCTGATCGAAAAGAACCGGCCCGGCATGGCGCTGGACGTCATCTCGAAGGCGCTGGAGATAGACCCCGAGAACACCAACGCCCTCAAGGTGCTGGGCAGTTGTCACAGCGATCTTGGCGATGTGGATGCTGCCAATGCGGCGCTGGTCAGGGCGCTCGCGTTACGACCGGGGTTTACCTTTGCCAAGCTCGCCCTGGGGCACCTGAAGATGGAACTGGGCGAGATGGACACGGCGCGCGCGCTGTTTGCCGAAGCGCTGGCAGAGCGGCCCGATGATCAGGGGGTGCTGTGCGCCTGTGCGCAAAGCGAGACGATCACCGATCCCGCATCACCGATCCTGACGTCATTGCGGGCGCTGGTGCCCGACGCCGAAACCGCGCCCGCCACCCGACGCCCGCCGCTGTACTACGGTCTGGCCAAGTGCGAGGAGGACCTCGGCAATTATGCCGCGGCTTTCGAACACTACCGCTCCGGCGCCGCGGCCAAACGGGCCTTGGTCAGTTTCGATGCTGACGCCTATGACGCGATGATTGATGGTCTTATTGCCGCGACGCCAAAATCCAGGCTCGAAGACATTCGGGCAAGCGCAGCAATCGACGGCGGCCACCCGATCTTCGTGCTTGGCATGCCGCGATCCGGTACCACGCTGACCGAAACCATCCTGTCGCGCCACAGCCGGGTCCACGCGGCGGGCGAGTTGAACGATCTGACCCGCATCTACGGCTTTCGCACGCAGGGCACCGAGATGGGATTTCCCAAACCGTTCGACGCGATCAGCGCCGGGGAATTCCGGCGCGCCACGACGATGTACCTCGACCGGATTCGGGCATTGGCCCCCGACAGCCCGCGCATCACCGACAAGATGCCGGTGAACTACGTGATGCTGGGGGTGATCTGGGCCACGATGCCGGGGGCGCGGGTGATCTACACCAAACGCAACCCGATGGATGTGTGTCTGTCGAATTTCACGCGCCTTTTTGAACGCAGCCAACCGCACAGCTATGATCTGCACGAGATGGGCCGCGTGCACGCCGCGCATGTTCGGATCATGGAGCATTGGGGCAGGGTGCTGCCCGAGGATGCGTTCATGACGCTGCCCTATGATGAGTTGGTCGAGGACACCGAGGGCTGGACGCGCAAGATGCTGGATCACTGCGGACTGGATTGGGACCCGGCATGCCTGTCGTCGCACGAGGCCAAGCGCCGCGTGCGCACGGCCAGCATCCTGCAGGTGCGCGAAAAGATCTACACCACGTCGCGTGAAAAATGGCGGCGCTACGCGGACGAGCTTGAGCCATTGCGCGCGCAGCTGGCGGCGGCAGGGGTGATCGAAACGTGAGGTTTACGCTTTAACAAATTGTTTTTGTGTATTTAATTTGAGTCCCCCGTGCATTCCTCATGGATATCTTGGTGCGCCTGACAGAGGTGTTCATGTGTCACACTGCCTTGCAGAAATTGCCGCACCCGTAGCGGCCGCTTCAAAGATCCCTGCAAACAGGCCAAAACATGCGAAACAGAATTTTTTAAGCGCCGGATTTGCAACGTTGAGGTTTGAATTTTTGTCATGAAGTATCGCCGCGAGATCGATGGATTGCGTGCCGTCGCTGTGGTGCCTGTGATCTTGTTTCACGCGGGTATTTCGGGGTTTTCCGGCGGCTTTGTCGGGGTCGATGTTTTCTTTGTTATTTCGGGGTTTTTGATTACCGGTATCCTGCTGTCTGACCTTGCGGCCGATCGGTTCAGCCTTGTTCAATTTTACGAGCGACGCGCGCGGCGGATCCTGCCGGCGTTGTTTACGGTGATGCTGGTTTGCCTGCCTTTTGCGTGGGCCTGGCTGGTTCCGCGCGACCTGATGGATTTCGCGCAAAGCCTGGTTGCCGTTGCAACCTTTTCTTCAAATATCCTGTTCTGGACGGAAAGCGGATATTTCGATAGCGCAACCGAGCTGAAACCGCTTTTGCATACCTGGTCTCTTGCGGTGGAAGAGCAGTTCTACATCCTGTTTCCATTGTATCTGATGGCAGCATGGCGGTTTGGATGGCGGGCGATCTGGATCGGGTCGGCGCTGATCTTGGCGTTGAGCTTTGGCCTGGCTGATTGGGCTGCGCGCGCACATCCTTCCGCGGCGTTCTATTTGTTACCGACCCGCGCATGGGAATTATTGGTGGGAAGTCTGTGCGCGGTGTGGATGTATCAGCGTGGGTTTCCCGGGACGTCGCCAAGAGTTGCGGAATTTGCGAGCCTTTTCGGCCTGGCTCTGATCGTTCTGGCTGTGGTCAGTTTTGACGGTCAGACGCCTTTTCCCGGTCGCCACGCACTTGTTCCGACCTTGGGGTCAGCGCTTGTCCTGCTGTTTGCGCAGGGCACAATTGTCGGATCGGTTTTGGCAATTCGTCCGTTGGTTGGTATCGGGTTGATCAGCTACTCGGCCTATCTTTGGCACCAACCCCTATTCGCATTTACCCGGTACCAGAGCCTTGATCATCCGTCGCAAGGCCTGATGCTGGCGCTGAGCGTCCTGGTGTTCCCTGTGGCGTGGCTGACATGGCACTATGTGGAAGCGCCGTTTCGGCGTCCGGGCGGGTTTGGCCGGAGGGCGATATTCGGGGGCGCGACAGTGGCGCTTGTCGGGTTTGCGGCGCTTGGGCTTGTTGGGCATATGCAAAAGGGTTTCGACGACCGGTTGGTCCGCAGCGCGCAAGTGCCGTTTGGTGATGTCGATCATGTTGAGTTCCATGATTATCTGAACAGCAAATTTTCGCCGTGCACGCCGCAAGACGTGTTCGAGACGGCCTTGCGCTGGAAGGAATTCCTGCGGTGCCCCCAGTCGCATGCCGAGGGTCCGCGCACGGTCGCCCTGTTGGGGGACTCGATCGCCGAACACCTGTTCATCGGCCTTGCCGAAGCGTTGCCGGATCAGAACGTCGTCGGTTACGTGCAAAATGCCATGCCGCTGTTGGGCGAAAAGGCGTTTGATCGCATGCTGCCCCGGACCGCCACGGACCCGGATATCAGTGTGGTGGTGCTGACCATGTATTTTCTGGGCAAAGTGGATGTGCTGGTGTCGATGCCAGAGTTGGAGCCGCGACTGGCTGAGACCTTGGAGTACCTGACCGCGGCGGACAAGAAAGTGGTTTTGGTGGCGGGTCTGCCCACGTTCCCCTTTGATCCCTATCGTTGCGCCTTTGCGCTGCATGAGAACCGGGTGGGCAAATGTACGATGGATGCCAGCCGCGCGCGCGCAACCGAAGCGCGTTGGGTCAAGATGCTGCAACGGATGGCGAAAAACCGTCCAAGGGTCGAATTCATCGACCTGCAAAGCGCCGTGTGCGGCATGGAAGAATGCTCGATGCGACGGGGGGATACGCTGCTTTTTCGCGATCCTTACCACTTGTCGATCCCCGGATCGCAATTTGTCGGCGAAACGCTTGTGGAACGGTCGACGATCCTGAGCAATTTGCGAACCACTGGCGGCTGAGCCTTGCTGTAATATGCTGCTGCGATTGTCGATCAGTCCGACGACAGCGGAAAGAAGGGCCCGGCCAGGTGCGGGCAGGGGCACGGCGGGGCTGCTGGAGGCAAAGGACCAACCAGTGCCGAATGCCCGTGATTTGAACATGTCAAATTCCCCGCTCAGGGTGATTTGGCGCAAGAGGATATCGCGAGACTTTCGTGCATCAGGATAAGAGACATCCGGGCCTGTGAGTTCTGAGTTTTTCCCGCAATACGCGCAGCTTATCAATCTATAGTGGTTGGTTCTGGCCGCATATCCCGCGACTTGGCGTGCTGCCGTCAGGTTTTTTCCGGGACCTGAAAACGAGCGTTTCAGACGGGTATGCGGATGGTGATCGACCTACGAATGCGGGCGGTCAGGACAGTGTGCGTCGCGTTTGATCTTTTGCGCGGCGCGCTGTTCACCGGACATCGCTACGCAGAGTGGTTCATGCCGCAGGTTTCGGACGCGAAGATGACTGCAAGCGCCGCATTCGCGGGCCAAAACCATATTTAATTTGCAGGACCTTAGCCGCCGCAGGGCGTCCGTCTGGTTCAATGGGACGGGGCGTGAAGACGTGCAGGGCGCGGCACAGATCCGCTCGGTGCTTTGCGGTATCCATGTACCGACCCGTCCGGCGGGGGGTGCGTTCTGCAGCGTTCTGAACGGCACCACGCCAAGAGTGCCGCGCCAGGTGTCGCGGCTGTCTGCGATGCGCCGAATGTCGATGAATTGCCCCTGATTTCATCCGAAAACAGTATGCCGCCACCCCACGGGACTGTCCGTTTTTGCTTAACAAATTTCGGCGAATCGGCCTACCGTACGCCATTGGCGATTGAAGCTGGGCTATTTTTTGAAGCTTCAAATTATTGGGGGACAAGTATTGTGGTTAACCGCATTACAGATGAATCACGCGTAAATATCTTCACCACCGGAGACCAGGACAACATGCACATGGCGGCGCTCGCGGGCGGCGGATATGTGGCAGTTTGGCAGTCCCAAAACCAGAACGGAACGGGTGACGGCCTTACGGCTCAGCTTTTCAATGACGTCGGTCAGCGCGTCGGATTGCCGTTCTTCATCGAAAGCAACACGGTCAGTACGCAGACCATTGGCGGTGTTGCAGCGACGTCTGACGGCGGGTTTGTCGTCACGTGGAAGGGCGTCGGGTTTGCCGACATCATTGCCCGGAAGTTCGATTCAACCGGGGCACCGGAAACGGATGAATTCCAGGTCAATACCGAAACCTATTCGACGCAAAACCAGCCCGAAGTGACGGGACTGACCGGCGGCGGTTACGTGGTCACCTGGTCATCGTTCAACGATGAAACCTTTACCTTTGATATCCGCGCGCAGCGGTATGACGCCAACAACATGCCGGTCGGAGCCGAATTCACGGTGAACACCACAACCGCGTCGACGCAGCAAAACTCCGAAGTCGCCTCCCTCAGCGACGGTGGGTTTGTTGTTGTCTGGCAGGATGACAGCGGCGCCGATGGCAGTTCATCCGGTGTTTTTGGTCAACGCTATGACGCAGCCGGTGTCGCGCAGGGCGGCGAATTCCAGATCAACAGCACAACGGCTGGTTCACAGCTCGAAGCGGATGTCGTGGGGCTGAACGGCGGCGGATTCGTTGCGGTTTGGACCGATTACAATGGTTCTGACGGCAACGCAGGTGGGGTTTACGCTCAGATCTATGATGCCACCGGTGCAACGGTGGGCGGCGAGTTTCTTGTCAACCAGACCACCAACAGCTGGCAGTGGCAGCCCGCAGTCGCCGCGACAGCCGACGGCGGGTTTTTCGTTTCATGGTATGGGTATGGCACGCAACTGGGCGTCACCTTCGACATCGTTGGGCGGCATTTTGATGCCAATGGTGTAGCGCAGGGTGACGAGGTCATCATCAATCAGGACGGGACCGGGACCGACCCGCAGCGGCCAGACGTGATTGCCCTGTCAAACGGTGCCATTGTCACCGGGTGGGACTATCCAGCGGCAAATGGCGACGGCAGCGGCCGAGCGGTTTATCAGGCGCTGTTTGAGCTTCCCGGGTCAAACATTACGATCCCGGAACCACCGATTGTCGAAGCTTTTGACCCGACAGTGACCTTTACCGAAACGCAGCTTCAATCCGGGCCGCAGATCCTTGACGCGTCGGGTGCTGTTGCGGTCTCGGGTCCGGCAGATTTTGACGGTGGGCGTGTCACCGTCACGCGCATCAATGCGCAAAGCGATTTCATTGTTCAATCGACCGTGTCGGGCGCGACCGAGGATATTCTTGGTATTCGCGACCAAGGCACAGGTGTCGGCGAAATCGGAGTGTCCGGTACATCGGTGACCTTTGGCGGCATAGTCATCGGCACAGTCACCAGCGACGGCGCAAATGGTGCACCGTTGGAGATCACGCTTAACATGAACGCCGACCGCCAAGCCGTTGAAGCGCTTTTGGAAAATATCACGTACGAGAATCCAAGCAACGACCCGATCGAAGACGTTCAACTGGCGATCCTGCTGGAAGACGGCGATGGTGGCGCATCTTCGCCGGTTCAGGTCAATATCACGGTCATTCCCGAAACCGACGCGCCGGGTCCGGTGTTCGACAGCGACATTCAGGTCAACTCGTTCACGAATTCGACCCAATTCCAGCCCGCTATTGCCGCGCTGGACGATGGCGGCTGGGTCGTGATGTGGGAATCCTTTGGGCAGGACAATCCTTTTGTTAATGATTACGGCATCATAGGGCAACGTTATGATGAGTCTGGCATTCCTGTATCAGGCGAATTCCTGGTCAACACACAGGTTTCAGGCAGTCAATCGCAGGTTGATGTCGCGGCGATCTCAGGCGGGCCCAACGTGGGTGGTTTTGTCGCCACGTGGTATGACCCCGGCGACAGTGGTCTTTTGTACGTCAAAGCGCAGGTTTTCGACGCGAACTCGCAACCGGTGGGGGGGGAGATTTCGGTTCCCACCACGTCCATTTCCACCAACCAGTTCCCGAGCGTTGCGACATTTGCCGACGGCAGTTTCGTGATCGCCTGGGCGTCTTGGCAGGGGACAAACGGTTACGACATCGCGTTTCAGACATTTGACGCGAGCGGCACACCGACAGGGACGGAGATCATCGCCAACAGCCTTGTCACCAATGAACAGACCTTGCCCGAGGTCGTTGTTCTGGCCGATGGCAACATTGCCCTGACCTGGCGGACATTCGATGCCTCGGGTTCAAACACGCAGGACATCGCGACGCGTGTGTTCCAGCCCGATGGCACACCGGTGTCAGCGGAAATTCTGGTCAACAGTTCGACCGCTGGAAACCAAACGAATCCAGACATCGCAGCGTTGGATGGCGGCGGCTATGTTGTTGTCTGGCAAGATCAGATTGGCCTTGATGGTAGCAGTTTTGGCGTGTTTGCGCAGGTTTTGGATGCCTCGGGGTCCCCTGTGGGCGGCGAGTTTCTGGTCAACGAGGAAACCTCGAGCCAGCAGGGCGAGCCGGTGGTGTCTGCGTTGCCCGGCGGCGGATTTGCCATCAGCTACTACACGATTGCGTCGGCCTTTGGCGGCACATACGAGGTCGTCGTGCAGAACTACGACGGCGCTGGCAATCGGATCGACAGCGAAATTGTCGTCAATCAGGACACTGCGGGCAACCAGTACGAACCGGCGATTGCCACGCTTGCCAGTGGTGATCTGGTCGTCGCGTTCCGCGACGATTCCGGCCGCGACGGCGATGCGCAGGGTATTTTCCAGCAAATTGTCGGCAATCCGAACAACTTCACGGGCGCGCAGAACAGCCCGAATGTGACCATCGCCCAACAGTCTGTCACGCTTGCCGAAGCGGACGTGAACGCGGCACCGCAATTGCTCTTTACCGGCGTTGACGTCGGCGACCCTGACAGCGCGGATTTTGACGGCGGTGTGCTGCGGATTTTCCAGAACTTTGTGGCGGCAGACGTATCCCTGTTCGGTCCTCCTGACGGAGATACCCAGGACACTCTGGGCATTCAGAACCAGGGAACCGGTCCGGGCCAGATCGGCGTGGCTGGCACCGATGTCACCTTTGGTGGTGTCGTCATAGGTACAATCACATCAGACGGAGTTGACGGGGCAGATCTGATTGTCGAACTGAACGCCAACTCTTCGCCGGATGCGGTCGAGGCATTTTTGCAAGCGGTGACGTACGCCAATGCGTCGGATGATCCTGCGGCTGGCCGGACCTTTACGGTAACGCTGACTGATGGCGACGGAGGATCGGCCGACCCTGTGAACGTGCAGGTGACGATCACCGAAGATGCCGAAGGGATTTCGGCGATCAGCGGCGAAACGCAAGTCAACAGCTTCGAAGATGGTGCGCAAAGCTCGCCCGAGATTGGTGCGCTGGCGTCGGGCGGGTACGTGTCCGTTTGGGTTTCATACGATCAGGATGCCGGTACGTTTGACAATGGCATCTACGCGCAGCGGTTTGACGCCTACGGGCAGGCCATCGGCAGCGAGATCGCGGTCAACACCCAAGCAAACGGCAACCAGAACGATCCGGTTGTGGCGGGCCTCGGGGCACCGGCGGGTGGTTATGCGGTTGTCTGGTACGACACCACAAACACCGCCGGCTTTATCAAGGCCGTCGTTTTCAACGATGATGGAACCGTGCGCACGCCTGAATTCCAGGTGGAAACATCTGTCTTTTCGACCCGCGACACGCCGGCTATTGCGGCCACTCCGAACGGTTTTCTGGTGACGTGGTCCAGCTTTAACAGCGGATCCGGCTGGGACATCATGGGCCAGTATTTCGATGCCAACGGCGCCGCGATTGGCACCGAATTCCTGATCGGGACCGGAACCGGGACAACGACGCAGTACAATTCCGACGTCGCCGTCGACGCCGCTGGCAACGTGGTTGTCGTCTGGGAAGATCAATCGGCACGCGATGGCAGTGCATACGCTGTTTATGGGCAGCGCATTGACGCCTCCGGGACGCTTGTCGGCCCGGATTTCCAGGTCAACACGAACACAACGAGCTTCCAGTACAATGCAAAGGTTGCCTATCTTACCAATGGCAATTTCGTCGTCACCTGGCAGGATGACTCCGGAATCGACGGGAGTGGTTCCGCGACGCTGGCGCAGGTCTTTGACGCCTCTGGCAACCCGATCGGTGGCGAATTCCTTGTCAACAAGCAGACAACCAGCACGCAGGCCAACCCCGATATAACGGCGCTGTCCAACGGTGGCTTTGCGATTTCGTTCGAAGATTCAAGTGGTGCCGATGGTTCGGGTACGGGTGTTTTCCTGCAAGAGTACAACCCCGATGGTTCGCGACGTGACGGACCGGTGCAAATAAACGACGAAATATCGAGCACACAGTTCCAGGCGCACATTGTCGAAGTGACTGACGGAACCGGCACCGGTGTTGCCGGCGTCTGGACATCGACCAATTCCAGCACCGCCGGGGATGGCAGCGGCAATGGCGTGTTTACGCGCGTCTTTGCGCAGCCCGGAGCGCTCACGCCCGGCAATACCGTTCCAGATGTCGAGAATCTGGACCTGTTTGTCGACTACGCCGTGGCCAGCATTGGCACCCCTATGCTGCTCGACAACGCGGTGGATGTGTCCGACGCCGACAGCGCGGATTTCGACGGGGGTACCGTCGAGATCGAACACCTGAGCTATCGGAGCAATGCCGATGACCAGCTGGGTGTTCTGAATGGCAAGGGGATCACGGTGGTCGGATCGGACGTGCAATATGACGGCACCTTGATCGGGACAATTGATGCCACCGACAATGGCGTGAACGGCGCCAATCTGGTGATCAACCTGAACGCCAATGCCACTGCCGCGAACGTCCGGTATCTGATTGAACAGTTGTCTTACGCATCGTCGAACCCGGTAAGCGGATCCGAGCGTGTCGTAAGTGTTCGCGTGACCGATGGTGACGGCGGTATCAGCGAAGGTGACAGCATTCGCATCGATATCGAATCCAGCGTCGGTTCCAACGTGAACCAGCTGAATGGCCTCGACAGTCTGAGCGCAACCGAATCCCAGGTCGAAGCGGGTTTGCGCCTCGATGACGCTGTGGACTACGACTATACCCGCGCCGACGGGTTCCTGAACGGCTCGGTGACTTTGGGTTTCCGAAACGGGATCACCAATCGGTCCACACCAGAATTTGAAACACTGACCGTCGGTGATTTCGGCACGGGCACCAATCAGATTGGCGTGTCCGGCAACGACATCACCTTTGAGGGAACGGTTATTGGCACCATTGATGTCACATTGGACGGGGCCAACGGGTCCGACCTGCGCATCAATTTGAATGCGAACGCGTCGCAAGTGTCCGTGGATGCGCTGATCGAAGCCTTCACCTACACCAACACCTCGGACGGTCCGCCCGACATCGTGCGTTTTGACGTCAATGTGCGCGATGCGGTGGGCAATTCCACCGGTGATCGCGACTTTGATCTGGCCATCACAAGCGAAACGGATGGCACAACTGTCGCGCTCGGCGGCGAGATGCAGGTGAACGCGTTCACCATTGGCGCACAAAGAAATGCCGCGGTCACCGAGTTGTCCGATGGCGGATTTGTCGTCACGTGGGAGAGCAACAACCAAGACAGTTCAAGCGGATTTGACTCCGGCATTTATCAGCAGCGCTATTCCAGTGCTGGCGAGCCGGTGGGTCCAGAGATACTGGTTAACCAGAACACAGCCGGCCAACAGGATATGGCCGATGTTGCCGGGCTGACCGGTGGCGGTTGGGTCGTTGTCTGGGAAGGCCCGGGGTCAACTGGTCAGGATGTGCTTGGCCGGATCTTCGATGCCAACGGGGTCGGCGGTGCCGAATTCCAGATCAACACCGACACGGGATCAAGCCAATACAACCCAAGCGTGACCGAGCTTTATAACGGCAACTTCGTGGTCACCTGGGATTCGGAAACGTCTGGCGCGGCCGGAGATGGCAGTGGACGCGGCGTGCAGGCACGGGTCTATCAGGCGGATGGGACACCCATTTCAACCTCTGATATCGACGTCAACACGTTCACCAGCAGCGCGCAGGACGACACCGATGTCGCGGGCCTTGTGGGCGGAGGATTTGTTGTCGTTTGGGAAACCAACGGCGCGGATGGAAGTGGCGATGGAATTGCATTCCAGCGCTATGACGATGCTGGTGTGCCGCAGGGCAGCGAGACCATAGTCAACACCACCACTGCGGGCGCTCAGGACAACCCGGCCATTGCAGAACTGACCGATGGTGGGTTTGTCGTTGTCTGGCAAGCTCCGGATGCCAGTGGCGATGGTGTTTATCTGCAACGCTTTGATTCAACCGGTAACCCTGTCGGCGGCGAGGTTTTGGTCAATGACTGGCAAGGCAGCACAGCGGCGCGACCGGACGTAACAGGGACAAATGACGGCGGTTGGGTCGTCACTTTTGATGACAACTCGGGACGCGATGGCAACGGCGCGGGAATTCTGGCGCAACGCTATGACGCATCTGGCGCTCGGGTCGACGGCAACTTTGTTGTCAACGATGAAATTCTGTCGACGCAGGATTTCCCGGATATCGCAACATTGTCCGATGGGCGCATCGTCGTGGCGTGGGACAGCGCAACCTCCGGAACAGCCGGTGATGGCTCTTTCGAGGGCGTCTTTGTCAGGCTTTTCGGCACGACGTCGCAGACCAGCAGTGACGATCCCGAGATTGGCGGCCTTGCAGACGTGACGATCGACGAGGCCGTGCTGAATGCCGGGTTCGTGCAGGTCTTTTCCAATGGCACAATTGCGGTGACGGACACCGACAGCAGCGACTTTGATGGCGGGCGCCTCATGGTGCATGCTGTCCGCGATTACGCCGCGGCGCAGCTGTTCCAGTCACCAGACGATTTCGATCAGGACGTTTTCACGTTCAGTGGAACGGGCATATCGCTGGCTGGCGGCACTGTCAGCGTTGGCGGCACCGTCATCGGCACGCTTGAGCAAGATGGGCAGTCAGGCAATGGCCTTCAGGTGTTGTTGAATGCCAATGCGACACCGGAACTGGTCGAAGACTTGTTGGGATCGCTCAACTACCGGAATCCGTCGGATGATCCACAGGATACGCGCACCATAGAGGTAACGCTGTCCGACGGCGACGGCGGTGTCACCCAACACCAGACGATAACTGTGAACATCACGCCTGAGCAGGACGGTTTTGAGCGCGTCGGGGATGAAACACAGGTCAACAGCTTTACCGTCGGTGCACAAGACACATCCGATGTCGCCGGGCTGACCGGTGGCGGGCATGTCGTGGTGTGGGCATCAACCAACCAAGACAATCCCGGCGAAGGCTTGGACGGTGTCTTTGCCCAGATCTTTGATGCAAACGGCCAGCCGATCGGCCCTGAATTCCAGGTCAACACGACCTTTGCCGGCACGCAGACAAACCCGAGCGCAGTTGGGCTGTCCGACGGAACATGGGTTGTCGCCTGGCAGGGCAGTGGACCGGGTGACACCAGCGGGGTATTCGGACAACGGTATGCTGCGGATGGCACGCCGCTTGGCGATGAATTCCGCTTGAATGACGGTACCGGCGGCTCCGAGACGGACGTCCAGCTCGCCGCGACCGCGACAGGTTTTGTTGCAACATTCTATGACAGCACGCCGGATGACGTGCAGGCGCGGATTTTTGACAACGCCGGCAATCCGATTGCAGTCGAATTTACCGTCAACGATGTTGCAACCGGTAACCAGACCGAAGGTGAGGTCGATGTCCTTGCCAACGGCAACATTGCATTCACCTGGTACAATTCAACCACCGACAATGTCTTTGTCCGTATCTTCGATGGCACCGGAACAGCCTTGACCGGCGACATTGATGTGACATCGGTTCAACCCCTCAATCAGGACAACCCGGATATTGCGGCGCTTGCAGGCGGCGGATTTGTGGTCGCGTGGGTTGACGATGGAGGAAGTGACGGCAGCGGCGTGGGTGTTTTTGCACAGATCTTCAACGATCTGGGTGTCGCGACCTCGCCGATCTTTTTGATCAATGACAGCGTGTCCAGCACGCAAAATCAGGTGCAGGTGGTTGGAACACCGGACGGTGGATTTACCGCGGTCTTCTCGAACAGCAACGGCGCAGATGGCAGTGGTTCAGGCGTCTTCGCCCAGCAATTCGACGCGAACGGCAACCGCATCGATGACGCGTTGCAGGTCAACACAGAGTTCTCGTCAACTCAAAACCAGCCCGCAGCCAGCGTGTTGGCCAATGGGGCCGTTGTGGTCAGCTACACGTCGGCAACGTCATCCACAGCCGGTGACGGCAACAGCAATGGCGTTTTTGCACAGATCCTCGGCAACCCTGCCGATTTCGACCTCGACGGCCGACCGGTCCTGCAAGGGTTGAACAGCGAAATCACGCTGCTCGAAGCGGACATCAACCTCGGGCCTGCCCTGATCGATGCCAACAATGCGGTCGCACTTTCGGATGATGACAGCACAGACTTCGATGGCGGTTTCTTGCGGGTCGACAATGTCATTGCGTCGCGCGGCTTTCAAAACCAGGTCAGCCCGCCCGATGACCTGACCCAGGACAACATAAGTCTGCGGCAGGCACAGGGCATTTCGATCTCTGGATCCGATGTGTTGGTCGGCACCACTGTCGTGGGGACGATCATCAGCGATGGACAGGCAGGCGAACGGTTCGAGATTGCGTTGAATGCGAACGCAAACGTGGCAAATGTCGAATTGCTGGTCGAAAACCTGACCTACTTCAACCCGTCGGACGACCCGGAACTGTCGCGTGTGGTGCGCGTTCAGGTGGGCGACGGCGATGGCGGCGTCAGTGATCCCGCACTTGTCACCATCAACATCACACCGGATGTCGACGGTATTGTCGCCGGGCCGAACGGCGAACAGCAAGCCAACACCGAAACACTGAGCACGCAGTCCAACAGCGATGTCACCTATCTGACAGATGGCGGGTTCGTGATCGTCTGGCAAAGCTTCGGCCAAGACGCAACCAGCACATGGGGTGTGTACGGCCAGCGCTATGACGATCTCGGCAATGCGGTTGGCAGCGAATTCCAGGTGAATACGACCACGACCTCGTCGCAATATGAACCGGCCGTCTCTGGCCTTGATACCGGCGGATGGGTTGTCACGTGGCGCGATGACAGCGGGCTTGATGGGTCCGGCACCGGGATCTTCATGCAGCGCTACAACAGCGATGGCTCGACGGCTGGCAGCGAAACCCAGGTCAACACTTACTTCTCCAGCACGCAGTACGAGCCGGACGTAACGGTTCTGGCCAATGGCGACTACATTGTCACATGGTCAAGCTTCGGCAACACCTCTGGCGGCGGCAACGGATGGGACGTCTGGGCTCAGCTGTATCAATCCGATGGCACCGCAATCGGGACCGAATTCCTTGTCAACACGACGGTGGCCAACACCCAGGATGCGCCTGACATCACCGCGTTGGCCAATGGCGGGTTTGCTATTGCGTGGGAAGGGGTCGATGCAAGCGGGCGCGGCGTGTATCTGCAAACCTATGGCGACAGCACGACCAGCTATGCGTCAATAGGT
>JBCBAV010000088.1:0-16683 GCA_038532285.1 Pseudomonadota bacterium | reverse complement strand
CGCTTCGCCATATTCCAACCGAAACAGCCGCTCTCCGGTCAGATACCGCACCACGAGCCCCGGATGCGACAACTGGAATTCGGCCAAAACCCCCGCCATGCGCGGCGCCATGTTGGTCAGGCTGGTCACCACCAGTTCTCCCGAAACGGTGTCGCCCCGCCCCTTGATCCGACCGGCCAATTGACTGAACTGATCGTCCGTCGCTTGCGCCACGCGAAACAGATCATCGCCCGCCTCGGTCGGTGTGTAGCCACGCGCATGGCGTTGAAACAGCTTCACGCCCAACCGCCCTTCCAGCGCGTCGATATGCCGGATCACCGTGGCATGGTGCACCCCCAGCATATCCGCTGCGCCACTGACCGTGCCCATGCGCGCCACCTGATACGCGGTTTTGATCTCGTCCCAATTGTCCATACCAGCACCTTATGTGCGAATGCCAACATATAGTGTTCAAATGAATTGGTTGTGTTCGAAAATGCAAGGGCAAATGTTAGGCGCACAGCACCTCCTCAACCCAAGGATAAATGCCATGAGAATTCTGCATATCGACAGTTCCGCCCGCACCACAGGGTCCGTGACCCGCGACCTGACCAACGCAATCGTAGCCAAGCTGGGCGGCGACGTGATCCGCCGCGACCTGACACAGCCGCTGCCGCACATTGACGAGGCGTGGGTCAACGCCAATTTCACCCCCGCCGCCGACCGCACCGACGCCCAAAAGGACACCCTCGCCCTGTCCGAAAAGCTCGTGTCAGAACTGGAAGCGGCGGACGTCGTGGTGATCGGCGCGCCGCTATACAATTTCGGCATTCCCGCAAGCCTCAAAAGCTGGATCGATCTGGTCGCCCGCGCGCATCGTACGTTCAAATACACCGAAAACGGACCCGAAGGCCTGCTCAAGGGCAAGCGCGCCGTGCTCGCCATCGCCACCGGCGGTGTGCCCGTGGGCAGCGAGGTTGACTTTGCCACCGAATACCTGCGCCACGTGCTGGGTTTTCTCGGGATCAAGGACGTAGAGGTCGTTGCCGCCGACCGCGTCGTGGTCAACGGTGAGGCCGCGATTAACACGGCCAAGGCGCAGGTGGCCGATCTGGCGGCCTGAGCCGCAACTGGACGCAACATGGCGCGGGGCGATAGGCTCTGCGCCATGACAATCGTCCGCAACCTGCCACAGCAACTGATCCTCGCCCACGCGCCTTGGCTTTTTGGTGGTGCGCTGATCGTGTGCATCATCGCCTGTGCGTCTGCGGGGCTCGCGCTCTTGGCGGCGGGCGATCTGGCCGGTTTGCCCACGGTGCTTGTGGGCGCGTGCCTGCCGTTGACGATCTTCGCACTGGCCATCAAGCGCGATCAGGTCATCTTTGATGCGATGTCGCGCTCTGTCACAGCGCAGCGCCGTACACTCTTTTCCTACAGCAGCCAGATCTTTGATCTCTACACCGTCGCCGGTGCAGAATTGCAGGAACTGTCCGACAGCAGCCGCGTGACACTGAATTTCACCGACGGCACCGCGCCCTACCCGCTGGTCGAGGCGTACACCTCCGGCAATGCACCATATCAAACGATGCAAGCCATCAATGACTGGCTGTGGGCGGCCCGGCGCGAAAACCGGGCCAGCACACCCTGAGCACGCCGCCCGAGGTTCATCAAAAACCACGGTCTCGCCATCTTGGTGACCAAGTCGCCGCCTAGCCGTTCTGCGAACGACAGGGGACGGTCCGCATGGTCAAATTCTTTGATACGCTGTTTTACCTCGCTGCCTTGTGTGCAGCGCTGGCCATCGCGATTGTCGCGATCGACCCTCAGGGCACACATGCTGCCGACCGCACCCTCGCCGCAGCCTTCGCAGTCCTGACCGCGCTCCTCTACGGGTTGAGACAGCTGGTCCGGCGCAAATTCAGCCGCTTTGGCCTGCTTACCCACAAACACCGCCGCCCGCTGAGCAGGAAGGTACGCCAAAACGCGATCCAGCGGTGGGCGCTGCTTGCCACCACTGGCGGCCTGTCCGCGCGGATGCATGCCAACAGAAAACAGGCGCCTGACGCCGTGGTCATGCTCGGCGTCGCCGAGATCACCAGAAACTGGAACGCCAAAGCGCCGTCCGACGACGAAATCCGGTCCAAACTGCAACTGTGGGACTACGCTGACCCTTATGAGAAAAACCGGTCCATTGTGCGACGCGAACACCTTAAGGATGTGCGCGACACCACGCCATTCAACACCCTGCGCGCCGCGGTTGACGCGATCTATGCCGAGCAAACGCGCCGCGATGATGCGTACCAGGAATGGCGGGACGCCGTGGGTGATACCTGCATGGATCACCTGCTCGGCGACGGCTGGATTGCATTCCTTCAGGGCCTGCCGGGGCCAGACATCCATCTTTGGCATGCCGTTGCCACCGACCATCACGAGATCTCGGATGACCGCATGGCCGCCGCGTTCTGGATCCTTGATCAGGACGACTGTGACCGGGCCACCGCCTCGGATTTCATCCGCAGCTATATCTGTTTCGGATTGCAGTCTGACCTCAGCCACGGCGACCATCACAACGTGTACCGCTTTGCCCAGATCGTTTCGGCCTACAACGCCGGACGCTACACAGCCCATTCGATTACCGCTGGCGCGTTTGACGCAACCGGGTTCGACGATGCACAGGCAGCACGGGAACTGGACCGGATCAAAGGCGCATATGGGCCGCTCGACATACCGCGCCCGCGCGGCCTGATCGACGAAACCACAGTGCCGACCGACGATGCCAACCGCGGCTACCGGTCGCCATACGATTTCTGGGATGGCGAAGGGTTGCACCTCAGATACCCCGGCCCAGACTGGCGCGAGGCCGGTTGACGCCCCGCGCGGCTTCGGACACCTCCCCGGGCCGGGCGCATTGACTCATCTGCCCTGACCGTCTAACTGACCGCCAACTCCGGAAGCGTCACACCTTCCGGTCCCTTGGGATCACCCGGGATCGCCCTCCGTCAGCGCGTTGCGCCCACGGGGGCGCTTGCCGTTTGGGCCATTGGGGTCTGCGCCGCCCGTTCCTATCTAACGGGCACATGTTCACGGTCGAAAGGCACGCAAATGTTTGAAAATCTGTCCGAACGCCTCTCTGGCGTCTTCGACCGCCTGACCAAACAGGGCGCGCTGTCCGAAGAGGACGTGAAAACCGCCCTGCGCGAGGTGCGCGTGGCCCTGCTCGAGGCCGACGTATCCCTGCCCGTCGCCCGCGATTTCATCAAACGCGTTCAGGACGCCGCCACCGGACAGGCCGTCACCAAATCCGTCACCCCCGGCCAGCAGGTCGTCAAGATCGTGCACGACGCACTGGTCGAAACCCTGCGCGGCGAAGGTGAGCCGGGTGCGCTCAAGATCGACAGCCCGCCCGCCCCGATCCTGATGGTCGGCCTGCAGGGCGGCGGTAAGACCACGACAACCGCCAAGCTCGCCAAGCGCCTGACCGAGAAGGACGGCAAGCGCGTGCTGATGGCGTCGCTCGACGTCAACCGCCCCGCGGCGATGGAACAGCTCGCTATCCTTGGCACCCAGATCGGCGTCGACACCCTGCCGATTGTGAAGGGCGAAGACCCCGTCGCCATCGCCAAACGCGCCAAGACCCAAGCCAGCATGGGCGGCTACGACGTCTACATGCTCGACACCGCGGGACGCCTGTCCATCGACGAAGAGTTGATGACCCAAGTGGAAAACGTCCGCGACGTGGCCACCCCGCGCGAAACCATCCTCGTGGTCGACGGCCTGACCGGTCAGGATGCGGTGAACACCGCGCAAAACTTTGACGACCGCATCGGCATCACCGGCGTGGTGCTGACCCGGATGGACGGCGACGGCCGCGGCGGTGCCGCCCTGTCGATGCGCGCCGTGACCGGAAAGCCGATCAAGTTCGTGGGCCTGGGCGAGAAAATGGACGCGCTCGAAACCTTCGAGCCGGACCGGATCGCGGGCCGCATACTCGGCATGGGCGACATCGTCTCCCTCGTCGAAAAGGCGCAGGAAACCATCGAGGCCGAACAGGCCGAGCGCATGATGAAGCGCATGGCCAAGGGTCAGTTCAACATGAACGACCTGAAAATGCAGCTTGAACAGATGATCAAGATGGGCGGCATGGAAGGCATGATGGGCATGATGCCCGGCATGGGCAAAATGGCCAAACAGGTGCAGGACGCAGGCTTTGACGACAAGATCCTGCGCCAGCAGATCGCCATGATCCAGTCCATGACCAAAAAAGAACGCGCCGCCCCCCAGATCCTGCAGGCCAGCCGCAAGAAACGCATCGCCCGCGGGTCAGGCATGGAGGTCTCGGACCTCAACAAGCTGCTGAAAATGCACCGCCAGATGTCTGACATGATGAAAAAGCTTGGGCGCGGCAAAGGCGGCATGATGAAAAAAGCCATGCAAGCCATGATGGGCAAAGGTGGCATGCCCGGTGTGGGCGACATGGGTAATGTCGATCCCAAACAGCTCGAAGCCGCGGCCAAGCAACTGGGCGGCAAGATGCCCGGCGGCCTGCCCGGTCTGGGCGGCGGCATGGGCCTGCCCCCGGGTCTTTCGGGGTTCGGCAAAAAGAAATGACATCGCCCCGCTGCCTCCAGCCCCCGACCGGGGCCGCGCTGCGTGATGCAGTTGCTGCACGGCGGATGGTGCCCGCGTTGCACGCGGACCGGGTGCGCCTGCGCGCGCCGGTGGTTGAGGACTTCGCCCTCTGGGCCGACCTCATGGCCGGACAGGACGCAGCACAACTGGGCGGCCCGCTCGACGCCGAAGCCGCGTGGGAGGCGTTTTGCGTCTACACCGCAGGTTGGCTGCTCCACGGCCACGGGTTGTGGTCGGTTGAAACCACGCGGGACGCGGCCCTGATCGGGTTCGTACAGATCGGCCTTGAATGGGACGATCCCGAACCCGAGCTTGGCTACATGCTAACCCCTGCCGCACGCGGCAACGGCTACGCAACCGAAGCGGCCCAACTGGCCCGCGCGCATGCGCTGTCGCTGATGGACAGCGTGGTCAGCTACGTCGACCCCGGCAACCTGCCCTCCCAACGCGTCGCGGCACGCCTTGGTGCGGCGCGCGATCCTCGCGCCCAGGCCGCGCTGGGGGACGGCACGCAGGTTTGGCGGCACGGGGGAACGGCATGACCGACGCCCTGACCCAAGCGCCCACGCTCACGACCGAGCGTCTGATCCTGCGCGGCCCGACCCGCGCGGACGTGGCGGCGTTCACGCGGTTCGTCACGACCAACCCGCAGATGGCCGAGCAGGACGATCTGGGCAGCGAACGCGATGCCTGGTACGCGTTTCTCGCGGGCGTGGGCCATTGGCACTGGCGCGGCTACGGCTTCTTTGTCCTGCAAACCCACGACGATCCCACACCGCTGGGCCGCGTCGGCCCGATCCTGCACACCGGTTGGGAGGCCCCCGAACTGGCATGGCACCTCTACGAGGGGCACACCGGGCACGGCTACGCGACCGAGGCCGCTACCCGCATTCGGCAATGGGCCGCGCAGGCGTGCGGGCTGACCCGCCTTGTCAGCTATATCAACCACGCCAACAGCCGCTCGCAGGCGGTCGCGACACGCCTCGGTGCGATCAACACGACCAAACGCGCGGACCACGACGCCGATTGCGACGTCTGGCAGCACCCCGAGGTCGCCGCATGACCACCGCGATGACCATACCCACCGCCCGGCTGATCCTGCGCCCCCCGGCGCCCGGTGACCTGCCCGCGCTGACCGCGTTCTACATGTCCGAACGCTCGCGCCTGACCGGCGGACACGTGCCGCGCACGCAGGCCTGGCTCAAATCGGTGGCGATGCTGGGCCACTGGACAGCACGCGGCTTTGGCCTCTGGGCCGTGACGGCCAAGGAGGACGGCGCATTTCTGGGCCTAGTCGGCCCGTTCTATCCCGACGGCTGGCCCGAACATGAGCTGGGCTGGATCCTGATGCCCGAGGCCGAGGGCCGCGGCATCGCCTTCGAGGCCGCCACCGCCGCCCGCGCCCATGCCCGCGCCACACTCGGCTGGGACCAGATCGTCAGCTACATCAACACCGCCAACACCCGATCGATCGCACTGGCCGAACGTCTGGGCGCCGTGCTGGACCAATCCGCGCCACAACCCAACCCCGACGCGCCGTGCCACGTCTACCGCCACCCGGTTGCCGCATGACCATTGCACCCACCATAACCACGCCGCGTCTTCGCCTGCGCGGGCACGCGTTGGCGGATTTCCCGCCGCTCTGCGCGCTCTTTGCGTCCGCCCGGGCCGCCTACATGGGCGGCGCCATCCCGGCCAAGGAAAGCTATCGCTGGATCGCCGCCGAGGTGGGGTCATGGGTGCTGCGCGGCTTCGGCTCGTGGGGTGTCGAGCGAACGTCCGACGACGCCTTCATGGGCCAGATCGGCATCAACCAACCGCTCGAATTCCCCGAACCCGAACTGGGATGGGTCCTGCTTGAGGCATTCGAAGGCCACGGCTACGCCGCCGAGGGGGCGCAAGCGGCGCTCGACTGGTGGTGGGACGCCTCCGACAGCGACACGCTCGTCAGCTACATCCACCCCGATAACGCCCGCTCCATCGCGCTGGCCAGCCGCCTCGGCGCACAGCGCGACCCGGACGCGCCCCTGCCCGACGGCGAAGACGGCAGCGAAACCGTGGTCTACCGCCACCGGAGGCCGCAATGACCGTGCGCGCCACCGACCGGCTGACCCTGCGCCCCATCGCGGCGACGGACATGGACGACTTGATGCCGTTCCACCTGTCCGACCGCGGCCACTGGCGCGGCGCTGGCCCGGATGCGGGCGCGGGCTGGGCATGGCGCCTCTGCGCGATCCCTCTGGGCCACAAGCAGATCCACGGGTTTGGCAATTTCATCGGCCGCACCGCCGCGGGCGAGGCTGTCACCAGCGTCGGCGCCTTCTGCCCCGCCAACTGGCCCGAACGCGAACAGGGCTGGTCCACCCTCACCGACACCACCGAAGCCGCAAACACCGTGATCAATCACGACCGCGACGAACTCGGCTGGGACACTCTGGTCAGCTATATCGACCCGGCCAATGCCCGCTCTTTCGCGCTGGCCGAACACCTCGGCGCAACCCGCGACACGACGGCCCCGCGCCCCGACGCGGGCGACCTGGTCTACCGCCACTTCGGAGCCGCCGCATGACCTTCACGATCACCATCCCCACGCTGGAAACAGAACGCCTCATCCTGCGCGCCCCGCGGATCGACGACGCCCCCGCCGTCACCGCCTTCTACGCCTCCGACCGTTCCAAATACGTCGGCGGACCCCAAAACGCCGAGGTCGCCTGGCGCACCCTCGCCATGGAAGCAGGCCACTGGGCCCTGCGCGGCTTTGGCCGCTGGGCCATCACCGAAAAAGGCAACGACACCGTCATCGGTACCGTGGGCCTGTGGCACCCCGAAGGCTTTCCCGAACCCGAACTGGGCTGGGATCTCTACGACGGCGCCACGGGCAAAGGCTATGCCACCGAAGCAGGCCAGGCCGCCCGCGCCTACGCCTATGACACGCTGGGCTGGACCACGCTCATCTCGTTGATCATCCCCGAAAACACCGCCTCCAGCGCCGTCGCCCAACGCCTCGGCGCCACCCATGACGGCGACTTCACCCACGAACGCTACGGCTACATGCACATCTGGCGCCACCCCGCCCCCGAGGCGCTGACATGACCCCTTCTCTGTTTCAAAAAAATCCCCCCCGGAGGGCCGATCAACCTTCCGCGCCGGACATCGACACACGGAGTGCCGCGTAATGGGCCATCGCGACATCCCCGAGATCGAAACCAAACGGCTGGTCCTGCGCGGCCCCGCGCCCGAGGACTACCCGGATTTCAAGGCGACATTCGCCTCGTTCCGCTCGCGCTTCATGGGCGGGCCGCTCAACGCGTATGAGGCATGGATGCTCTATGCCGCCGAGATCGGGCACTGGGAAATCCGCGGCTTCGGCATGTGGATGATCCACGACAAGGACACCAATGAAACCTACGGCATGGCCGGCGGCTGGCAGCCCGCCAAATGGCCCGAGCGCGAGATCGCCTGGATCATCTGGCCCGACAAAGCGGGCAAAGGTTACGCGCTCGAGGCAACGCACGCGGTGCGCGGCTATTTCTATGCCAACGGCTGGGACCGCGCGGTCAGCTATATCGACCCGAAAAACCTCGACAGCATCCGGCTCGCCGAACGGCTGGGCGCGGTCAAGGATCCCGCCGCCGCCACCATCGACGGCTCTGACGCGGTCTATGTCCATCCCACGCCCGCGGCGCTGGCTGACAGCCAGCTCGCCCACGGGATCGAGATGGAGATCAGCCACTACGCCGACCCCATGTTCAAACCGAAAGGATGGGCGCTTGACTGACACAACGCTCAAAGCCGCCGAAGTGCTCAAGGAGCACCGCGAAAGCATCGACCGCCTCGATGCGATCCTCGTCTATACCCTGGGCGAGCGGTTCAAACACACGCAGGCCGTGGGAAAACTCAAGGCCACGCACGACCTTCCGCCCAGTGATCCAGACCGCGAAGCGGCCCAGATCGCGCGGCTCGAAGATTTGGCGAACCGGGCCAATCTCGACCCCGAATTCGCCAAGAAGTTCCTGAACTTCATCATCGCCGAAGTCATTCAGCACCACAGGAAACACCAATCGTAGGGTGGGCAATTTGCCCACCACCCCCGCCATTCAAAGGAGAACACACAATGGCTATGAAAATTCGTCTCGCCCGCGGCGGCTCGAAAAAGCGTCCCTTCTACCGCATCGTGGCTGCCGACAGCCGCATGCCGCGCGACGGCCGCTACATCGAAAAGCTGGGGACCTATAACCCGCTGCTGCCCAAGGACAGCGAAGAGCGCGTCAAGATGAACATGGAGCGCGTGCAGTACTGGCTGGGTCAGGGCGCACAGCCCACCGACCGCATCAGCCGCATGCTCGAAGCGGCGGGCGTTCTCGAAAAGAAAGAGCGCGCCAACCCCAAGAAGGGTGAGCCCGGCCAGAAAGCCAAGGACCGCGCAGAGGAAAAGGCCGCCAAGGCTGCCGAAGCCGCCGAGGCACCTGCCGAGGAAGCTCCCGCAGAAGAGGCTGCAGCCGAAGAGGCGACAGCAGAGTAAGCGCTGCAGCACGCCAGACATCGCGCCCGCCCCGGTCCTACCGGCGCGGGCGCTTTGCGTTTCGGGCTAGCGCACGGCCTTGATGAAACTGACCTTGTCCTCGCCCACGGCAAAGAAATCGGGGATCGTTGCCACGTGGGTGTAGCCACGCGCGGCATAGAACCGCCGCGCCCGCGCCTGATCCTCGGTCTGGGTGGTATCAATCACGATCAGCCGCGCCCGCGCATCACGCAACGCGTCCTCGATCGAGCCGAGCAAAGCCGACCCGGCCCCCTGCCCGTGCAGTTCAGGTGCAGTGCAAATCGCGCGCAGGTTCCATGTGCTTTCGGTCATGGGCTCTGCTTGCGCAAAGCCAAAACCGACCAGCCGTTCGCCCTGCAAAACAACGCGCCAGATATCGTCCGCTGCATCCTCCAGCGCGGGCGTGATCATGCCCGCAAGCATCTCACCCGGAAACAGGGTCGCATCGGCAATCGCAGCCAAAGCAGGCATATCGGAAACCCGCGGCGTGCGGGTGGAAAACTCGGGTGGCATGGGCCATCCTTTCATTTCTGAATAATTGCAGCGCGCGTGGCACGCGCACCAGACCAGCACCGGCGCCGCGCCTGCGGACCGGGCTGTGGATCATGTTCGCGGGCAAAGCCCCGGATCAGACGGTCATAAAATCTCCATCCCGCGCCCATCGCGCGGCAAAACCAGCGTGACGCAAACCCGTCACCCGATCAACCGCCACTGGACAAACCCACGCGCGCACGCGCAAATGCCGTGAACGCCCTACCCAACCTGTCGAGGTCCGATGTTCGGCCTGATCCGCCTTGCCATCCTGCTGCCGCTGACCTTTGTCGCGGGCATGCTGTTTGAACGGTTCAACACCGGCGAGGCTTGCGCCGCCAGTGGCGGCACGGTGCGCGACGGGGTGTGCTGGCATGAGTGACGATCTGATCTGCGTCGGCGCCATCAGCGGCGCCTACGGTGTCCGCGGTGAGGTGCGGGTTAAAAGCTTTTGCGCCGTGCCCGAAGATATCGCGGCCTACACCCCCCTGACCACCGAAGACGGATCGCGCGAATTCACCCTCGCGATCCTGCGCCCGATCAAGAACGGCTTTGTCACCCGCATCGCCGAAGTGGCCACCAAGGAACAGGCCGACGCGCTCAAGGGCACACAGCTTTTCGCCCGTCGCGACCAGCTGCCCAGCCTGCCCGATGACGAATTCTACTACACCGACCTTGTCGGGCTCGACGTGTTTGACACCGGCGGCGCGTCTCTGGGGCAGATCAAGTCCGTGCAGAACCACGGCGCCACCGATCTGTTGGAAATTCACCAACCCGGCGCCACCGCCACCGTGCTGTTGCCCTTCACCAAGGCGGCGGTGCCGACGGTGGATTTGGCGGCCGGACGCATCATTGCGGACCCGCCGGACGGGGTGTTCTGACCATGGTGCGTCGCGTGGTCGTCCATATGGGGTTTCACGCGACAGGTATGGCACAGACCGCCCAAATGCTGCGCCACGAACGCGCCAAACTGGCCAACCACGCACAAATCGTGCAGGCAGACGACATCCCCCAGCTTCTCAAAGCCACACGCAGCTATGCCAAAAGCCGCGACCCGGTGGATCTGGGTTTTGTACAATACGAGGGGGTGTTTTGTACAAAAGCCTGGGAGGCCGAAATCGTCCTGATCAGCGCCGAAGACCTGTGCGGTCCCATGCCCGGACCGCGCAGCACCGCGCACTACGCCGCCGTGCCCGAAATTGCCGCCGCACTCTACGAGGCGTGGGATGAGGCGTTGCCGGGCATGGACATCGTCTTTGCCTTTACGACCCGCGCGCCCGATGCATGGCTGGACGGGGTCTATGACCTGCACCTGCGCAGCAGCCGCATGACCATGAACGCCGCCCGGTTTCACCAGGAATACGCCGCCGCCGCCGATGCGCGGGCCATCGCGGTTGCCGTGCAGGGGGCGGTGCCGGATGCGGAGGTGGCGACCATCGGGGTCGAACAGTTCGCTGAGGCGCGGTTGGGCCCTGCCGGTCCGCTTTTGGATCTGGCCGAAGTGCCGCGCGACGTGCAGGATGGTCTAGCGGCGATACCGAGGAGAAAGCCGGGGCTCAGCCGCAAACAGCGGGAAGAGTTTTTGCTGCTCAACCGGTCCGGTTTGACCGGCACCGAAGTGGCCGCGCGCAAGAAGGATGCGTTGGCCTGACCGGCCCTATTCGGCGGCGTCGCTGCCGGTCTTGAGCTTGATTGTATTGGTCCGGTGCGGCGCGCCGAAATCGTTGAACATGGCGCGCAGATCTAGCGTGCTTTCCACCTCGATCTGGTCGAAATGCGCGCTCAGCCAACGGTCCGCATGGTGCCGCCCGAGATCGCGCAGATGCAGCAGGAACGCCCATTCCGAATTCAGCTTGGACGACGCATCAAGCGCGAGCATGTCGTCGCAACCGTCAATCATGTGCATGTTCATGACGCGATATTCATTATCGCTGAGCGCGCCATCAGCAATGAGACGGTGGATCAGGTCAATGGTCCGCAGATCGCGCAGGAGCGACGCGTTGAACGTGATCTCGTTCACCCGGTTCTGGATGTCGCGGGCGCGGCGCGGCGTGCCTTCGCGCTTGAGCGGGTTGATCTGGACGATCACGATGTCGGACGACGGCGAGTGGTCGATGAACGGGAACAGCACAGGGTTCCCCATGTACCCGCCGTCCCAATAGGGCACGCCGTCAATCTCAACCGCTTTGAATACGTTGGGCAAGCAGGCCGACGCCATCACGGCGTCCAGCGTCACCTCCTCGCGGTGGAACACCCGCGCGCGGCCCGTCTCAACATTGGTGGCCGAGATATAGAGGCCCATGTCATTGCAGCCCGCGACCTTGTCAAAGTCGATGAACGCATCGACCACCTCGCGCAGCGGATTGAGGCTGAGCGGGTTGAGGTCATAGGGAGAGGCCATGCGGCTGACGAGGTCCATCATCACATAGCCGGGCGAGGCATCAAGCGACCAGGACCCGGTCAGGATATCAAGCGGCGTGCGCTTGATCGGGCTGCTGGCGCCCGCGATGCTGACGGCGTGCCAAAACATTTCGAGCGCGTCGCGCGCGCCCTGGGCGCCGTTGTCATACATGCCTTGGGTGGCGACGACCGCGTTCATGGCCCCGGCAGACGTGCCCGAGATCGCCTCGATCCACAGCCGGTCTTCTTCGAACATGCGGTCGAGCACGCCCCATGTGAACGCCCCGTGTGATCCACCGCCCTGCAGGGCGAGGTTCACCGATTTTTCGTGCTGCGGCCCCCGGCCCGTATCCTTGGCCATGGCTATTGCGCCGTCCAGCCGCCATCCATCGGCAGCGACGTGCCAGTGATGGAGGCCGCCGCGTCACTGGCCAGAAACACACACAGCGCGCCCAGTTGTTCCGTGGTCACAAATTCCTTGGTCGGTTGCGCGGCGAGCAGGACGTCGCGTTTTACCTCTTCTTCGGTGATGCCGCGCGCCTTGGCCGTGTCGGGGATCTGCCCCTCGACCAGCGGGGTCAGCACGTAGCCGGGGCAGACCGCGTTCACGGTCACGCCGTGTTGCGCGGCCTCAAGGGCGATGGTCTTGGTCAGGCCCACGACGCCGTGTTTCGCCGCCACATAGGCCGATTTGAACGGCGATGCGACAAGGCCATGGGCCGAGGCGATGTTGATGATGCGGCCAAAGCCGCGATCCTTCATCCCCGGCAGGGCGGCGCGGATGGTGTGAAAGGACGAGGTCAGATTGATCGCGATGATCGCGTCCCACTTTTCGATGGGAAACTCTTCGACCGGCGAGACGAACTGGATGCCTGCGTTGTTGACCACGACATCGACCGCGCCGAACTGATCCTCGGCGGTTTTGACCAGATCGGCGATCTCGTCCGGTTTGGTCATGTCGGCGCCGTGATAGGCCACGGTTCCCGTTCCGGACGAATCGAGCCGGGCGCGCGTCGCCTCGATCTCGCCTGTGTCGCCAAAGCCGTTGAGCATGACGTTAAACCCTTCGGACACATAGGCTTCGGCGATGCCGAGGCCGATGCCGCTGGTGGAGCCGGTGATGATGGCGGTGCGTGTCATGGCTGACCCTTCTTGGTGTGCATAACGTCACGTTACTGTGCACGTGCGGCATTCTCAATGCTGCAGTGCCGCGCGCATCTGGGCCTTGCGGGGCATTGGCCCGCCGATTAAATTGCGGCGATGGCCGAACGCGGCCCAATACGAGGGCGAAATGACCTATTCTCCAGTGATCACCGGAACCGGCGTTTTCACGCCAGAGCAGTCGATTTCCAACGCCGAACTGGTGGCGGCGTTCAACGCCTATGCCGACCGGTTCAACGCCGACCACGCAGGTGAGATTGCCGCTGGAACCGTCGCGGCCAAAGAGCATTCGTCCGAAGAGTTCATCGTGAAAGCGTCGGGGATCGAACAGCGCTATGTCATGGACAAATCCGGCATTCTGGACCCCGAGGTGATGCACCCGCTGCTGCGCCAGCGCAGCGATGACGAGCCGGGGATCATGACCGAAATGGCGGTGGACGCCGCGAAAACGGCGCTGGCGCAGGCCGGCAAGACCGCGGCGGACGTGGATGCGGTGATTTGTGCGGCGTCAAACCTCGAACGGGCCTATCCGGCGGTGGCGATCGAGATTCAGCAGGCGCTGGGGATCAACGGCTTTGCCTTTGACATGAACGTGGCCTGTTCGTCAGCGACATTCGGCTTGCAGGCGGCGGCGGACATGGTGCGGTCGGGGTCGATCCGGTCGGCGCTGGTCATCAATCCCGAGATCTGTTCGGCGCATCTGGAATGGCGCGACCGGGATTGTCATTTCATCTTTGGCGACGTGGCAACCGCGACGCTGGTTGAACGCGAGGAGGCGGCCACCGGCCCCTATTTCGCGATCCGGTCGACACGCTGTGCGACGGTATTTTCCAACAACATCCGCAACAACAACGGTTTTTTGCGCCGCTCGCGCCCGGACGGCCTGAAGGATCGCCGCGACATGCAGTTCATGCAGAACGGGCGCAAGGTGTTCAAGGAGGTACTGCCGATGGTCGCCAGCCACATCGGCGATCACATGAGCGATGAGGGCATCGTCGCGGGCGAAATCAAGCGGCTGTGGCTGCATCAGGCCAACAAGACGATGAACGATTTCATCGGCAAGAAGGTGCTGGGCCGCGATCCTGCGCCCGAAGAGCAGCCCAACATCCTGCAGGATTACGCCAACACGTCGTCTGCCGGGTCGATCATCGCGTTTTCCAAGCATTCGGATGACATGCAGCCCGGCGATGTCGGTGTGATCTGTTCATTTGGCGCGGGCTATTCGGTGGGGTCGGTGATCGTCGAGCGGCGCGCCTAGCGCGTCGTCAGCCCCATATCGGCGGCCACCTGTTTCACCAGAGGTGACGCCGCACGCAAGTGATCAAGGCGACCGTCTGCGGTGCTGAGATCGAAACTTCCTGCCCGCTCCAGCGCGCCTTCCATCTGGGCATGCGCCGCATCAAAGAGCGCGCGGCCGCGTTTCCAGTCCATGAAGCTCATTCCCGGCAGCACCTGCAGGTTCAAGAGCACGTCGTCGCCCACGTCGATCTCGTTCAGCAGGCGGCGGGCGTTGACGACCATCGCGCGTTGCAGGATCGAAAACGCGGTGGGCAGGCGCGGTTTGCCCTTTTTCGGCTTGCTCAGCACGCTGCGGATCGTCTGGGCGCGGGTGGGCAGGTCCTGGTATTTGCCGCGGGTGCGCCACGCCTTGTCCGGCATGAAGTTCAGGATCACGTTCGGCCCCGGTTTCAGCGCACGCATGGCGTCGATGGGCACGTTGTCGATCAGGCTGCCGTCGATCAGCACCTCGCCATCATCGAGGATCATCGGCGGGAAAATCCCCGGGATTGCCGAGGACGCGCGGATCGCCTGCCGCAGGGGGCCGGTGCGGATCACGCAGATGTCGTTGTAAGTCAGGCTGGTGGCAACCGCGTAGTAATTCAGCGGCAGATCCTCGATATCCTGCGTGCCGTAGTGGTGCAGAAAGGCCGCGTCGAGCGCGTGGTGATCCAGCAACCCGTGCCGCGGCAGGGTATAGCGTGACATCGCCTTGGACCGCAGGAAGATGTCTTCGCATTTGTCCATCACGTCATCGGGCGACAGCCCCATCGCCAACGCGCCTGCCATGGCCGACCCGACAGAGGTGCCACCCACATAGTCGAACCGGTAGCCGCGCTGTTGCAGCAGGTGGATCGCGCCCAGATGTGCTGTGCCGAACGACCCGCCGCCGCACATCACCAGGCCCATCGCCTCGCCGCGCATGAACCGGCCGATGCGCGCGAAATCCTCGGGCTGGTCGAGGGCGAGGTGGTGGTGCAGGCCGACCTCGCGCCCATCGAGCCATTTCACGGTCTGGGCGCGGCTGTCGCTGGCGCTGTCGCGGTACAGCACGAGTTGCACATTCGCGGCCATCTTGGCGTGGTAGACCTGCCGTTCCAGCGCCGAGGGCCCCTCCATCGGGTTGAAATAGGCGCCCTTCGGGACAGCGATCACGATGGTGTCGCTGTTGTTCATGATCGCGCGACGCCAGACCGGGTCGGCGTCGGGGTCGGTGCAGATCAGGACAACGGTGTCATGCATCGCCTCGAGCGAGCGGACCCAGCGGCGCGTTGCATCTGCGTCGTCGTGCAGTTCGGCCGGGCGGGCGTGTTCATCAACCACCTTCCAGTTGGGAGCGGCCGCAAAGGCGCTGCGCAATCCGTCGAGAAAGCGCGGGGCAAGCCGAGCGTTGGCCCCCGGCAGCACCGCACAGACATTGCCCGCCACGGGCCGCAACACCGGGCTGGCCGCAACATTGCGCGCCAGCCGCGCGCTGAGTGCTGCAAGGATGCCGTTGGCCAGATCGGGGCTTTTGGCAGAGAGCGTGTCATACGCCTCGCGGCTGAGCGACAGGGCGCTGCTGTCGCGCGCGGCAATCACATTGGCGGTGCGGGTGCCACCTGCAAAAAAGGCCAATTCGCCGACCGGCTCGCCAGGGCTAATCTCGGCAATCGCACTTTCACCGACAAAAACAGTGAAACGCCCGCTGACAGCGATATAGAGACATTCGGCCTTGTCGCCCTGTCGGATCAGCGCCTCACCCCTATTGATGTGCAAAAGGTCCGCCAGTTCCATGACGTCCTGCAACGTGTCGGGATGCAGCGAGGCAAAGCCGTCAATCGCCCTGAGCATTCCCAGGAAATCGTCCTTGTCCTCGACATCTTTCATGCGCGTACCGTTTAACCCCCGATTAACCTGCAACGGCTGCCCGCATGACGCAAGCCACACATGTGCCGGCCTGCCGTCTTGCAGGGCACCGCTGCTGTGCGTAACAGATGCGCATGGCAAAGCTCTATTTTCACTATTCCACCATGAACGCGGGCAAATCGACGGTCCTGTTGCAGGCAGCCCATAACTACCGCGAGCGGGGCATGGAGACCTATCTGCTGACCGCGGATTTCGATGACCGGGCCGGTGAGGGTCGGATCGCGTCGCGCATCGGGATCGAGGCCCGGGCAGAC
>JBCBAV010000087.1:0-16725 GCA_038532285.1 Pseudomonadota bacterium | reverse complement strand
AGTGAGATGACAATTCTAGGGCATGATAGCCGCCGCGCCCTTGCGCAGGCAAGTTATTCGAACCCGGCGCGCAGAAAGAACGTCCAGCGTTCCGACCGGCGGGTGTCCACCTCGTGAAATTGCGCCGAAATATGTCCGCGAATCAAACAATCCTCTCGGCCGCGAATGCGAAACTCACCTGGATCAACACACATGGTTGTCGTTCCTTGTAACATGGACGCATTAAAGACGTCCCGTGCATAGACGTAAATATATCGAGATGTCAGTGTATCTTCGATGACATTCGCACACTGGTTCGGCCCAACAGTCCACCACCCTGCGGTTTCCCATGCATCGGTGTCGTATGCGCCGATTGCCACGTTCACCACATCCAGAGTTTGGTTACAAAACTGGAAATTTGCTCGTGCTGTTGAGGGGTTAGCTACAATCCATAGGCAGAAAATCGCGCAAGCGGAAAACTGCCACAACTGCCAGTTCTGGATCGAATTGCTAAGTATATGATTTTTTGAGAAAAATTTTCGAACCGCCATAAAGGTGTTGTCCGGATCCTGCACTTGTCGTTCGTAGTGCATCATAGACAGGTGAAATCGCCAATGTCGCGTGTTATATCAATGCCATGATGATACGAACGCTGCTTATTTCGATGACCCTTGTAGGTGCTTCTGCCGCCGGTGCGATTGCACTGGCATCGTTGCATAGCGCCACGGGACCAAAGGTGGCTCGCTTGGCCGAGCCCGAGGTGCGTGTTGTGCCTCAGAGTGGCGATCGTTTCGTGACACCGTACTTTGTGCCCGCGCCCACCCTTGCCCGTGTATCGCCAGACGCGCTGCCGGGAATGCCGGATGTCGAAAATGATGCGCCTTTGATCCTGACGCCATTTGCGACGACCGCAGATCCTGCAGTACCAGCGCCCAGTGTGGGTGACAGTTTGATCCCGCCGAAACCTGTAGTGGCATCGCGTTCCGCACCAAAGCGTACCGTAGCGCCGAAGAAAAAGGTTCGCACGCAGAAGGTCGCGCGGGTTGAGCCACGTGTTCTGCCCCAGAAGCAATCGAACCGCGCCAAGATGCGCCCTGTGATCGTGGCGCAGACTCCGTCGTTCCTGTCGTCACAGTCGGTGTCGACCCCTGACTACGTGATTGGCGTATATCGCTGATCGGCAACAAATTCTCTAGTTGACTTGAACCGGCCTTCCGCCGCTAATTGCGGTATTGGTTTGGGGCTTGGCGATCGGAGAACAATCATGCTGCGCAATATTTTCATGGCTGCTCTGACAGTCGGCTCTCTGTGCGCGGGTGCAACACATGCGCAAGAGGGCGGGGGCAAAATCTCTCTTGAATTGAACAAGGCGACGGCCACCGAAGACGGCAAATGTCAGGTGGTATTCTATGCGCGAAACGGTCTTGATCAGGTGTTGGATGAAATCAGCCTTCGAGTTGCCTTCTTTGATGCCGAAGGCGTGTTCAAGAACCTCTTGGCGCTGTCTCTAGGAAGTCTTGATGTCGGAAAGCGGCGTGTTCTGCTTTTTAATCTGCCCGGCGGCTGTGCGGAGCTCTCTGAAATTGTGGTGAACGACGTGGCCGCTTGCAAAGTGGCGGGCAGCGGCGGCAATGACAGTGATGTCTGCTTGAGCGAGCTGACCGTGACCTCGCGCACTGAGATCGCTTTTGGCCTGTAGGCCCAATCAGCCCACTTCTCGGGCGCAAATATGTTGTGATTAATCATGGAAATAACGATCTTTCAGCTGGCGTCGTACGTCATTTATGGGTTTCTTGCTCTGCTGTCCCTGTTTGCGCTGAGCATTGGGCTCTTTAAGCTGGGTCAGTTCGCAAAGCTGGGTGTCGGCAGGCGCAAGGAAGCGGAAAAGATCCTCGATGACTGGCTAAATGGTCGGGTTGAACAGGCCATTCGCACCGCAGGTCGGCGTAAATCAGTGTTGAGCAGGGTGTTGCAGGCTGTTTTCTCTGGCATTCAGGCTCGCCCCGGTGACACCAGCTATGCCGAAGAACTGAGCCGACAGACGGCCATCGTCGAACTGGCCACGCTGAGTGAACGGATGCGTTCGCTGGACATGGTTGTGCAGTCTGCACCGATGCTGGGACTGTTGGGTACTGTGATCGGGATGATCGATGCGTTCTCAGTTCTTGCTGTGACGGATGGCGCTGTCGACCCGACCGCGCTTGCCTCTGGTATCTACATCGCGCTGATTACCACTGCTGCAGGATTGGGCATCGCGCTCATCGCATTTTTTATCGCCACTTTTCTTGAGGGTCGCATCGACCGTGAACGGAACATGATGGAAGCGGTTATGTCCGCAGCAATTCACGGCCGGGTCGATCCGAATTCGGGTACCGGTTAAGGGAAGTCGCGGGCCATGGGCTCTTCTTACGAACCCCTTCCCGAACGGCCGCGCAGTTACCGCGTGGCGCTGACACCGCTCGCGGATGCGATGTTTCAGCTACTGATCTTTTTTATGCTGTCGACAAGTTTGACGCCTTATTCGCTCGTGACGCTAAAAACGACACCTGACGCGGTCGAGGAAAGCGAGGCGCAGAACGAACCGGTCGGCCCAGAGGATGAAAACGCCGAACAACCCGCGCCAGCGGCGGTCGAGGATAGCGGCACCACCATCTGGGAACTGGGCAATGGCACCGCTACCACAAATGGGCAGGTGTTCGAAATTGATCAGTTGGCATCACTGGCCGAGGCGATCGGCAGTCAGGACGATCCCGGTCAGGTGGTCATTGTTGTAGGACCCGAAGCGCGGGTCCAGGATGTGGCCACAGCGCTCGAAGCGCTCGACAGCGCCGAAGTGGAGGCGGTCCAACTGGCCCGCAATCGCACGCGATGATCCGCGGCAGCCGCCTTGCCGTTCGGCGTACATCACAGCGGATGGACAGTGCCTTGGCCATCGTGAATATCGTGTTGCTGCTGATCTTTTTCTTTTTGACGACCGGTTCGCTTTCGAACTCGACTGTGGTCACTGTGACGCTGCCGGACACAACAGAACTTCCACTGGATTTGCTGCCAAAACCACTTCTGACCGTTTCACCTGAAGGTGAAATGACGCTGGATGGGGAACCGGTACCGCAAGGCGGCTTGGCTGCGGCGTTGATCGACGATCCCATGCTGCATGTATTGGCAGACCGCGAAGCGAACGCCGCCGCACTTTTTGATCTCATTGATGCCGAGAATCTGATCGCTGTTCAGGTTCGCCTCGTGACGGTGCACCGCAAAGACGCGGAGGCCGAAGAATGAGCTTCCTGCCGTATGCCCCGGTCAGCAGCAAAGCCTGGTTCGCCTCGATCACCGGTTCCACGGCACTGCACGGGCTGGCAATCACCGCGGTGTTAACGTCTTCCGTGGCGATGCTACCAGAGCCGACAACGCCTGCTGTGCGCGAACCGGAATATGAGATCACACTTGAAATCATCGACGCGGATATCATCGAGTTGGAGGATTTCGAACCGGAGTTGGAGGTTCCCGAAGACGCTGTCGCACTTGATCCCGAGGACCGCGCGGACGCGCTGGAGGAAGTCGACGAACAGGATTTACTGGCCGAGGAAGACGCGGAAGCGCTGCTGCCCGACGATACGGCCCTCGAAGCAGAACCAGAGGTGCTCGAGGCCGAACCGGAACCCATCGAGACTGCAGAAGTCGAAGAGATCATCCCGGAAGAAGAGCCGCTCATCCAGGAAGAAGATCTGGCCTTGCTTGAGCCTGAGCCTGAGCCTGAGCCGTTGGTGCCCGAGGTAGAGGTCGAGCCCGAAGCAGAAACGCTTTTGGAGCCTGAGCCTGAGCCGTTGATCGAACCCGAAGAAACGCTGCCCGAGCCCGAGCCACAGATTGCCGAGGCATTGACCCCGATCCCCGAAGACGATCCCGATGACCTGACGATCGATGACCTCAGCCTTGTTGATGATACGGTGATCAACCCACTTGCTGAATCCGTTGCGCCCGCGGCGACGTCGGATACGGCGCTGGCCCCTGATGTTGTGGTGCCCGACGTGATCGCACCCGAGCCGCAGATTGTCGAAGAAGACATCGCAGCGCTGGTTCTGCCTGAACCCGAACCAGTGTTGCCCGAAACAACCGCAATAGAACCCGAACCGGAACCCGAGCCCGTCGAAACGGTCGCCTTACCAATCGACGAGGAGCCTGCAACACCGGAGCCGTTAGAACCTGAGCTCGAAACGGAGCCCGAAATATCGGTCGAGCCTGATGTCGAAGCCGAACAAGAGCCTGAAACAGAGGTTGCTGTGCTACCTGACACAGAGACCGACACTGTGTCGCCGCCGGTCCAACCGCGCGCGCAGCCTATCGCTAACCCGTCACCGGCCGCATTGCAGATCGGCGCGCTGTTGCAACGGATTCGCGCAACGCCAGCGCCGCAGTGCGCGCTGGCCTTGCCGCGCCGCGCTGGCGGGGACGGCGTTGGTATTTCCTTTATCGGGGCCACGCCCAGCGATCTCGACACACTGGCCACGCGTATCCTTGATGGATTTGACGATACACCTGCACAAACGCGCGAAATCCTTGATCCCCGTCAATGCGCTGTTCTGGACGCGGTCCGACAAACCACCACCTACCCCGCCAGCCGCATTGGTCTGGCGCTTGAAAGCACCACGCTGAACAGCGGCGACAGTCTGCAAGCGCGCGTACTCGGGTCGGGCGGACTGTTCCTGACGCTGGTACTCATTGACGACAACGGCGTCGTGCAAGATTTGGCGCGTTTCACGACACTGGACGGCAACGACCCGGTGATCGATGCACCTGTTGCGCGATCGGGTCCTGCACGGGACACACGCCAGGTAATGGTGGTGCTCGGTTCGCCTGATCAACCCATTGATCTGTCCGGTGGAATTGGGCTGTTGGCGCAAGATGCATTTGCGGCACTGCCGGCAGACGTGCTTGAAAACGCATTGTTCGGATTGGCGACGTTCGACGTGCGCTAGCGCGTGATTTCCACGACGCCGATATCCACGGCGCCCAAACCATCATCCGTCAACTCGCGCGTCATCAGCGGCAGGAACTCGGACGCAGCCGTTCCGTCCTGCATGGCAGCAGCGCGCACCAACGCCTCATCGGACGCAGTGGCGATCAAGACATAGGTCCCCGGCTGAGCAGACGGCAATCGGAAAGAGAATGTGCGCTGTTCACCGATCGGGTCGCCAAGCTGGCTCATCAGTGAAAATACCCGCCCATTTGGTGCAACCAAAGCCAACCAGTTTTCACGTCCCGCGCTTCCATGGATCGTCCCCACAACGCCATCCGCGCGCGACACTGTGGTTTGGTCCAACGCCATTTCGATCGCACCGCCACTGGTGCCCTGGAAAGTGCGCGCAAACTCAAGTGCAGCGCATTGCGGCGCGCCGATGACGCGGTCAATAACAGCTGGGTTGGTGCCAAATTGACGGGTCCAGCCTTCACCGACGCCAGCCAACGTGCTTGGATCCTGAGCAAAACCTTCGATCATGCCGGTATTCGGGCCCTGGCCCCGGCGCGCGGCATAGGTGCACCCCTCGGGCACGGCTTCTGCCAGATAAGTGTCACGGCTGCCTTCGACCCGGGTAAGTCCTTGCGCCTTGCCGGTCGTTTCACCATCAGCATTGGTGCCGGTCGCGTTCATGTAATACCACCCGCCACCGCCCGCCAGCGCTGCGACAAGGATCAAGGCAGCGACGATGCCAAACCCACCGCCCGATTTCTCGACCACGGCCGGGCTGTTTTCTGCGCCATCGTCGGACGAAGTCGCCGCAGGAATGGTGGTGACAAAGCTTTCCTGCCGTGCGGTCGGTGCCGCTTGCAATCCGGCCACGGTACGGTTGGTCGCGCCGATAGTGCGTTGGTAAAGCCCTGCGGAGGTGGCCGTTGGCTCATCCCCACTGATTGCTTTCAAGCCGTCGATCACCTGAGTCATCGACTGCAAGCGCTGGGTTGGATCAGGTTGCAACATGTTGTGTAACAGCGCCTGAAATGCCACGGGCATCTCGTTTATATCTGGCACACCCTGACGTTTTTGCACCGCCTCGACGATGCTGTCTCCCATGTTCACGGCCTTGCCCTGAAGACACGCGATAATCAAAAGCCCGAGTGAATAGATGTCGCTTGGCGCTTCGGCCTCTCCACCGTACGCGCCAAGCTGTTCGGGCGACACATATTTCAGCTTGCCGGCAAACTCGTTTCCAATCGTCACGTCCTTGATCTTGGACGAACGGGAAATGCCGAAATCGATGATCACGGCCTGGGTGATGTCATTATCCGCAAGCATGACGTTGTCGGGTGACAGGTCGCGGTGCACGACGCCGATCTTGTGCGCACGGTCCAGGCCGTCAGCAAGCCTGGTGAAAAGGGTGCACACGTCGTCGGGGGACAGCGGGCCATCGTTCTTGAGCTTGTCGCTCAGCTTGTTGCCCTGAATAAAGCCCATGACCAGCACGTGCAGGTTCATGTTTGCATCGGGGGGCACATAGGCAAAGTAGCGAACGATGGCGTCGTGGTGCAGTTGGCGCAAGGTGCGCGCCTCGCGGCGGAACATCTGTGCTACACGGATATCTTCGGCCATTTCCGGCAGGATCACTTTGATCGCGACACTTTCGCCTGTGCCGATCTCCACACCTCGATAAACGCGGCCCATCCCGCCTTGGTCAAGCCGTTCCTCCACCCGGTACATGTTGTTGATGACCGCACCAGGTTCGAGGTTGCTTATCGGCTCTTTCGCTTCAGTCCCGGTTACGCCGCCGGTAGTCAATTGAGTCGCTTCCAAACCGTCATCATTGTCGAGATCCGGTGCTGGCGTTGCCGTTGGGGACGGTGCTGCGGGTGCAGGTGTCACGCTAGCTGCGACAGCAGCAGCCGCTGCGGCGGCGTTGGTTGGGTCGGGCGCTGCCGTCGGGTCCGGAATGTCGGTTTGCGAAAACGGGCGATATGTCGATCCGGCTTCTTGTTCGGGAACCGGTTCCGCGCTCGGTGCTGGGCTGGGCGACGGTGTGTCGCCGCCAAAACCGCCGATGATCGTGCGATCGCCGTCATCAACCGGTGTCGCCGCCTCTGCAGGATCGGGCTGCGGCGGTGCCGCAGCTGCCATGCCGCCGATGATCGTACGATCCCCATCCTCATCCTGAGTGTCTGTGCCGGGCGCGGGTTTGGCCACGGGAATAGGCGCGATCAGCGTGCGATCTTCATCCTCATCCGGCACTTCTGGCCGCTTGGGCGGCTGGGTATTGTCTCCAGTGCTCACAGATAACCCCCAAACTCAGGAAAGACCCCTTCGGCTTCCAGTTCGGGCAATGGGATCTGGTGGCACCTTACCACAACGACTGTCACATTGTCTTTGCCGCCGCGCTCAAGGGCGCGGTCAACCAAATGTCGGCAAAGCGCATCAAGGTCCGGGCTGAATTGCATCATGACCCGCTCAAGCTCGTCATCATGAAAATACTCGGTCAGTCCATCCGAACACAAAAGGAAGGTATCCTTGTCATTCAACACACCTTCGACCATGTCGCACTCGGGTTCGGCGGTCACGCCGATGGCTCGTGTGATCACGTTTTTGCGCGGCCATGCCTCAGCTTCGGCAGCGGTGATAGACCCCGCATCGAGCAACGCCTGCACCTCGGTATGGTCTCGTGTCACCTGGCTCAGCACGCCGCCTCGCAGCCGGTAGACGCGACTGTCGCCAGACCAGATGCCCGCATAGTGTCCCTGACTGACCAACAATGCTGCAACGGTAGAGCCAATGGTGCCGCCGCCCAATTCGGCGGCATGGTGCAGAATGCGTTGGTTTGCGGTGGTCAGTCGCTCCATGAACCTTGATCGAAGATCAACTGCCCCGCCGGGAACACCGACCGTGCTCATCTCGCCCACGATCGATTGGCTGGCATAATCGCCTGCCGCATGGCCACCCATGCCGTCTGCGACCAGCCACAGACCGCTGTCCGGCGATGCAAGAAAGCTGTCTTCGTTCACCTTGCGCACGCAGCCCACATCGCTCAGCGTGGCGGTTTCGAACGCAAAACTCGGTTCTGATCTCTCACTCATTCTCAGAATCTCTCGCTTCGCGCCCGCGTTCTGTCAACAGCCAGCGCATTCCAGTAAGGTCGGGGAGGCCATTTGCCCCCAGCCAACCGGCGGACCGTGTCGGTAATGCCTCATGCCACCAGTGGGTGCGAGCCAACTGCGCTTTGTCAGCATCCGCGCTCAGCGCATCTGCAAAGAGCCGGGGCAAATCCCCGTCATCGCGGTGGCCCCACAGCGCGCCGTCCTGTCCCGGTTCGAATTCCACGCCTTGCAAGGCAGGTGGTTGGAATCCTTCGATCAAGGTTGCAACACCCCGTGTTCCATCCTTTGGCACCTGAAATTGGGCGATATGAGTGGCCAAGGCGCGATACGGCCCCTCGTCATGCGCTGGATGCAACGGCGGTGGCGTGACAACCCCGGTCAGCCCAAAGATCAACGGAAAGCGCCGACCAACCTTGTCTTGTGATGGCAGAAACAAGCCCATCAACGGTGCACCGATCACATCCGGCCCGATCCAGAAGCTCAAAGGCGGAGCCGACGCCCAAGCAGCTTCCCATGCATCACCGAGCCCTTTTTTCAGGTTCGGCAAGATCCCTTCCAGCCACTTGTCGAAATGGCTCAGAAAGTCGTGCTCCATGCCGTGCGCCAAAAAGTCACCGTATGCTGGATGCTTGCCATAAACGACGGTAGTGGGCGCAGTCACAGTGGTCACTCAATCGTTGTGGGGCAGGAGAAGTCTGAAAGCTCACGCATCAGGAACGGTATGGCGATGCTGTCGAATTCGAGTCGAAGTGTCACAGACCGGCCTCCGACCTGATAGGTGACATCAGCCCGCGTGCCAGATGTCTTGTTCCGTCCACGGGAAATGAATTCCGACAGCGACCAGCGCCCGCCTCCGAACCGCAGCCCGTTGTCTGCATTTTCGGCCTGTGGCAGCAGCACAACGGTGATGTCGGCCGTGTCATCCGGCCATGTAAAGCTGGCGCCGGACGAGTTCGGGAACAGCTGTACCTCGCGCCCGCTCATGTTGATGTTGGTGCTTTCCACCGTGGGCGACGCGGCCACCATCGAGATCGCAAAGCTGACCGACGGGGCGGAACTGTCAGGCGCAAAAAACGCCTGCCGGATACGTTCGGCGCGGGCAAACTGGCTCAGCGTGGCCGAACTCAGGCGCGCGCCCAACGGGCTGCCTTCACGTGCCACGATACGCCCATCCGCTTCGCGCTGAGTATGTTCGCGCAGATAGGTGTCGTAGAAGGTCTGCATCCGTCCGCCATATCCGAAGAATTCCCCGAACACGGACGTGGACAGGTGCCGCGCACCGCGCCCGGCAAAGGGGAAGGCGGATGACACGTTCTGGGTGCAGTAAGACGATACCTCTTCCGAAAGTGCACGCTGCAGTTCGCCCATCGATGCATTGGCCGTGATCGTCAGGAATTCGGATTCGATCGAGTTGACAAAGCCGACGATGGTTTCGGGATAGAACGGCACCCCTTGGCTCAGCGTGTTCAGCGCGTCCTGCATGCCGCGCTGGTCAAGCAGCGTGTTGCCGCCGCGACCGGCAAGTTGCCGGTTGGTCAGCAACTCGCCCATGCCCGCGAGCATAACGTCAACCGGACGCGCGTTCGTTTCACCGCGGACAAAGGCGTGCCATTTTTCGAACCGGCGTTCGATGGTCTCAAGCGTTCGGCGTTGAGATGGTGCCGCAGCGTTGCTGACCGCGCGCTCTTGGAATTTGGCTTTGTCACGCAGCAGGTTGAGAAAGATTTTCTGAATCGCACCGGACCTGCGCTGCACTTCGCTAAAGCCGACATCGGCCATCTGGCTGCCCACATCTCCGCCCGAGGCCAAAAGTTCAGCCGGGTTGTCGATCCCCTCGACCGCGTCGAGAAAACGTGTCAGGCGCGTTTCAGAATCTACTGCGACGGCCAGTTTCAGAATGGGCGAGGCAAAAGGCGCGGATGCCACGGCAAGGCCCGGGAACTGTGGTGCGCCGGCGGACATCGGCACCAGTTCGATGCGGCCGAGCATGTTGTTCCACTTTTCGGCAAAATCCGACGCGTAGAACGCGTGCAGGTCGCGGTTCAAACCCAACAGCTGGCCCTGATAATCAACCCCTTCGCCCGGTTTGCCGAGAACCCAGCGTTCCTCTTCCAGCCGCGTGGCGGCATTCGCCACCGCGTCTTGGAAGAATGCCCAATAGCCGGTGAACGTGAACAACCCCGGCACCTCCAGGCTTTCCAGTGGTTTGCCATCGGTGGTGCGGAAAACAACGTCGGCCTGCACATCCGCCAGCTCATCTGTCAGGCGGAACGGCTGCAGCGTTGCGGCCTGGCTCAGGATTGAGCTGTAGGCCTGTTGCGCAAGGCTGAGCGTTGCAATTTCCTTTTGCGTGCGCTCGACCAATTCCGCATCGGGCTTGAGCGTCGGTTCAATCGTCTCGTCCAGTTCCAGCATCGCGGCGAGATGTTCGTTAATCTCTCGGTACTCGCCATCGAGGCCCGGTTCGGAATACTCAGGCCCCCACGCTTCAGCGAAATACGCCTGGATTGCCACATCGTCTGATTTGCCAGGCTGTTCCTTGGCCAGAAGGATGTACACCTTGAGCGCGCGATACGCTTCTTCGGTGTTCCCCTCGGTCAGAAGCCGGGGCAGCCTGTTTTCGAGATAGAGCATCATGCGCGGACGCAAGAGGCGTTCGAGACTGTCAGAATAGGATTGCAGGGCGGCTGACCGGATCGAGGCGCGACGCGACAGGCCTACACGTTCAGCAAATTGCTGCTCGCGGGGATCTGCCCAACCGGCGGGGATATCGCGGGCCAAGGCCAGAGATTGCAAGATCGGGCGCGTGCTTGGGTCGTCAATAATGTTCTGGCGCAGCAGCCCCTGCGCTTCGATCTGGTAGCTGTCGGTGGCCGCCGCCGCCTCGCGGATCAGTGACGCGTTCTGCCAGAAGCTGAATCCAAACAGGCCAAACGCCCCCAGCACCGCAACGGAGATCAGGCCCATAACCCCGGTGCGGAAAATTGCCCGCCGCCGCATCGCCTTGAAATCATACCCGACCCAATCCCGTTCCTTGAAGATCACGGATTTCAGCAGGTCATGCAGGAAATAGCTTCGGCCCTTGCCGGACATGAAATTGGGCGTGAACCCCTGTTCGCCCGCCATGGCGCCCAGAACCTGGTCAATGGGCGTGCCTTCCTGCGTGCCAGATGTGAAATAGAAACCGCGCAGGATGGCATGCAGGTCCGTTCCTTTTTGGAACACGCGGCGTAGAAAGTCTGACACGTTTCGTTGCAGCAGTACCAACTGCCCGGGGAACCCGAACATCGCAATACGCGCGACGGTGTCGGGCTCTTCGTTCATGCGGTCGGTGACCTCGTCCGACAGGCGCGAGATGAGCTTGTCGAACTCGCTTGCAACCGAGCGGTAGGTTTCCTCTTTTCGGTCCTTGGTCTGGAACGTCACGCCCCAGACAGCCTTGCGCCTTTCTTCGTTGTAGTTGCCAAAGAACTCGCGGAAACCCGAAATGAGGTCCGCCTTGGTAAATAGGACGTATACCGGAACGTCGATGCGCAGTGTTTCGTGCAATTCCTCGAGACGTTTGCGCACCGCCAACGCGTGCGTGTCCAGCGTGTCATCGGTCGCGGTCATCATGTCCTCGCAAGAAAACGCAAGGATGACCCCGTTGATCGGCTGGTTGGTACGCGCTTTCTTGAGCTGGTCGAGGAAGGCCTGCCAACTCATCTTGTCGGCGCGCGCGTCACTGTCCTGGGTCGTGTAACGACCCGCGGTGTCGATCAGCACCGCTTCTTCGGAGAACCAGAAATCGCAATTCTTGGTCCCGCCAAAGCCAGCGACAGCGCTTGCGTCCGTGCCCGGGAATTCCAGACCGGAATGCACCAGAGCGGTGGTTTTGCCCGCGCCGGGGGGGCCGATGATGATGTACCAAGGAAGATCGTACAGATATGTGGCGCCGCCGGATTTCTTCAGCTTGCCCAACGCTTCTTGCATCCGGTCATGCAGAATCGCGCCGTCGCCGACGGGCTGTTCCATCAGCGACTCTTCAAGCTCGGACGCTGCCTGTTTGCGCTTGCGGTAGTTGAGAAAGCTCATCACCGCGATTGGGGCGAGGATCAGTGTGATGATCAGAAGCCGGAACCACAGGGATGCCAGCCACGGCACGCCAAAGATCGGCAGGCCGAACCAAATGGTCGCGCAAATGCACAGGATGCCCAGACCAATCATGATCCAGCGTAGCCACTTTACGCCCCACCAGTTGATGGGATTGAGCCATTTCAGAACAACTCTCACAGTCGTTCTTCCTTCTGCAGCAGGATTTCGACGCGCCGGTTCTTGGCGCGCGCTTCCTTGGTGTTTGCGGTGTCGAGCGGTTTGGCAGGGCCAACGCCGCGCACTTCGATACGCGTGGGATCGCTCAGATGCGGTTCAACGAGGGCGCGGACGGTTTCGGCACGCGCTTCGCTCAACGCTTCGTTGGTTTTGTAGCGACCGCGACCGCTCGGTGGAATGTTATCGGAATGGCCTTCGATGATGATGTTACCCGGTTCCGCCTCGAGAACGTCGGCGATCCGTTTGCCCAACCCGCTAATGTCATTGGTCAGATCAGCCGAACCGGAACCAAAGCGTAATGCCTCGCGCAACCTGACCGAGATATAGTCGCCGCTTTCATTTACCTCGACCGCGCCCGCCTCGATCTCGGCAGCAAGTCGGCCTTCGATCCGTTCAAGCTGGCCGGTTGGCGGGGCCTCGTATTCGATGACTTCCTCGCTGCGTTCGATCACAACCTCGCTGAGGTTCGCGTGCAGGCCGATGATATCATCCTGTGCTGCTTGCGCGTCGCCGGACAGAAGCCAAGACAAGGTCACAAACAATGCCAGGACCATCGCACCCGCAACGCCACCGACAAGCCAGAGGGGGACACTGCCCTGTTGGCGGCGGCCGCCGAGAAGTACCGGCACCCACTTGTGGCTCAATTCTTCGGGCGGACGGTCGTTGGCGGCGCGGAACCGTTGGTAGACCTCCATGCGCAAGCGGCTCAGCATGACAGGCCCATTGGGTTCCGTGCGATATTTGCCTTCAAACCCGAGTGCGAGGCAGACCAGCATTAATTCCAATGCGTTGGCACGCTGGTTGGGCAGGCCGATGACCTGCTCGAGGTGCGCGAAAAACCCGATGCCCGCCGTCCGGTCACCGAGCAGCTCAGCGGCCATCGAAAACTGCTGCCAGTACTGTGGATCGTTGCCCGGAATGGTCTGCACGATATCGTCGGCAGTGGCGGCCAGCGCATAGCGCGAGACGTCTATGTCGTCCTGCGGCACACCCGCTTCCTGACACTTTTGTACAAAACCGGCGATCTCCCGGACCACGTGATCCCGCAGCGGGATCGCTTGCATCTCGACCATGCCGGTGCGCAGGCGCCCAAGAAGCACAAGCAAGTCGGACGCGGCGGCGATGATCGGGTTCGACGACGAACCAACATCCAGCCCTGAGCCACGGAGTGCGTCGGTAAAGGCGATCTTGGGGCCAGCCCGCTGTGGCTGCGGCGCCCGCTGTGCGTGCGCGGCATCCGGGAATTGTCCATCCGGCGTGGGCGCAACGGGCGTGTAGCCCGGTTGCTGGGGTGGTGCATACGGGTCCTGATAGGCAGGTGGATATTGTCCGCCCGGCGGTTGCTGCGGTGGGTAAGGTGCCTGTGGCGGTGGATAGCCTTGTGGTGGCGCCGCGGGTGTGGGCGGCGGATAGTATGGTTGCTGCGGCGGGTAACCTTGCTGGGGCGGCGCCACGGGTGCGCCTGCAGACGGGGTAAGGCGTCCACCAAGCCACGTGTCTTCCGCGCCTGGTGGCGGGCCAGCCGGCGGCGCGGCCTGCGGCGGTGGCGCTTGCGGCATGGGTTGCTGCGGCGGTTGGGCCTGCGGTGCGGGTTGTTGCGGTGGGATGCGCTGGCCAAAAATCGTGTTCTCGCCCGCCGGGGCGGGTTGTTGGGGCGGCGGCGCAGGCGATGCTGGCTGCTGTGGTGGGTGTGCCTGCGGATGCGGCGGCGCGGGCTGTTGCGCCTGCGGCGGCGGCGCGGGCTGCGGAGGCGCAGCAGGGCGTGCCGGCTGCGGTGGCAGCTTTTGACCGAATACTGTGCGCTCTTCGTCGTCTGACATAGCTCAGCGCTCCTCCGGGATGGCCCACAGCTCCAGTTCGAGCCCGGGCCAAGCCCCTGCAAAATGCATGCCCATCGCCGGTGCAACAGAGAAATCGCGCCACAAAGGACTTTGTTTGTCCACGACAAAGTACACGTGATTGGCCACAACCCGGATTTGCGGCGGAGGGTTGGGCGTGTGCACCAGCGGGATACCGGGCATGTTGTTGACGATGATTTCCTTCATCCGCGTCGATGGACCCACCTTACACAATTGCGGGAACTGCTGCTGGATTTGTGTCAGTGGAAGCGCGGCTGCTACCTCGATAATGAACGTCGCCTGCGCAAAGAGGTTTGGATCATCGACAATCGCAGCAAAGCTGTTCTCGCGCCGTTGCTCCAGCGTCAGGCGCAGGGCACGACCCACATCGCGGCTCAGAAGGCGGCGGATGTCATCGACCAGAGGTTTGAAGGTCTCTTTAGGCTGATCGTGGCGATAACGTCCGTAATCCCGTACGCGACGATCCCGCTCCTCGAATGTGGTGAGTTCGCCAGCCAGTGACACGAGCGTTTCGTACAGACGTTCCGGGTGTACAGATGGTAGCCGGCGCAGATGTCGCAGAACCGGCAACACCCGGTTCAGCACCATGAGCATCAGGTAGTCTTTGTCCTGCATACCGCCGCCCGAGGTCGGATCAGCCGCATATCGTTCCAAAACCTCCAGCCGCGCCTCAACTGAGCCGGTTACCGCCTTCAGGTACCCTTCATAGGCGCGGTGCACGCTCAGGATCAGGCCCGTTGGCGGTACCGCTTGATCAAGGGTCACCACGGTACCATCGCTGACATCTGCAATGCGTCCCAGACAGATACACTGATATCCTTCGCGCGGTTTGTCCCGCAGCACAAGTTCAAGGCGCGGAACGGCAATTTCGACGCTTTCTTCGATGCGCGAGGCGGCGGTTGTGTCTGCAACGCCCTGCTCTTCGGCCAGCACGAACCGCATACTGGCGTCATCTGCGATGCCAACATCACGATCATTCTGCGCCTGGTTCGGCAAGGTGAGCCAAATCAGCTTGCCAACAGCGTCTTCGGGCACGTCAATCTCGCGGGGCAGCGGGCTTGAGTGCGGTGCATCGAACGGCGTGCCGTCGGGCATGATGCCCGACACTTGCTCCAGTTCGAGCCGTCCTTGCCTCAACTGCCCCTGATCAAAGCCGAGCTCTGCGATGCCCCATGGAAAAGGGGTCAGATGCGCCGTGCGCGCCACCACCGTGCGCTCCATATATCGGTCTGCCTGTTGCAGATGTTGAGGCTTAATGAAAAGCCCCTCTTTCCAAGCGACCTTACTGAAACGCGACATTATTCATTGGGCTCCAATATTCCGTATCGCATCCCCGCCCGGACCCGACGCACAGACTTTGCGATTATGTTGGCGAGTGGTCAAGCGATACACGGGTTTCCAATGGTTTAACGCATGATTTGGCATCATGGCCCGATCTGATGCGCTTGCCGGCCTCAACTGTTTTTCCAAACCCTAGCGTTTGTGCCACACCTCGGGAACCAACTGCGACCCCGGGGGGCGCAACATTTGAACCGTGCGCGAAAAAGTGTTCAAACAATCGTTAACGGGATTCGTAGGAATGTTTGGGGCTCAATTGATGAACTCATTTTCCACACGTGCCGCGCAGGTAAGCCGCTTTGCCTGCGTTTTTGGTGTTGCGCCAATGGTGCGCGATCCCCTGTTCGCTCAGCCAATCATTTTTTTGCGTGCGTCGCCCCGCATGCACCTTGAAGGACACCAAGATGTTTGAAGCCCAACAATTCACCCGTAACGTTGGTATCCGGCAACGGTCCCTGCGCAAACACTGCCGCTTCGGACGAGCGACCGAGTTGGTATATGTGCTTGCGACGGGTGTCGTTCTGACTGTTGCCGGCACGGACGTCGACGCGCAGCAGACATGGCTTGATACGAACGCAGACAACGATTGGAACACGGTCGACCCGAATTGGGACGGCGGCGTTGTCTATAATGAACCTGAAGATGCAATTTTCGCCGGGACCGGCGAGGTTGTGAATATCGACGAAGCGGGTGGGATCGACGCAAACAGTGTCACGTTCGATGTAGATGGCTACGAGATCACCGGCAACGACTTGAACGTCACCGGCAATATCACGGTCACAAACGGCGCCGATTCTGCGACAATCAGTGCGAACATATCAAACGATGCTTCCGCAAACGGGGCCGGAAGCCTTGCCCTCAGCGGCACCGTGGGCGGGAACTTGTCCAATACCGGGACGGGGACAGTCACGATCACAAATACCGTCACCGGAGATCTCGACAGCGATGCGGGAACCACCATCGTTGACACGAACGGTGTCATCACGGGCACGACGACAATCGATAACAGTACGGTTGTGGTTGATAATACCGGCGCTGGCACAGGCGGTGTTTTGACCGGAACCGTGACGGTGAATTCCGGCGGCACTTTGGATGTCAACGACGGCACCGTGGGTAATGTCGACGCTACAGGTACAGGCGTTGCGGATATCTCCGGCGG
>JBCBAV010000086.1:0-16760 GCA_038532285.1 Pseudomonadota bacterium | reverse complement strand
ATGAAAAGGGGCCGATCAGCCCTCGGTTTCGTGGCGAACACGCCCTGCGCCGCTATCCCAACGGCGAAGAGCGCTGCATCGCATGCAAACTGTGCGAGGCTGTGTGCCCCGCCCAGGCCATCACCATCGACGCCGAACCCCGCGAAGACGGCAGCCGCCGCACCACACGCTACGACATCGACATGACCAAGTGCATCTACTGCGGCTTCTGTCAGGAAGCGTGTCCGGTGGATGCGATCGTTGAGGGACCGAATTTCGAGTTTTCGACCGAAACGCGCGAAGAGCTGTTCTATGACAAGGAAAAGCTGCTGGCCAATGGCGAACGGTGGGAAGCCGAGATCGCACGGAACCTGGAACTGGACGCGCCTTACAGATGACCGACCCGACCAACCCGTTTGCCACCATGATGGCGCAGATGCAGGACATGATGAAAGCCATGCCCGGCGCGGATGCGTTTGATCCGACCAAGGGCTTTGACGCCAAGGCGTTCGAAGCGATGTGGCCCACGATGCCCAAGGAAATCATGGAAGCGTGGTTTGGAAACGCGATGAACCCCGACGGGCTTGAGGCAAAGACCCGGCTGCTCTTGACGCTTGCCGGGCTGACAATGCAAGGCGCGCAGGCCGAAACGCCAGTGCGCCAGACGGTGCGCCACGCGATCGAGGCCGGGGCAACCAAGCAGCAGGTGATCGAAGCCATCGGGCTGATGACGGTGTTTGCCGGCGTGCCTGCGACGACAAAAGCAATGCAATTGGCCCAAGAGGCGATGCAGGACGAGAGCGATACATGACGGTTTATGCCTTTTACCTCTTTGCGGTGTCAGTGATCACCGGGGGGCTTTTCACCGTGATCAGCCGCAACCCGGTGCACTCGGTCCTGTGGCTGATCCTGTCTTTCCTGAGTGCTGCGGGGCTGTTTGTCCTGCTTGGCGCCGAGTTCGTGGCGATGCTGCTGATCATCGTTTATGTCGGTGCGGTTGCGGTGCTGTTCCTGTTCGTCGTGATGATGCTCGACGTGGACTTTGCCGAGTTGAAGGCCGAAATGGCAAAATACCTGCCGCTTGCGTTGCTGATCGGTGTGGTGATCCTGATGCAGTTCGTGATGGCCTTTGGCGCGTGGGAAAGCAGTGCCGCCGCACCCGAATTGCGCGCGCAAGTGACCCCGGTGGACCGGCACAACACCGAAGCGCTGGGTATGATCCTGTATGACCAGTACTTTTTGTTGTTCCAACTGTCGGGCCTGATACTGCTGGTGGCCATGGTGGGCGCCATTGTCCTGACCCTCCGCCATCGCGCGGATGTCAAGCGGCAGGACGTTCTGGCCCAAATGTACCGTGATCCGGCCAAGGCAATGGAATTGCGCGACGTGAAACCGGGGCAGGGACTGTGAGCGTTTTCCGACACGGAAAACCATCGGAAAACGTGTCGTTTTCCGGGGCGCGCGGGCTGATTGCGGCCTGCGTCTCGGTTGCTTTTGCACTGCCTGCATATGCGCTGACCCTCGCGGATTGTGATCGCACGACCCACATCTCCCATGGCGGAGAGATCGGGCATCGCGACCTCGGCGAAGGTCGGGTCGCCTGGCTGGATTGGTGGAGCCAGGAGGGCTCGGCCAAGTGGATCGTCATCGTCGATTGCGGCCCGGGCCAGATGCTGCGGTTCCAGACTGCCGAAGAGAACATGGGTCGCCGTCTGCCCTTTGACAAAACGGAACAGGCCACCGCGATCCTCGAGCGTCATCAAAGCGGCGCGCGCGCCTTTGCAACTTTTGACCGCATGGCCGCCGATCTCGACCCCATTGCGCGCGACATTGAAATCACCACGCTAAAAACCGAACCCTGCGCGTGCGCCGCTCTTTATCCGGAGGCGCGCGGCGACAAGGACGCTTTCGACCTCAACAGCGGATAAACACCCGTCCCGGGCTTGACCCGGGACCTCGACGAACAGGCCCCGGGTCACGCCCGGGGCGCGACAGAAAAAAGCAAACGGACCGAAGAATGATCGGACTTGAACACTACCTCACCGTCGCCGCGACGCTTTTTGTCATCGGCATCTTCGGACTGTTCCTCAATCGCAAGAACATCATCATCCTGCTGATGAGCATCGAACTGATGCTGCTGGCGGTGAACATCAACCTCGTTGCCTTCTCCAGCTTCCTCGGGGACCTGGTGGGCCAGGTCTTCACCCTGTTCGTGCTGACCGTCGCCGCGGCCGAAGCGGCGATTGGCCTTGCGATCCTCGTCTGCTTCTTCCGCAACCGCGGCACGATCGCGGTCGAAGACGTCAACGTGATGAAGGGCTGATACATAATGGAAACCACCATCCTATTTGCCCCGCTGGTCGGCGCGCTTTTGTGCGGGTTTGGCTGGCGTTTGTTCGGTGAGGCGGCGGCCTGTTGGATCGCCACAGGGCTTTTGTTCCTGAGTGCGATCCTGTCGTGGATCGTGTTCCTGACCTTCGACGGCACCACTGAGAGCATCCAGATCCTGCGCTGGATCGAAAGCGGCAGCCTCAGCACCGATTGGGCCATCCGCCTCGACCGGTTGACGGCGATCATGTTGATCGTGATCACCACGGTGTCGAGCCTCGTGCACCTGTACAGCTTCGGCTACATGGACCACGACCCGCAGTGGCGCGAGGGCGAAAGCTACAAGCCGCGGTTCTTTGCCTACCTGTCCTTTTTCACCTTCGCGATGCTGATGCTGGTGACGGCCGATAACCTCGTGCAGATGTTCTTTGGCTGGGAAGGCGTGGGCGTCGCGTCCTACCTGCTCATTGGCTTTTACTACCGCAAACCGTCGGCCAATGCCGCGGCGATCAAGGCGTTTGTGGTGAACAGGGTGGGCGACTTCGGCTTTGCGCTTGGCATCTTTGCGCTGTTCTTCCTGACAGACTCGATCAAATTCGACGATATCTTTGCCGCTGCCCCCGAACTGGCGCAGACGCAATTGACCTTCCTGTGGAGCGAATGGAATGCCGCGAACCTCGTGGCGGTCTTGCTGTTCATCGGCGCGATGGGCAAATCGGCACAGCTGATCCTGCACACGTGGCTGCCCGACGCGATGGAAGGGCCCACGCCGGTGTCGGCGCTGATCCACGCGGCGACGATGGTAACCGCGGGCGTGTTCCTTGTCTGCCGCATGTCGCCGCTGATGGAGTTCGCGCCCGAGGCGATGGCTTTTGTCACGGTTCTGGGGGCTGCCACGGCGTTTTTTGCAGCCACCGTGGGCCTCGTTCAGACCGATATCAAGCGCGTCATCGCCTATTCGACCTGTTCGCAACTGGGCTACATGTTTGTGGCCGCGGGCGTGGGCGCCTATCCGGTCGCGATGTTCCACCTGTTCACGCACGCCTGGTTCAAGGCGATGCTCTTTCTTGGCGCGGGGTCGGTGATCCACGGGATGCACCACGAACAGGACATGATGAACTATGGCGGCCTGCGCAAGAAGCTGCCCTACACGTTCTGGGCCATGCTGATCGGTACGTTGGCGATCACCGGGGTCGGCATCCCGCTGACGGGCTGGATCGGATTTGCCGGGTTTGCGTCGAAGGATGCGGTGATCGAAAGCGCATATGCCGCGGGCTCGGGTTTTGCCTTCTGGGCGCTGGTGATCGCGGCGCTGTTTACCTCGTTCTATTCGTGGCGGTTGATGTTCCTGACATTCTGGGGCGAACCGCGCGGCGACAAGCACACGCACGAGCACGCGCATGAAAGCCCGATGACCATGATCGTCCCGCTGGGCGTGCTGAGCCTGGGCGCGATCTTTGCCGGCGCGATCTGGTATTCGAGCTTTTTCGGCAAGGGCAACGAGATCATCACCTTCTTTGGCGGGCAGTACGAAGCACCGGCCAAAGAATTGAAAGAGGCCGTGGCCGAACGCAGCCCCAAAGCGTCGGAACTGAAATACGTGATGGCCGGGGCGCCGGGCGAGGCGGGCATTTACATGGCGCCGGAAAACACCGTGATCCACGAGGCGCATTACGTGCCCACATGGGTCAAGCTGTCACCGTTCGTTGCGATGTTGATCGGGTTTGCCTTTGCCTTCTGGTTCTACATCAAGAACCCAGAGCTGCCCAAACGGCTGGCCGAGAATCAGCGCCCGCTGTACCTGTTCCTCAAGAACAAGTGGTACTTTGACGAGCTGTATCATTTTGTCTTTGTTTTGCCTGCCATGTGGATCGGCAAACAGTTCTGGAAGCGCGGCGATGGCGATGTGATCGACGGGTCGATCAACGGGATTTCGATGGGCATTGTGCCGTTCTTTACCCGCCTCGCGGGTCGGGCGCAGTCGGGTTACATCTTCACCTATGCCTTTGCGATGGTCATCGGGATCGCGGTCCTGATCACGTGGGTGACACTTTCGGCGGGGGCGCAATAATGGACAACCTGCTTTCCATCGTCACCTTCACCCCCGCTCTGGCGGCGGTCATTCTGGCCCTGTTCCTGCGCGGAGAAGACGAGGCCGCACAACGCAATGCCAAGTGGGTGGCGATGTTTGCCACCACGGCCACGTTCCTTGTGTCGCTGTTCATCCTTGCCCAGTTCGACCCCAACGACACCGGGTTCCAGTTCGTGGAAGAGGGCACATGGATCATGGGCCTGAGCTACAAGATGGGGGTCGACGGGATCAGCGTGCTGTTCGTGATGCTGACCACGTTCATTATGCCGCTCGTCATCGCGGCCAGTTGGGACGTGAAAACGCGGGTCAAGGAATACATGATCGCGTTCCTGCTGCTCGAAACGCTGATGCTGGGCGTGTTCATGGCGCTCGATCTGGTGCTGTTCTACCTGTTCTTCGAAGCCGGGCTGATCCCGATGTTCCTGATCATCGGCATCTGGGGCGGGGCGAACCGGATCTATGCCAGCTTCAAGTTCTTCCTCTACACCTTCCTCGGTTCGGTGCTGATGCTGGTGGCGATGGTCGGCATGTTTGTGGATGCGGGCACCACCGATATTGAGGCGCTGTTGAACCACAGCTTTGGCTCCGAAAGCTTCTCGTTGTTGGGGATCCAGATTGTCGGCGGCATGCAGACGCTGCTGTTCCTCGCGTTTTTCGCCAGCTTCGCAGTCAAGATGCCAATGTGGCCGGTGCACACATGGCTGCCGGATGCGCACGTGCAGGCGCCCACCGCCGGATCGGTGGTGCTGGCCGCGATCCTGCTGAAGCTGGGCGGTTACGGGTTCATCCGCTTTTCGCTGCCCATGTTCCCGGTGGGGTCCGAGGTGATGGGGCCGCTGGTCCTGTGGATGTCTGCGATTGCGATTGTCTACACCTCGCTCGTGGCGCTGGTGCAAGAGGACATGAAAAAGCTGATTGCCTATTCGTCCGTGGCCCACATGGGTTTTGTCACCATGGGCATCTTTGCCGCCAACCAGCAGGGCGTGGATGGTGCGATTTTCCAGATGCTCAGCCACGGCTTTATCTCGGGCGCTTTGTTCCTGTGCGTCGGCGTGATCTACGACCGGATGCACACGCGCGAGATTGACGCCTATGGCGGTCTCGTGAACCGGATGCCGGCCTATGCGCTGATCTTCATGCTGTTCACCATGGCCAATGTGGGGCTGCCGGGCACGTCCGGCTTCGTGGGTGAATTCCTGACACTGATGGCGGTGTTCCAGGTCAACACCTGGGTGGCCGCGGTGGCGACAACTGGCGTGATCTTTTCTGCCGCCTATGCGCTCTGGCTTTATCGCCGGGTCGTGATGGGCGATTTGATCAAGGAAAGCCTCAAGTCGATCACCGACATGACCCGCCGGGAAAAGGCGATCTTTGCGCCGCTGGTGGTCATGACCCTGCTCCTGGGTGTTTACCCCGCGCTTATTCTCGACATCATCGGCCCGAGTGTGGCCGCGTTGGTGGCCAACTATGATACGGCGCTCGCCGCGGCTGAGGCCGCGACGCAAATCGCCGCAAACAACTGAGGAGCGGAGACATGGCCGCCGACCTGACCATCATCCTGCCGGAAATCCTGCTAAGCGTATTTGCCATGCTCGGCCTGATCGGCGCGGTCTACACATCCAAGGACAAGATTGCCTCGCCTCTGTTGTGGGCCACGGCGGCAGTGTTTCTGGCGCTGGCGGTTTGGATCGGCTTCACCGGTCAGGGCGAAAATGTCGCCTTTGGCGGGATGTTTGTCGACGACGCGTTCTCCCGCTTTGCCAAGGTGGTGATCCTCGTGTCGGCGGCTGCGGTGCTGCTGATGGGCGAGAATTACATGTCCACGCGCGGCCTTCTGAAATTCGAATATCCGATGCTGGTGGCGCTGGCGGCGGTTGGCATGATGATGATGGTCAGCGCGGGCGACCTGATGGCGCTGTACATGGGGCTCGAACTGCAATCGCTGGCGCTGTACGTCGTCGCCAGCCTGCGCCGTGACAGCGTGAAATCGACCGAGGCGGGGCTGAAATACTTTGTTCTCGGTGCGCTCAGTTCCGGTTTGTTGCTGTATGGTGCATCGCTGGTCTACGGCTACACCGGCACCACGCTGTTTTCGGGCATCGTGCAGATCGCGGGTGAGAGCACGTCGCTCGGCCTGCTCTTTGGCCTTGTGTTCCTGATGGCGGGGTTTGCCTTCAAGATCTCGGCGGTGCCATTCCACATGTGGACGCCCGACGTTTACGAAGGTGCGCCCACGCCAATCACGGCGTTTTTTGCCACCGCGCCCAAGGTGGCGGCCATGGCGCTGTTTGCGCGCGTGATGCACGACGCCTTTGGCGGGGCCGTGTCCGACTGGCAGCAGATCATGGCACTGCTTGCGGTGTTGTCGATGTTCCTCGGCGCTTTTGCGGCGATTGGGCAGACCAATATCAAGCGTCTGATGGCATTTTCGTCGATTGCGCATATGGGATACGCGCTCATGGGGCTGGCGGCCGGAACGGTTCTGGGCGTGCAGGCGATGCTCGTCTACATGGCCATCTACGTCACCATGAACGTCGGCACCTTTGCCTTTATTCTGCTGATGGAAAAGGACGGCCAGCCGGTGGTGCAGATCGACGCGCTCAAGGGCTATGCCAAGGCCGCCCCGGGCCGTGCGCTGGCGATGCTGGTCTTGCTGTTTTCGCTCGCGGGCGTGCCGCCGATGCTGGGCTTTTTCGGCAAGCTCTACGTGCTGCGCGCGGCCTATGATGGCGGCCTGATCTGGCTGGCGGTGGCGGGTGTGATCGCATCGGTCATCGGGGCCTATTACTACCTTCGCATTGTCTACTACATGTACTTTGGCGACGCGGAGGAAGCGGGCCTGAACGGTGGCCGCAACCCGGTTCTGGCGGGCATGCTGATGGCGTCGGCTGCGATCATGGTCGTGGGCATCGTCAACATGTTCGGCGTCGAAGGGGCTGCTGCGGCGGCAGCGCAGATGCTGGTGCGTTGAGGCGCGAATGGCAGATCGGCCTTTCGGGGAGGATTTTTTTGAAACAGAGAAGTCATGACCGCCTGGCCTGAAGGGTACGGTCGGCGCGTTTTGGCGCAGGTGGACAGCACCCTGTCGGAAGCGGCGCGGCTGGTGCCCGAATTGGCCGGGCCGGAATGGATATTGGCGCATCGGCAGACGGCAGCGCGCGGGCGGCGCGGGCGCGCTTGGGCGATGCCCGAGGGGAATTTTGCCGCGAGCCTTGTTTTGCCGGCGACAGGTGCGGATGCGGCATTGCGGTCTTTTGTTGCCGCACTTGCGTTGCGAGATGCATGCGTGGCGGTGACAGGGCGTGCGGCAGCGTTTCAGCTGAAGTGGCCCAATGACGTGTTGCTGAATGGCGGAAAGCTGGCGGGCATCTTGCTGGAAAGCGTGGGACAGGCCGGTGCGATCAGCCATGTGATCATCGGGATCGGCGTGAACCTAGCCCGCGCGCCGGATGCGGCAGAGCTGGAGGCCGGGGCGGTGCCGCCGGTGTCGTTGAAGCAGCGTCTTGGCGTGGATGTCGGACCCGAGATGTTTCTGGATCATCTGGCCGCGGCCTTTGCCCGGCATGAGGCGCAATTGCGCGCCTATGGGTTCGGGCCCGTTCGAGCCGCGTGGCTGGCCCATGCCGCCCGGCTGGGCGAGGTGATCACGGCGCGCACCACACGAGAGACATATACCGGGACGTTTGTCGACGTGGACGCGCAGGGCCAACTTGTTCTAGAGACGGCAAAAGGCCGGATCACGATCCCGGCTGCGGATGTGTATTTCTGAGACCTATTTATGAGACGGAGCGCGCCATGCTGCTGACCATCGATTGCGGCAACACGAACACGGTCTTTTCGATCTGGAACGGGACGGAATTTATCGCGACCTGGCGCGCATCGACCGAATGGCAGCGCACGGCGGACCAGTACTATGTCTGGCTGTCATCGCTGATGCGGTTGCAAAAGCTCGAGGTCGAGATCACCCACGTCATCATCTCGTCCACGGTTCCGCGGGTGGTGTTCAACCTGCGTGTGCTGTGCGACCGCTATTTCAACTGCCGCCCGCTGGTGGTGGGCAAGCCCGAATGCGCGCTGCCGGTGGAACCGCGGGTGGACGAGGGCACGCAGATCGGACCGGACCGGCTGGTGAATACGGCAGGGGCCTTTGACCGCTACGGTGGCGACCTGATCGTCGTGGACTTTGGCACAGCCACCACCTTTGACGTGGTGGCCAGCGACGGCGCCTATGTGGGCGGCGTGATTGCACCCGGCGTGAACCTGAGCCTCGAGGCGCTGCACAATGCCGCCGCCGCGCTGCCGCACGTGGACATCTCGAAACCGCAGGCGGTCGTCGGCACCAACACGGTGGCCTGCATGCAGTCGGGCGTCTTTTGGGGTTACGTCGGATTGGTGCGTGAGATATGTGCCCGGATCAAGGCGGAGCGCGCCCGCGACATGCGCGTGATTTCAACCGGGGGGCTCGCGCCGCTGTTCCAGCAGTCCGAGCCGCTGTTTGACGCATTCGAAGATGATCTGACGATGCATGGCCTGACGGTCATCCATCGCTTTAACAAGGACAAAAGCTGAGCTTATGAGCAGTGAAAGATTGATATACCTGCCCCTTGGGGGGGCGGGTGAAATTGGTATGAACGCCTATGTGTACGGGTACGGCGCGCAGGATCAGGAACGGCTGATCGTGGTCGATCTGGGCGTGGCCTTTCCCGATATGGACACCAGTCCCGGCGTCGATCTGATTATTGCTGATATCGACTGGCTGGTCGAACGGCGCGAACAGATCGAGGCAGTGTTTGTTACCCACGCGCACGAGGATCACGTGGGTGCGGTGGCCCATACGTTTGAGCGGTTGGGCGCGCCGATCTACGCGCGGCCCTTCACGGCCAACATCGCGCGGCGCAAGATGGATGAATACGGCCACCCGGAGGACGCGGTGCGCGTGGCGAGCGCCTGGCCTGCGCAGGTGGACGCAGGGCCGTTCAAGGTCGGTTTCCTGCCCATGTCCCATTCGATCCCGGAAAGTGCAGCCCTTGTGATCGACACGCCCGATGGGCGGGTCATCCACACCGGCGATTTCAAGCTGGACCAGACGCCCGGGGTGGGCGAGCCATTTGATCCCGATCTTTGGGCCGAAGTGTCAAAGGCAGGTGTACGCGCGCTGATCTGCGACAGCACCAACGTGTTTTCCCCCGATCCCGGCCGGTCCGAGACAAGCGTTGGCCCCGAGATCGAAAAACTGGTGGCGGGGCACACGACCGGCATGGTGGTGGCGACGACCTTTGCGTCCAATGTGGCGCGCGTGAAGACTCTTGCTGAGGCGGGGCAGGCGGCGGGGCGGTCCATTGTTCTTTTGGGTCGCGCGATGCGACGTATGATCGAAGCGGCGGTGGAAACCGGCGTGCTCCGGGATTTCCCCAAGACGATCAGCCCCGAAGATGCCGGCATGATCCCGCGCGAAAACCTGATGCTGCTGGTAACCGGCAGTCAGGGGGAACGGCGCGCGGCATCAGCCCAGCTGGCAAATGGCAAATACATGGGGCTGGAACTGAAGGAAGGCGACCTGTTCCTGTTCTCGTCAAAGACCATTCCGGGCAATGAAAAAGGCGTCATTCGTATCATCAACCAGCTGTCGGAAAAAGGCGTCGACGTGGTCGACGACAGCAGCGGGCGCTATCACGTTTCGGGCCATGCGAACCGCCCGGATTTGGAGCGCATCCACGACATCGTCGATCCGCAGATCGTGGTGCCCATGCACGGCGAACACCGGCATCTGCGCGAGCACGTCAAGCTGGCCGAGGCCAAGGGGCGCGCGGGCGTTCTGGCGGTCAACGGGATGATGATCGACCTGTCGGGCAATGCGCCCAAAGTTGCTGGCTATGTTGAAACCGGGCGGACATATCTGGATGGGTCCAGCCAAATTGGTGCATTGGACGGGATCGTGCGCGACCGCATCCGCATGGCGCTGAACGGGCATGTCACCGTCACGCTGATCCTGGACGAAGAGGACGAGCCGCTGGGCGAGCCGTGGTGCGAGCTGATGGGGCTGGCGGAGACCGGGCGGTCAAACGCGCCGCTGGTAGATGTGCTGGAACAGGACCTGAGCCAGTTTCTGGGGCGGGCCGATCCCAAAACGATGCGCGACGATGACAACCTGAACGACGCCTTGCGCCGGATCGTGCGCAAGACCGCGCAGGACGAGGTCGGCAAGAAGCCCGAGGTCACGGTTGTCGTCAGCCGGATGCACTAAGCCGCCAGCCAAAAACGAAAAAAGCGCCGGATCTCTCCGGCGCTTTTCTGTTTTAGGTGTGGGGCAGGATCAGTCGATCAGACCCAGTTCCTTGTACGCACGCTCGGCACCGGGGTGCAGCGGCGCGCTCAGGCCGTCGGCCACCATCTGCGACGGGTCGAGGTTGGCAAATGCCGGGTGCAGACCCTTGAAGTCGTCGATGTTGTCCATCACGGCTTTGGCCACGATGTACACCGTGTCTTCGGGCACATCAGCAGAGGTCACGAATGTCGCGCCCACGCCAAAGGTCGTGGTGTCGCCATCGGTCCCCTTGTACATCCCGCCGGGAATGGTTGCGACGCGGTAGAACGGGTTGTCGGCCACAAGCTGGTCGATCGGCGCGCCGGTCACGCTGACCAGACGGGCGTCACAGGTTGTGGTCGCCTCTTTGATCGCCGCTGCCGGGTGACCGATGGTGTAGATCATCGCGTCGATGTTGCCATCGCACAGCTGCTTGGCCATCTCCGAGCCCTTGTATTCGGTCGCCAGCGCCAGATCGCCCATGCCGATGCCGAACGCGGCCATCACGACTTCCATCGTGGCGCGCTGTCCCGAGCCGGGGTTGCCGACGTTCACGCGCTTGCCCTTGATGTCCTCAAAGCCGCTGATGTCGCTGTCGCCGCGCACGATCAGGGTGAACGGTTCGGGGTGCACGGACATCACGGCGCGAATGCCGGGGAAGGCCGCGTCGCCCTCGAATTTCGAGGTGCCGTTGAATGCGTGGTGCTGCCAGTCGGACTGTGCCACGCCGAACTCAAGCTCGCCTGCCTTGATCGTGTTGATGTTGTAGACCGAGCCACCGGTGGATTCCACGGCACAACGAATGCCATGCTCCTTGCGGCTCTTGTTGACGAGGCGGCAGATCGCGCCGCCCGTGGGGTAATAGACGCCCGTGACACCGCCGGTACCGATGGAGATGAACTCTTGGGCGACGGTCATCGACGCTGCCGTCATCGCACCCAGCAGCACCGCGCTGCCGATCTTGAACTGTTTGAACATGTTACTGAACTCCCTTGTTATGCTTGTGCAAAGCGAAAAGCGCCGCACGCCAGTTTTTTGCCGGGCAGATGCTGCCAATGCTGCAAATGCCCTGAATGTCGACACAATCGACGCGTTGTGCAATTCAATCAACACAAGAGTGACCCCAAACCCCGAGAAAATTGCGCCGTTGCAGGCCAGAGGGCTGCCCGGCGCGCGATTTTGCATCGTCAGGACGGTTGCGCTGTGGTTCAGTGGCAGCAGCGTTTTTGCAGACCGGAGCAGCCTCCATGAGCCACGTCTACGCCCGCCATTCCCGCAATGAACCCGCACCCGTGATGCGCGGCGAAGGGCCATATCTCTATGACCAGTCCGGGCGCGCGTATCTCAATTGCGGGGATGCGGCGGTGTCCTGCCTTGGTCATAGTGATGCGCACGTCAAAGCGGCGATCACAGCGCAGCTCGATCAGGTGGCCTTTGCCCATACAGGTATCTTCTCGTCCGGCCCGGCAGAGGCGCTGGCCACGCGGCTTGCCGACCTTGCGCCCGGCGCACTCGACCGGGTCTATTTCGTCTCGGGCGGGTCCGAGGCGATGGAAGCTGCGTTGAAACTGGCGCGGCAGTATTTTGTCGAACGCGGCGCGCCGCAGCGCCACCGGGTCATCGCGCGGCGCCAAAGCTATCATGGCAACACTCTGGGGGCGCTGGCTACAGGGGGCAACGCAGCACGCCGTGCCGCTTTTGCCCCGCTGTTGATCGACGTTAGCCACGTATCGCCCTGCTATGCCTATCGCGGGCAACATGAGGGCGAAACCGACGCCGCATATGTGGATCGCCTGATTGCAGAGATCGAGGACGAGATCACCCGCGTCGGTCCGGAAACTGTCATGGCGTTTGTCGCCGAACCTGTCGTCGGCGCAACGCTTGGTGCGGTGCCGCCTGTTGCAGATTACCTCGCCCGCGTCCGTGCGCTGTGTGACCGACATGGCATCCTGCTGATCCTCGACGAGGTTATGTGCGGCATGGGCCGCACCGGCAGCCTGTTTGCGAGCGCGCACTATGACGTTCAGCCGGATATCTGCGCCATCGCCAAGGGGTTGGGCGCGGGGTACCAGCCCATTGGCGCGATGCTCTGCACCGCCGAAATCCACGACGCAATCCGCGATGGCAGCGGTTTTTTCCAGCACGGCCACACCTATCTGGGACATCCGGTGGCCTGTGCCGCAGCGCTTGCGGTGGTCGAACGGCTGGTGGATGACAATGTGCTGGGTAACGTTACCGGCGCGGGCGAGACGCTGAGCGCAGCACTGCGCGGGCGGCTGGGCCAGCACCCCCATGTGGGCGACATCCGGGGCGTGGGCCTGTTTCAGGGGATCGAACTGGTCTCTGACCGCGAAACCAAGGATCCCTTTGACCCGTCCCGCCGCTTGCACGCTAAAATCAAGGCCGCAGCGATGCAGGCCGGGCTGATCTGCTATCCCACCGGCGGCACGGTGGACGGCACACGGGGCGATCACGTTCTGCTGGCCCCGCCCTTTATCGTCACCGACGGCCAGATCGAGGCGATTGCCGACATGCTGTCCCATGCCGTGGACGCAGCGCTGGCGGCCTAGCCGGTCTACGACAAAAATGGGGGTTGCAGCCTTCGGGGTCGCATGGTGAGCATGACCCGAAGGCCGCACCTTGTCGTGCGGTCACCAGCAATCGGGGCCGCGCCCCGCAGCCAGACCGGGAGGAGCCATGGAACTCAAGGACGAAGTCGTCATCGACGCGCCGCGCGATGAGGTTTACGCCGCGCTCAACGATCCAGAGGTGTTGCAACAGTGCATTCCGGGCTGCGAAGAGTTGATCAAGCATTCCGACACCGAGCTTGAGGCCAAGGTTGTCCTCAAGGTGGGGCCGGTCAAAGCGCGGTTTTCCGGGGCTGTCACGCTTGATACCGCGGGCGCACCAGAACAGTTTTCACTGCAGGGGCAGGGCACAGGCGGCGCAGCGGGCCATGCCAAGGGCGGCGCTGACGTCACGCTTCAGGATCACGGCGACACGACGACGCTGATTTACGAGGCCAAAGCCGATGTCGGTGGAAAGCTTGCGCAATTGGGCAGCCGTCTGATTGTCAGCACGTCAAAAAAGCTGGCTGGCAAGTTCTTCACCTCTTTCGCACAGGTGATGTCCGAGCGGTCGGGTGCCTGAACCGATTACATATGCAGAACATGCGCTGGATGTTCTGAACCACGCCATTCGCCTGCAAGACGCGGGCGAAGGGTGCGTATTGATCACATCGGTCGACATACGCGGCGGTGCGGCGCGCGAAACAGGGTCCATGGCCGTGGTGGGCGCGGACGGGGCGATGGTGGGCTACATGTCCAACGGCTGTGTCGACCGCGATATTCAGTTGCAGGCGCTCGAAGCCGCGCGCAAGGGCACCCGCCAAGTGCTGCGCTATGGCGAAGGCGCGTCGAGTTTTGATCTGAAATTGCCTTGCGGTGGTTCTCTGGAATTGCTGCTGGATCCTGCCCCGGACCCGGATCGCCTGCGCGCGGCACGTGACACCCTGATTGCCCGGACGTCGGTTGTGATGTCCTTTGACGTGCCTGAACGGGATCTGCCGGTGACATTTCGATATGACCCGAAAACGCGTCTTGTGCTGGCGGGACGCGGTGCTGTGTTCCGGGCAACGGCACATGTGGCGCACTCGGCCGGGTTCGAACTGGTCCTGTGCTCGCCCGAGGATGAAGACCTTGAGGCCTTGGAGGCGCTGCCGCGCGAGGCGACGCACGTGCTGACCACGCCCAACGCGGCCCCGCGTTTTGACCTTGATCCGCATTGTGGGGTGCTGACCCTGTTTCACGACCATGATTGGGAACCGGCCCTGCTGACGGCCGCGCTGGAGACACCGGCAAGCTATATTGGTTCGCTCGGGTCAGCGACAACGCATGCCGCGCGGTGCGACAGCCTGCGCGCCATGGGTGTGGCCGAGGACCAGATCGCGCGACTGCGCGGTCCCATCGGTCTGGTGCCCGCGCTGCGTCAAGCGCCAGCCATCGCGATCTCGGCCATCGCGCAAGTGGTCGAGGCGTTCCCGCGCGCGATCTTTCCCGCCGACTAGTTGCAGCTGAACGGCTGATCCGACGCTTGCCGGATTGCGGCATTGCTGAGCTCGACCACCGGGACGGCAACACCGGTCCAGTCGCTGAACAGTTGGGCGATGCGTTCCGCCGTGGCGCGATCGCCATCCACCGGCGTCCGTTCGCAGCCCGAAAGGTAATAGATCCCGGCGAGAAAGCCGATGTCGGCTATGTCCTGAGTCGAGTAGCTGTCCCAGTTCCACAACACAAACTCGTTCACCGGCCACGTGGTTGCGCCCAGATCCACCGCTTTGCGCACCGCGACCCATGTGTCGAACTGGCTTTTGGCGAGCGAGCAGATCAGCGACCCGGCGCGCGACCCTTGTGCGGTGATCAAAGCGGCGAAATCCTTCTCATAGGTGGTGGCATCGTCGGACACGGGGCAGGTGCCCTGAGCTTGCGGTGGCTGCGCCCATGCATGGGTCGATATCCCGCATCCTTTGCCCTTGCGCGGTCCTGTGTCACCGTCCAGCGGGTACATGCAGCCCAGATTGTCGCCGGTATTCATGTAGGCGTTGGCAAAGATCAGGCCGTAACGCTTGTTGAAGTCACTGGAGCAGACCACCTCGTCGTTCACGCCGGGCATCGCGCCGTGAATACGCGTGTCCTGCCGCACATAGGTCCAGGATGAACTGTCGGACAGCGCCCCGGTCAGTGGGTCGTGGTTTGACCCGCACCACGGCAGAAACGTGCCCTGGGCCAAATAGTCGCCGCAGGTCTTGGTCAGATCAGGTGTCAGCGCCTCGAGCGCGTCGAAATCGAGGTATCCCGGCGGTGTGGGACCCTGACCAGGATATGGCCCGTGGATCGTGTGCGCGATCACGCCCGCCCCATCGGGAAGGTTGCCTGTTGCGGCGCTCAGCGGTGAAAAGGTGGTGAACTGAATGTTGAACTGTGCAGCAGCCGCGTCGCAGATCGTTTGTGCCTGCGCCATGCACGCAGCAACGACGCAGACCGATGTGGCAATTGTCCGGATCATGAAACGCTCCCATCGAAATGAATTCTCGCATGGGTAGAGCTTCGGAGGATCGGCGCGCTTTGCCTAGTTCTTTTTTGGGGTCCAGGGTTCGATCCCGATGCGCAAGGCGGCGCGCCCGATCATGTGGGCGCCAATCGGCGCGGTCAGCAACAGAAAGAATACAATCAGCACGCAGCGCAGCACGATGGCCGGTTCGCCAAACTGCACCGCGACGGCGGCCATGATCAGGCCAGATCCCAGCGTGCCCACCTTGGTCGCCGCGTGCATCCGGGTGAACACGTCTGGCAGGCGCAGAATGCCAACGCCCGCGGCAAGGGTCATCAGGCTGCCAAGGATGATGAGAACGGCGGTAATCGCGACGGTCATTGCGTGTCCTCCTCACGCTCGGCATCCCGGCTGACCGCGCGTTCCGTGAACCGCGCCAGCGCGACAGTTGCCAGAAATCCAACCAGTGCGAGCACAAGTGCCACGTCCAGAAACGCGGCATCGCCCGACCAGATCGTGGCCAACCCGCAAAACGCCACGATGGACACCGTCATCTTGTCCAGCGCCACGACGCGGTCCGGAACGGTGGGGCCCAGCGTCAGGCGCAAAAGCGCCATGGCCACAGCCCCCAACACCAGCGCCACACCGATCATCAGGACGGTTTCCGGCAGGTTAGTCATTCTATGTCCTCCACCGCGTCGATGACCCAGCGTTCCATACCCTGCTTGAGATCGCGGATCACCGCATCAGGGTCGTCGGCAAACATAACGTGCAATTGCAATGTCTTACGATCCGGACTTACATCAATGCTCAAAGTGCCGGGGGTCAGCGAGATGAGGTTCGTGACGAGCAGGATGCCCGCGTCTGTTTTCACGTCCAACGGCATGTCGATGATCGCCGGGTTGGACCGGTGATCGGGTGTCACGATGTCCCAAAGCACTTGCGTGGTCTACTGGATCAAGCTGATCGTTCTGTTTTTCTGGGAACTGTTGGTGTCGAGCGCGCAAG
>JBCBAV010000085.1:0-16784 GCA_038532285.1 Pseudomonadota bacterium | reverse complement strand
TGCAGCCCGCGCCGACGGATCAGCAATTCGCTGCTGGAAACAGGGGCGCGTGGTGGGTGATAAGAGATTCGAACTCCTGACATCTTCGATGTGAACGAAGCGCTCTACCACTGAGCTAATCACCCAAAGCCCGCGCGTCTTACAAAGCTGCGCAGGCGCTGGCAAGCCCCTCAATGGGACAATGTCCGCTTATTCGGCGGCGGCCTTGGTGGTGGCGGGTGCTGCGACGTCCTCGGTGCCGGTCTCTGACGTCAGATCGCGGGCCTGGCGGATGCGGGTCACCAGTACGCGACCCTCCAACAGCTTGCGTTCGCGCTGCAGCTTGACGACGCCAAACGGCTGCAGGTTCAGGTCCCGGCTGTCCTGCAACGCGGCCCCCATCTCGTACAGCGTGGCCTCGACCACCTTTTTGACCTCGGCCCGCTTCATGCCGGTTTTCGCCGCCACGGCATCCAGCAATTCCTTCTTGCGGTAATCGGGGCCCGACACCACCGGCTCCAGCTTGGACACGGTGGCCACCGGTGCCTTGGGCGCTGCGGCCTTGGCCTTGGTGGCGGCGGTCTTTGGCGTCACCGTCGGCGTCTTTGGCTTGGCTGTTGTGGTCTTGGCCTTGACCGTCCGCGTGGGTGCTTTGGTCTTGGTCGTGGATTTGCGCGATGCTGCGGCCTTGGGTGCCGCGGGTTTCGCTGTCTTGCTTTTCGTACCGCTTGTCTTGCTCGATCGGGTCGTCATGGCTGCCCTCTTTTTTGCTTTTGCACGCGCAGGTTATACTGCCCGCCATGCGAAAATCCAGTATTTGCCCACGGTTAGGCTGTTCGAATTTGTGTCACGCCACTTGACCGAAACCAACCCCGCACCCTAGCGTATTGCATCACTGAAGGGGGGAAGACCATGAAACGCACTTTATTGGCCACTGTGGCCGCGTTCAGCCTCGCGGCCGCCGGAACGGTTCAGGCCGACACCAGCAAGCGCACAAATATCTCGGCCAAGCAGGTGGCGCACAGCGCGGGCAACGCCAGCGGGGCCGGGCTGAACGCAACCGAAATCATGATCATTGTCACCGCCGTGGCCGTTGCCGGTGCCGTGCTCAAATCCGGCGGCGCGGGCAGCAGCATGATGACGCCCTTTACGCGGGTCAGCGACGCGCGGCTGAAAACCGACATCACCCGCACCGGCACGTCACCCAGCGGCATACCGGTCTACAGCTACCGCTACGGCACAGCACCCGAGGTGTATACCGGCGTGCTGGCCCAGGACCTGGTCGATCTGGCCCCCGACGCCATCGTGCCGCTGAAAAACGGCTACATGGCCGTGGATTACGGCCGGATCGACGTGGATTTCGACCGGATCAAGTAACGTAAAACGCCCCGGGCGGTGACCCGGGTCGTTTTCAAGCTCTGAGGCCCCGGGTCGTTGCCCGGGGCAGGCCCAAGGTCGTTGCCCGGGGCAGGCCCAAGGTCGTTGCCCGGGGCAGGCCCAAGGTCGTTGCCCGGGGCAGGCCCAGGGTCGTGGCCCGGGGCGGTTCGGTGTGTCAGTGCGCCGTGGCGCCCTGCCCCCTATCACGGGCTGCCGCGGCGGCAGCGGCTGCCGCTTCCTCGGCCGCCTCATCCCATTCGATGCCCTCGGGCCGGGACGTCAGCGCCCGCTCCAGCACTTCCGTCACGTGGCTGACGGGGATGATGTCCAGCCCCTCCTTCACGTTGTCCGGAATATCGGCCAGATCCTTTTCGTTTTCCTGCGGGATCAGCACCGTCTTGATGCCGCCGCGCAAGGCCGCGAGCAGTTTCTCCTTCAACCCGCCGATGGGCATGGCATTGCCGCGCAAGGACACCTCGCCAGTCATCGCGATGTCGCGGCGCACCGGGATGCCCGTCAGCACCGACACGATTGACGTGACCATGGCCAGACCGGCGCTTGGCCCGTCCTTGGGCGTCGCGCCATCGGGCACGTGCACGTGGATGTCCAACGTGTCGAACTTCGTGGGCTTCACGCCGATCTCGGGGCTGACCGACCGGACATAGGAACTGGCCGCATCGATGCTTTCCTTCATCACGTCGCCCAGCTTGCCGGTGGTCTTCATCCGGCCCTTGCCCGGCAGCTTCAGCGCCTCGATGTGCAACAGATCCCCGCCCACCGACGTATAGGCCAGCCCGGTCACGACACCGATCTGGTCATCCTGCTCGGCCAGCCCGTAGCGATGCTTGCGCACACCAAGAAATTCGTCGAGATTTTCAGAGGTGACCGTCACCTCTTGAACCTCTTTCTTGACGATCTTGGTCAGCGACTTGCGCGCCACCTTGGCGATCTCACGCTCGAGGTTCCGCACCCCCGCCTCGCGGGTGTAATAGCGGATGATGTCGCTCAGCGCTTCATCGGTCAGGTCAAACTCCTTGGCCTTCAGGCCGTGGTTCTTGACCTGCTTGCTGATCAGGTGCTGTTTCGCGATCTCGCGCTTTTCATCCTCGGTGTAGCCCGCCAGCGGAATGATCTCCATCCGGTCCAGCAGTGGCCCAGGCATGTTGTAGCTGTTGGACGTGGTCAGGAACATCACGTTCGACAGGTCGTATTCGACCTCAAGGTAGTGATCCATAAACGTGTTGTTCTGTTCCGGGTCCAGCACCTCGAGCATGGCCGACGCCGGGTCGCCCCGGAAATCCTGCCCCATCTTGTCAATCTCATCGAGCAGGATCAGCGGGTTGGTCGTCTTGGCCTTTTTCAGCGCCTGAATGATCTTGCCCGGCATCGACCCGATATAGGTGCGCCGGTGACCGCGAATTTCCGACTCGTCGCGCACACCGCCAAGCGAGATGCGAATGAACTCGCGCCCCGTGGCCCGCGCCACCGACTTGCCCAAAGATGTCTTGCCGACACCCGGAGGGCCGACGAGGCACATGATCGGCCCCTTCATCTTCTTCGACCGCTGCTGCACCGCCAGATACTCGACGATCCGCTCCTTGACCTTCTCAAGGCCATAGTGATCGGCGTCCAAAATATCCTGCGCCCGGCCCAGATCCTTTTTCACGCGGGATTTCACGCCCCACGGGATCGACAGCATCCAGTCGAGGTAATTGCGCACCACGGTCGCCTCGGCGCTCATCGGCGACATGTTCTTGAGCTTTTTCAGCTCCGCATCCGCCTTCTCGCGCGCTTCCTTGCTCAGCTTGGTGGCCGCGATCTTTTCCTCAAGCTCGGCAACCTCGTTCTTGCCGTCCTCGCCATCGCCCAGCTCCTGCTGGATCGCCTTCATCTGTTCGTTCAGATAATACTCGCGCTGCGTCCGCTCCATCTGGGACTTGACGCGCGTCTTGATCTTTTTCTCGACCTGCAGCACCGACAATTCGCCCTGCATCAGGCCAAACACCTTCTCCAGCCGCTCGCTCACGCTCAGCGTCTCCAGAAGGTCCTGCTTCTGCTCCAGTTCAATGCCCAGATGCCCGGCCACCAGATCGGCCAGCTTCGCCGGTTCCGTGGTTTCACTCACGGCGGCAAGCGCCTCTTCCGGCACGTTTTTCTTGACCTTGGCATAGCGCTCGAACTCTTCGGCCACCGACCGCAGCAATGCGTCCGTGGTGGCCATGTCGCCCGGCATTTCGGTCAGGTATTCGGCCCGCGCTTCGAAAAACACGTCGTTTTCAAGGTATTCCGTGATGCGCACCCGCGCTTGGCCTTCGACCAGTACCTTCACGGTGCCATCGGGCAGTTTCAGCAGTTGCAGCACATTGGCCAGCACGCCCGCCTTGAAGATGCCCGAAGACTCAGGGTCGTCCTCGCTGGGATCGACCTGACTCGACAGCAGGATCTGCTTGTCGTCCGCCATCACTTCCTCGAGCGCCTTGACCGATTTGTCGCGCCCCACGAAAAGCGGCACGATCATATGCGGAAATACCACGATGTCCCGCAGGGGGAGCACCGGATAGGACGCGTTCAAAGGCTCTTTCATGCTCATTTCCTTATCATTGGCAAGACAGCGCGACCCCGATTTGCGGCAGTCAGTAGCTGTCTCCTTGTTTCGGACTTGTTAAACTGTGGTCACAGGGCGTCCGTTTCAAGCGGCACAATGAACCTGTGCGCCTGCGGGTGCAATGGGATCAGACAAAGTCGAGAAAGAAAAGTAAACGCAGAGCCCGCTGCCACCGCCCAGCCGCCTGCGCCCCCCGGCGCTAAGTGTCAGGACCAGCGCGATAAATCACCCGTGGGCCCTGTCGCACGGCACGCACACCCACTGTGCAACGGGATGCCGGAGAGTGCAGCAGTCACGTGTCGGTGACATCACGTCGGGCGCTGCAACGTCAGACCGGCAACACTGTAGCCAAACAAACCGAGTTCCCACTGCCGCAAGCAGAACATGCGATGCTCTGGCGCCGCAACAGCGCCATCGCCATTCGTCTCACGACCTGCGATCGGATCAGGACTTGCGGGCCCTGCGCATCGCCGCCCCGCCCACAGCCAAGGCGCCCAGCAACAGCGGCAAGGACGCGGGCAACGGGACCGGCGCGGGATCGGCCGCCTCGAACCGGAAGTTGTCGTAAGCTGACCCATCACCACCGCCTTGCCCATTCGAAACCTGCGAGAACTCGACCCGGAAGATCGACGCGCCAGTCACCGTCAGGTCAAAAAACTCACCGACGCCCGAAGAGGTCGTGCCGATCACTTGCTGCGTGTCCACCAGCGACCCGCCGGTAACCGCGTCAAACGCTTTTAGGATAAACCCGTCAAATCCGATATCCACTCCTGTCAGGGACACCGAGGCCACGGCAAAATCGAAAATCGCGCTGATCGGATCACTTTGCAACGTGTTCGCGGTGGTTGTTTCATGCCAGATAGTATTCGGCGGTGTCGATCCAGGCACGGTGATATCTACCGTTCTTGCATTCTGGAACGTCACGCCAAGCGATGAAAACGCATTTCCGACGACCACGTTCCCGCCGAGCCCGTCAAAATCAATAGTGACCGGTGCCGCAAAGACGCTGGACCCCAAAACAGATGAAACCGCTGCTGCACGCAGCGTGGATGCAATACGCAAATCAAATACCCCCATGGTTCAATACAAATCTCACCAAACCAGTGGTGGCATCAACGGTCAAGAAAAATGGGGGTCCGCGCGCTCAAACCGTCGCGGCGCCGGTTAAACCAGCACCAGCACCGCCAGAATGGACACTGCAAACCATGAAAACGCGACAATCGTAAAAGGCATGTCATCCCCTCCCCAGGGTGTGAATATGCCATCACGTTACGACGTGTCGCGCGGACGCGGTATGGCGGAATTCCTGACCCCGGGGGTGATCGGGTTCAGGCGCGCCTGTCGACCGTGGCGCGTTCTCCGGCAGGCATCATCAGCGACATGCGCTCTTGCGTGCGCTGCGCGTTCAGCTCGGCCATGGCCTGCACCCGCTGTGCGGTGGCCAGAGCCGCCACCTGACGGTCTGCCGCCGACGGCGAAGCAGGCGCAAGTGCGGCGGCCTTGACCACTTCCATCTTCTCGATCGTGGCCGCCGGGTCACCGGGCACGGGCGACACATCGATCGCCACAGCGCCCCCCACCGCGTAGCGCCGCCCATCTGGCCCGATCTGGTAGGTATAGGTCGGCGGCCCGGCAAACTGCCCGCCCACGGCGGCATGCGCCTGTTCATGCCGCCGCACCTCGCGATCCCGCGCCTCCAGCGCCTTGATCTGCTCTTGTTCCGCTTCGGTGGGGCGCACCACGTCGCGCGTGGCGGTGGCCGTCCCTGCGTCCGGCGTTGCCTGTCCCGCCACAGCCTGCCCGCGCCCCAGGTCATAGCGTCCCTCAACGCTGCGCACCCCGGTCAGCTGTTGCTCCTTTTGCAACCGCTCCAGCTTCAACCGTTCGCCCAGCGCCGAGATCTGCACCGCCCCGCGCTCGGTCCCCCCGGCCCGCGCCGCGATCTGCTGCTGTCGCGCCTGGATCAACGGCGTCACCGCCGCCCAATCCGCACCGTGTTCAAAACTGACCGCTTCCATGGCGACCTCACCAAAACTCACCCGTGATAAAGTCGCCCTGACCCGTTACCAGATCCTTAACAACCGCAAGGGTCCGGCAAGGATTGTGATGAGAAGTTTAATGAAATCCATCATGGCCCGGGAATGATCACGCGGCCCCCGGCCCCGATGCACCCCGGCGCACCGCAGCCCGCCCGGCTCAGCGCCTGCGCGCAGGCCCCGCCAGTGTCACGACGACCAGGTGATCCGCCGAAAAAACTGCCACAGCCGCGACATCGACGCGGCACCGCCGCCCGGCGCCTCTTGTCCGGCAAGGTCTGGCGGGCCGGACGGCCGCGGCCCCCGCCTTGGATCGCCCTTGTCCGGCAGACCCAGCAACACGGCACCGTCATGCAGAAACGGTCGCGCCGCGGCATCCGGCGCCAGGAAATCACGGTACACACGATCGGCACTGTCCACCATCAGCGTGCAGGTTGCCCCTTCCCAAAGCTGTGCCGCAGCCCCGGTCAACTCGCGCGCCAGGTCTTCCGCCGCCGCCTGCGTCTGCCCGGCCTCGACCAGCCAGCACAGCACCCGCCGCCCCGCACCGATGCGCCAGCCCATCTGCTGCAATCGCAGCTTGTGGCGCACGGGCGCAAGGATCTGCACCACGTCCTCCATGGCGTCCACATCATCCGCTGCGGGAAACCCGGCCTGCACCGCCGCGTAAGGCAGCACCAATTGCACGACCTGACGGCCGGCCAGCCCGTCCCGAACCGCGTCCAAACCGGTATGCACCGCGACGCTTTCCGGCCTGTCGCCCGGGATCAGATATGACACCCACGCCTGTTCGACGTTCAAATCCGCTCGCATAGTTGCCCCTTTTTTCAGGCACTCTACACGTCAAAGTGGCAATGATAAGGCCTTAAAGCGGCCCCCACCTGCCGGGCACGTAAAATTCCGCGCGCCACGCTGGCCACACGCCCCTTCTCTGTTTCAAAAAAATCCTCCCCGAAGGGCCGATCCGCCACACGCGCCCCGCGCCCGCCTAGGCCCCGAAACGCCCGCCACACGCGCCTAAAGCGGTGCGATATCCCCCTGCGCCCGCTGTGCATGGAAATCGGCCTGCCACGCGTCAAACGTGCCTGCCGCAATCGCCGCGCGCATCCCTGCCATGATCTCCTGGAAATAATGCAGGTTGTGCCAGGTCAGCAGCATCCCCGCGATCATCTCGTTCGACCGGAACACGTGATGCAGGTAGGCCCGCGAATAGTTTGCACAGGCCGGACAGGTGCAGTCTTCGTCCAGCGGGCGCGGATCATCCGCGTGGCGCGCGTTCTTGATGTTCACGACCCCGCGCCGCGTGAACGCCTGCCCGGTGCGCCCCGACCGGCTGGGCAGCACGCAGTCCATCATGTCGATGCCCCGCGCCACCGCGCCCACGATGTCATCGGGCTTGCCCACGCCCATCAGGTAGCGCGGCTTGTCCCGCGGCAACTGCTCGGGCGCGTAATCCAGACAGCCGAACATCGCCGCCTGCCCCTCGCCCACGGCAAGGCCCCCCACGGCATAGCCGTCAAAGCCAATGGCGGTCAGCGCCTCGGCACTTTCACCGCGCAGATCCTCCTCAAGCCCGCCCTGCTGAATGCCGAACAGCGCATGCCCCGGCCGGTCGCCAAACGCGTCTCGCGACCGCTGCGCCCAGCGCATCGACAGGCGCATGCTCTCGGCAATCCGGTCCCGGTCGGCAGGCAGCGCGGGGCATTCGTCAAAACACATCACGATGTCCGAGCCGAGCAGCTTCTGGATCTCCATCGACCGCTCAGGCGTCAGCGCATGCTTCGACCCGTCAATATGCGATTTGAACGTTACCCCTTCTTCGGTCAGCTTGCGCAGCCCCGCAAGGCTCATCACCTGAAACCCGCCACTGTCGGTCAGAATGGGCCGCTCCCAGTTCATGAAACGGTGCAACCCGCCCAGCCGGTCAATCCGCTCTGCCGTGGGCCGCAACATCAGGTGATAGGTGTTGCCAAGGAGGATATCCGCCCCCGTGGCGCGCACGCTTTCAGGCATCATCGCCTTCACCGTCGCCGCCGTACCCACCGGCATGAACGCAGGCGTCCGGATCTCGCCCCTCGGGGTCGAGATCACTCCGGTGCGCGCCCGCCCGTCCGTGGCCTTCAAATCAAATGAAAATCGCGTCATCCGCGCCCCATGCCCCGGATCGCTCAAAAAGCCAAGGGGACGACACACGCCTCGGGCCCAAAAAGCCGCGCCAACTGCCGCGCCGGCCACGCGGGCAACTGCCCCGCACAGTGGAAAAATCGCAGCGTGGGCGGGGTGATCAAAATCAGCCAAACGATGGCCAGCGCCGACCGCGCCCGATCCGCCCAGACCATGCTGCGCAAGGCCCAGCCATCCTCGGCAATTTTCGCCCCCGCCTGTTCACGCCGATGCAGGTGATCAAGCCGGAAAAACATCGTCACGGTCAGCAGCGCCGTGGGCAGCGACACGTAATGCCATGGCCGCAACGCACTCCAGTCCAGCACCAGCAGCAGCGACAGCGGCAGCACCGGCAACTCCAGCGCCCGCCCCAACTGCAACGCCCGCAATGCTGCAGGCAGATCAACCACCAACGCCGCCAGCGCCACCCCGATCCCAACGATGGCCAGGACCAACCGCACCAAGGTCCACCCCGTCCGCGGAAAACTCCGCATCCAGATGATCCGATCGCCCCCGTCAAACGGCTTGGTGAGGAACAGCAGGGGGAGGTAGAACCACGCGGTGGATTTCAGCGCCCAGCGGAACAGGATGGTGGCCAGGAATGCGGGTCCCAGAACAAACAAGCCCAGACTTGCCATAAAGATGCCTGTAAACAGATCTTTCTCTCGCGCAGCGGCCCAAGCCTCACGCATCCGAAGCTCGAATTGTTGAAACGACCAATCCGGCGCCTCATCCCGCGGGTCTGGTATCAGTGACGGTACAACCGCCAAATCTGTCGACAAAACGAACCGTCGCCAGTTGCGCGGGGCTTGCAAAATGCCTTTTCGCAGAAAAACAACGCAAGACAGAACACGCACTGCCGCCGGATAAAGAAACACTGTCACTGAAAATACAAGGCACACCAATGGCACCCCGAAAAAGCCAAGTGTCCACAAAGACAAAGTCTGCCAGAGCGGCCTATTCCGGCGCAAGTCAAGGTTACGCGCCCAAGGCGCCCACAAGTGCAGTGAGAAAACAAACAACAGAACAGCCACGCACCCCGCGACACCAAAGGCGAATGAGAACGGTAAAAAAATCTGGGCGAAAACCAGAGAAACAGTCAGGATACCGCTCAACACCAAGAGTAGTTCAAGCAAATCTCCCTGTTCCGGTGTGGTCGTCGCCCACCGCAACCCCAACGCCACACTCTCATCCGACCGAAACAGCATCAGCGGCATCACCAGAAGTCCCGCCAGCAGATGCACGTGAGTGTCCCAGATCAACGCGATGGCCCAGTAGATCGCGACCATCGCCACCGTCTCGACGCAGGCCAGCACAGACAGCTTGCCTGCCTGCGCGGACGCGGTACTCGCCACCCATACCCAACTGCGCTCTGTTTCGGCCAACACACACCCTCCGCCGTCGCAGTTAAGCAAAGCCGGTCAGGGGCGTCTACTCTGCCGTGCGCACGGGCAGCCCCGGCGGTTGATCGCAAACCAGCCAGCGCCGCGGACACCATCCGGTGTCCTTTCGCACCGAACCGCCCGCCGGGCACAGCGGCCACAGACCCCGGCGCCCGCCATGGCGTCCAAGCGGTCCGCGTCGTCAGCAGAACCGCCCCCGGGTCATCGCCAAAACAACAACGCCCACGCCGCGCCCGCAGCCCGGCACGGTCCGGGGCACAACCGCCTGCCATGCGATCACGTCGCCAAACCGCGGGCGCCTGCGGCCGATTGGCAATCGCACACCCCGCACCTGCATGTGCATTATATCTCATATTTACAGCCCCCTACGCCCATGACCTAATCCGGTCATGACACCGCGCGCCTGCCACCTTACCCATTCGCCCCGCCATGCTGCTTGAAAACGCGCGCGCATTCGATCACCTCGCCACCGCGTCCGATGTCTGGGACCATGCCCAGCGCAGCCTTGCCGACGCGGGACTGACATGCCTGATCTACCTCACCGTCGATGAAAGCTGGCAAAACCCGACCCTGCTGACCAACATCCCCAGCCTCTACGCCGGCGCCGATCCAACCAGCGATCCGTTCCTCAGCCATTGCTGCCACAGCTACGACATCACGCTGACCGGGCCGGGCTATCTGCCCGACTACGACTATCTGCCCGACACGGCCAAGGCGTTCATCACCGCCGCCCGCAAGACAGGCTTTGAAACCGGCCTCGGTATCCCGATGCGCCTGCTCGGCTCGCCGCGGTTCGGCGGGTTCAACATCGGCACCGGGCTGGACCGCGCCACATTCGAACGCGACATCCTGCCCCAATCCGAAGCGTTGCGCACGTTCTGCCTGCTGGCGCACCGCAGGCTCGAAGAGATCGACGCCACCGCCCCCCCCGATCCCGCGTCGGAACTGGTCACGGGGCGCACCCGCATGATCGCCCCCGATCACGACACGTTCCCGGACCTGACCCCCCGCGAACGCGAAATCGCCTATCTCGTGGCGCAGGGGTTCAGCCGCAAGGAATGCGCCCGGCTCTGTGCCCTGTCACCGCACACAGTGGCCGACCATCTCAAGGCGGTCTACCGCAAGATGGGCGTCAATGATCGCGTCGCACTCAGCAACCGGATGCGCGCGCCCAACGCCCCCGCCCCGCTGGGCTGACCCCCCCTGCTTGGGGGGATTGTGATCCGGGCCGCGGCAATGGAATTTCACGCCATTGCGAGTGACGGATGGAATAAATTCATGAATTTCAAATTGCTGCGCGCCACGATGCTGGCGTTCCTTCTGACCGGTCCGGCCTGGGCGCAATCCAGTTGCGGCGACGGTCAGGTGCTCAATCCCGATACCGGCGGATGCGAGGATCCGGGCAATGGCGGCGGCGGCAGCGACCCGGGCACGGGCAGCGGTGATGACGGGCTGGAACCGCGCCTTTTGCGGTTCCTGACACCCGACAATGGCGACAGCTTTGCCGCAGGTACCTCGGTCGCGCCCACCGGGCGCACCAGCCTGACCAACGTGCAAAGCCGCCCGCTTGACCTGACCGTGGTGATCGACACCTCGGGCTCGATGCAGGCGCCGACGCCCCTGCCCAATACCGACACGCCCAACCCCAATGACGCTCTGACACGTCTCGACGTGGTGAAACGCGGCGTGACGACGCTGCTGGGCGATCTGGCCGATACGGCCGTGGTGACCATCATCGACTTCAACAACCGGGCACAGGCACTGACCGAGAAATTCGCCGACACCAATTTCGACGGTATCGCCGACCTCGGGTCGGGTGCGTCCCGGCAACAAATCATCAACCACGTGGCCGGGTTGCAGCCCATCGGCACCCAAACACGCTACGACGCCGCGCTGAACGAAGTGCTGCAACAGTTCAACAACGGCGTGCCCGGCGGCTTTACCGTCGACAGCCACGACCGCGAACTGATCTTTCTGTCCGACGGTCAACCGTCGAACCTGGCCTACTTTGCCCAGTTGAACGCGCTGCCGTTCCGCGGGGTTGACCCGATCTTTGTCTCGGTGCCCGGCAACTCGGGTCCCGGCAACGCCCGGCTGGCCGAGGCGGCCTTGCGCACGGGCGGGTCATTCTTCGACTTTTCGGGCGATGCAAACGGCCTCGCCGATGCCTTTGCCAACGCGTCATCGCGGCTCTTCGGGGTGACATCGCTCGAAATCACCAATCCCGACGGAACCACCTATTTCGCCGACACCGACAGTTTCGGAAATTTCGAACTGGATCCCTACGCGCTCACCATCGGCGACAACACCTTTGCCGCCAGGGTCCTGTTCGAAGACGGCACCGAATTCACCGACACGCTGACCCTCGTCGGCACCACCACCAACACGCCCGCCGTGCCGCTGCCCGCAACCGCGTGGCTGCTGCTGGGCGCGTTGGCCGGCACTGGTTTCGTCGCCCGCAGACGCACCGCGTAAAACCCCGGGTTGCCGCGCGCCCCCCGGGGCCTGCGGCATCAGAAGGGCGGACCACCCACTCTGGTCCGCCCTTCGATCTGTCCGCCTGTCGGCTGGCAACTCACCTTCCCACATGGTATCTCACCCCTTCACACGCGCAGGATCGGACAACCATGGACATGCTCAACTTTGGCTGGGAAGAATGGGTGGCATTGCCGGAACTGGGCCTGCCCGCCCTCAAGGCCAAGGTCGACACCGGCGCGCGCACCTCTGCCCTGCATGCCCACGACATCGAGGTGTTCGGCCCCGCCAAGGCCCCCAAGGTGCGCTTCAACGTGCACCCCGTCTCGGGCAAGGATCACGTGTCGATCACCTGTTCCGCCCCCATCGTCGACCGGCGCGAGGTGACGTCCTCCAATGGCGAGGGCGAACTGCGCTACGTGATCGAAACCCGGCTCGAGGTCGGCGGCCAAAGCTGGCCGATCGAGGTGACACTTACCGACCGGTCGTCGATGCAGTCGCGGATGCTGCTGGGTCGTCAGGCCCTGCAGGACCACATCACCATCACCGCCAGTGAAAAGCGGCTGCAGCCCGATCTCAGCTTTGATGTCTACCACTCCGCCGCCATGCGCACATCCGCGCCCAAACGCGCCCTGCGCATCGCTGTGCTGTCGCGCGAGAACAACTATTCCACCCGGCGGCTGGTGTCCGTGGGCGAGGCGCGCGGCCACACCGTCGAGGTCATCAACACCACCCGCTGCTACATGGCCATCAACGCCCGCGCACCCGAGGTCCACTATGACGGCAAACGCCTGCCCCGCTACGACGCCGTGATCCCGCGCATCGGCGCGTCGGTCACCGCCTACGGCACCGCCGTGATCCGCCAGTTCGAAACCATCGGCACCTACTGCGTGAACGGCTCCGGCGGGATCACCGCCAGCCGGGACAAGCTGCACGCCCACCAGATCCTCGCCGCCAAGAAAATCGGCATGCCGATGACCGCCTTTGCCGCCTCACCGCTGGATACCGCCAACATCATGGGCCTCGTTGGCACCGCCCCCGTGATCGTCAAGCTGCTCGAAAGCACCCAAGGCAAAGGCGTCGTGCTCGCCGAAACCAAAAAGGCCGCAGAAAGCGTCATCGACGCCTTCCGCGGCCTGCGCGCCAACTTCCTCGTGCAGGACTTCGTCAAGGAGGCGGCGGGCGAGGACATCCGCTGCCTCGTCGTCGACGGCCGCGTCGTGGCGTCCATGAAACGCACCGGGGCCGAGGGCGATTTTCGCTCGAACCTGCACCGCGGCGGGTCCGCCAAATCCGTCCGCATCACCAAGGAAGAGCGTGAAACCGCCGTCCGCGCCGCCCGCGCCTTTGGCCTGGGCAAGGCGGGCGTGGACCTCTTGCGCTCCGACAGCGGCCCAAAAGTGCTCGAGGTCAACTCGTCCCCCGGCTTCGAAGGGATCGAAAATGCCACCGGCAAGGACATCGTGGGCAAGGTCTACGACTTGATCGAGGCGCGCGTGAAACCGCGCCCGGCCCGGCGCAAGGGCTGACATGCGCGCCCTGCTCGTCACGCTTGGCCTGATCGCGTCGCTGGGCGTGATCTACGGGGCGATGGGCACGCTGCACCGCTCGGCCGACAGCATCGCCATGCTCGGACCCGCCCTTGGCCTCTTCATGGTCATTGGCGCCTATGCCACGCGGCGGGCATGGCTGCGCGTCTGGATGGGGCTCGCGGGTGTGCTGGTCATGGCCAACGTGCTGATCTTCCTGCAACCGCAAGACCCCGGCGACGACCTGCGTGTCTATACCAAGAACCTGCGCCACGACGTGCCCGCCCCGGCGACCCTCGCCGAGGACATCATGGCATCCCGCGCCGACGTGGTGCTGCTGCAGGAAATATCGCCCACCACCGCGCCCCTGCTGGCCACCCTGTCCGACGCCTTCCCGCACCAGCACATCTGCCGCTGGACCGATGACCGGTTCGGCATCGCAGTGCTGTCGCGCAGCCCCTTTGCCGCCGACGGCACCTGTTCGGCGCAGCGCGCCCTGGCCGCCGCACAGATCGACGTCGCGGGCACGCCGGTGTGGCTGGTGTCGGTGCACCTGCCCTGGCCCTGGCCCAGCAACAGCGCCGCAAACGACGCCGCCGCCAGCACCCTGATCGACACGCTTGACGGCGCCATCATCGCCGCGGGCGACTTCAACGTCCTGCCGTGGTCCGGACGCCTGCGCCGCATCCGCGCAGCCACGGCCACCCGGCTCGCCGGACCGATGCAGATCAGCTATCGCGCAGGGGCCCTGCGCGCGCCCATCGACCACGTGCTGGCCCCCGGCGGCGGCGCGCTCACCCGCCGCCCGCTCTTTGGATCGGACCACTTCGGACTGCTCGCGGACCTGTCGCTCTAGGGGCAGGAATACCCGCATAGGTCGACACCGCTCGCACGTGTACGCTGTCGCTCACCCAACACCGGAGGACCCGAATGCCACGCACCGCTGCCGAACTGATCGCCAAACACGGCAAACACACCAACCCCGATGACGGGGCCAAGGACGGGCTTTTCTGGCGCACGGGCAAATGGGGGGCCGAAAACAAGCACGGATACCTCGTCGACGCCGACGGCGCGTTCTTTGATCTCGCCGCAGGGTCCAAGATCCACATCCACGTCTACCGCGAACGCGACGCCAACCTCGTGCAGGGCCACGTCAAGAACGCCAAGGGCAAGAAGATGCAGTTCAAAAACGAAGCGGGCTGCGTCGCCCAGATGCGTGCTGCAGGATTTTCCGACGCGCAGATCACCTACGTCAAAAAGACGATGTATCCCGAATTCAACGCCGCCCTGCTCAAGAAACCCGCAGGCGCGGGCGCCGGGGCCAGCGCCGCCGCAGCCGCGCCAACCGAAGCACAAAAGCAGGAGGCCGCGCGCCTCGCCTACCACGCCCACACCGTCAAGCTGAAAAAGCACACGCAATACGACAACTACGTCACCGTCTACGGCGAACCGCCAAACACCGAAGCCGACCTGACCGAATTCTCCGATCAGATCAAAAGCGGACAGATCGACATGGCCGATTACACCGATGACTCCGCCGACAGCAAGGACGCGTAACCGCGCGTGACCGCGTCAGATCTGCGCGGCATCGGCCTCTGCGGGCTTGGCCTTGCCCTTCTTTTCCTTGGTCATGTAGGCGCGCACGACATCCACGACATATTGCGCAGGCGTCACCGGCTGGCGACCAAAGTCGATGTCCATCGGCGTAAACGCCGCCTCCCACGCACCCAGATCGGTCTTGCGATCCTTGGCCGCCACCAGCGCATCGGCGCGGCCCGCGTAAAACGCCGACAGCCGCAGCGAATAGCGGTAAACACCCACAAGGATCTGCACCAGAAAGATCACCACCAGCAAAATGCCGAACCGCGTGATCCCCGACGCCAGCAGCAGCGACACATCCGACGGCTCGCGCTGCGCACTGACCAGATAGCTGTCGATATTGGTGCTCAGGTTCTGCTCCAGCGTGGCCAGCGTCTTGGCAATGTCCGCCCGCCGCGCCTTTTCGTTCAGCCGCCGGGTTTCCACTTCGCGGTAATTCGACACCAGTTCCTCCCGGTCGGCCTCGGCAACCTGCAACTGACGCGCGCGCAGGTCCTCCCGGTCGCGCCGCTCTTCTTCGCTCGTGGCTCTTTCGACCCTCGATGTGCGCGCCAGCACCCGCGCCTCCTCCGGTTCGATCCCCTTCGAGATCTCCCACAGCCCCGGCGACTGGTCCCCCGACAGATCAAAGATCTCGCGCCGCAAATCACGCGCCGCGACCAGCAACGATGCCTCTTGTGCTGCCAGTCGCGCCAGCAGGTCGTCCTTGGCCAGCAACTCCGCTTCGACATCGTCAATGGTCTGGGTCAGCTGCTGCAACCGCGTCACCGTCTGCGCGTCGCCAGACACCAGATCCCCCGCCACATAGATCGACACCAGCCCCCCGAGGATCAGCGCTATGATGGCCATCAGGATCAGGTTGGCCCGCGCCCGCATCGCATCCGACCGCCGGTACAGATCCCGCGTCAACCAGCGCCGGTCCTCGGCCATGTCCAGCAGCGCGTCAGGTTCCGGCTCGGGCGGCGTCAGGTCTGCTGGCACCACCGCGTTTGCGGTCAAAAGCCCCGCCGCGATCTGCACAGTCTTCACAATCAGCAAAAGGTGCAGGATCGTCCAAAGAAAATAGATCGTGGCGATGTCGTCCAACCCGTCCCGCAGCCACTGCAAAATCGATGTTTGAAAGAAAGCGATATCCAGCAGCACATAGGTCGTGACGCTCACCGCCACGACAAAGCCGACATGCCAACGGCCCGTCCACCCCTCCAGCCGCAAACCGATCCGGGCCAGGAGCCAGGGCAGCGGGATCAGGACACCGGCATAAATCGCATTGAACAGCACATGCGCTTCCTCACCCACGATGTCGGTCAGGAACGGCACAATCACGCCGAACAACACGGCAAGGATCACGACAAAAAACCAGATCAGCGCACCTGTGCTCACGGCAAAAAGACGACCCGCCATCCTGTGTCCCCCCGGAAAATGACTTGCGCTAAAAATGCTACCTGAGGTTAGCCGGATTTCCCGCCCGCTCAAGCAAAATTGCCCAAACGCAAATGAAACCTTAATCGCGCCCGCCAAAGGTTAACGCGCGCCAAGCCCTAACGATGCGTAAACGCGGCCCAGACGCGCGTTTTGTACAAAACACCCCCCGTTTTCATCAAAACCCGCGAAAAGCGCC
>JBCBAV010000084.1:0-16858 GCA_038532285.1 Pseudomonadota bacterium | reverse complement strand
CCGCCATCGGCCTTGGTGACCACCACCACCGACGGACGCGGCGGCATCGCGGGGTCAAAATCGGGCCAGCGGGTCGCCGGATCCTCAAAGGTCGAATCACGTTCGAACCCTGCGAAATCCTTCGTCCCGTCGGTGCCGGGGTGCTGCACAGCCAGAAACAGCGTCTTGCTCTCGTCGGCAAAATACGGCCCGCACAGCTCACCGCCCACCGGACAGCGGAAGAACAGCTTGGAATGCCCGCGCAATTCGCCCTCGGTCTCAAGGCTATAAAGCCCGTCCGACTTGCCCGTGCGGCCCCAGCCCGACCCCTGATCGGTCGAAATCCACAGCCGCCCGTCATTGTCGACCGCGCAGTTGTCCGGTGACCCGAACCACCCGTTCTCCGAGGTTTCGGGGTTCCACATCGCGCCGACCTCCTCGATCTCGGGATCGCCGCACAGCACAAGGATCGACCACGTGCCAACCGTCGCCGAATGGTTGCCGCCGTCTTCCTTGATCTCGATGATGTGGCCAAACCGGCTTTCGGGGCGGGGGTTGACGGGATCCAGCTGATCCGCGCCGCGGCGCGAGTTGTTGGTCAGCATGATATAGGCCGTGCCGTCGCCGCGCGGCTGCGCATCCTCGGGCCGGTCCATAGGCGTCGCACCCAGCAGGTCAGCGGCCAGCCGCGTGTCGATGGCCACATCGGCCTGCGTGGCAAACCCGTTCTCGGCCGTCAGCGGCCCTTCACCCTGTACCAGCGGCAGCCACTGGATCGTCCCATCGGGATCAAAACGCGCGACATAGAGCGTGCCTTCGCTCAGCAGGCTTGACCCGAAATGGCTGTTCTGCTCGGTCACCGGATCGCGCGATACCCACTTGTACTGATAGTCAAAGCGGTTGTCGTCGCCCGAATAGATCACCAGCCGCCCGTCGCTCGCGACCGTGGTCTCTGCCCCCTCGTGGCGGAACCGGCCAAGGGCTGTGTGCTTGATCGGCATCGCGTTGGGGTTCATCGGGTCCACTTCGACGATATAGCCGAACCGGTTGGGTTCATTGGGCTCTTTGTCGATGTTGAACCGGTCGTGATACTTGCCCCACGCGTACCAGCGGCCCGGCACACCATAGCGTTTCATGCTGTCGGGCTCGGGCTGCGCGGACACGTCGACCTTGCCCTCGCCATCCACAACGTCCGACCAGAAATAGCCGTGAAAGTTCTCTTCGGCCATCAGGTAAGTGCCCCACGGCGTCATGCCGCCCGCACAGTTGTTGATCGTGCCCAGCACGGTCATGCCCTCGGGGTCGGCCCCGGTGCGCAGCCGGGGATGGCCCGCGGCAGGGCCGTCAAAGGTCATCGGCGTGTTGGCGGTGATCCGGCGGTTGGCTGGGTTGGCGCGGTTCAAGGACCACGCGCCATCCGTTTTGACGATCTCGAACACCGACCCGCCATGGGCGGCCATCTCGATGTCCACCAGTTCCTTGCTCATGCCCACGAAATCGGCGCGGTCCTGACGGCCAAGGCCGGGGAACATCACCTCTTCGTTGGTGTATTCGTGGTTTACGCACAGCATGCCGCGCCCCGGTTCGATCTCGGCAAAGCCGACATAGTCGTTGTTGTAGCCAAACTGCTGCGCTTGTGCTTCGGCGGTCTGGTTCATCACGTCGAACGCGGGCGCATCCGCGGTGATCGGATCCCCCCAGCGCACCAGAATGTCGGCCCTGTAGCCGTCGGCGATGTGGTGCCGCTCGTCATTGCCCCAGGCCAATTCGTCAAAGATATAAAGGCTGTCGGCAGCGGTGGCGGCCTGCGCCTTTTGCGCGGTCAGCGCCGTTGTGCCGAACAGCGCCGTGGTGGCGGTCACCCCCAACGCACCGCGCAGAAAGTCGCGGCGGCCATAGCGCGCACTGATCACGTCGCCGATGGTGCCCTCAAGATTGGGATTGGTCGGAATATCGTCGAAGGCTTCAAAGGCTTCGGCCTTGTTGCCGTAGTCGGAACTCTGGATGATGTCATATCGCGACATGTGTCTAGAACTCCCGTGTTTGTTTGTGCAGGCAATATACACGCGATGCGGGAATACGCCTATGTCCGGCGTAGCGGCGGTTTTTGAAGCGCGCGTGACATCAGGCCAAAAGTCTGTGAAAAAAAACGCCCCGCAAATGCAGGGCGTTTTCGTCTGTTTTTCAGGCGCCTCAGGCGCCTCAGGCGGCTTTGGCTTCGGGCCCGAACCGCCCGTAAAAGCTTTGGCCTTTCTGCGCCATCTCGCGCAGCAGGTCGGGGCAGGCAAACCGGTCGCCATAGGTGGCGGCCAACTGGTCGCAGCGCTCGGCGGCATAGGGCGCGCCGATGATGTCGAGCCAGCTCAGCGGGCCACCGGACCACGGGGCAAAGCCCCAGCCCAAAATCGCGCCCACATCGCCCTCGCGGATGTCCATCAGCACGCCTTCCTCCAGCGCGCGCACGGCCTCGAGCACTTGGGCAAACAGCAGACGGTGCTGCACCTCGACCAGTTCGGGCTGTTCGTCCATCAGCGGATAGCGGTCATGCACCCCGCGCCACAGGCCGGTGCGCTTGCCCTTGTCGTCGTAGTCGTAGAACCCCGCGTTCGCCTTGCGGCCCAACCGGCCCTCTTCTTCCATCCAGAAGATCAGGTCATCCGCCGGGCTGTCGGGGTACGCATCACCCATCGCCGCCTTGGTTGCGCGCGCGATCTTGGCCCCGAGATCAATCGCCGTCTCATCGGTCAGCTGCAGCGGGCCCAGCGGCATACCGACCATCTTGGCCGCGTTCTCGATCAGCGCGGGCTCCACACCCTCGGTCAGCATCCGCGCCCCTTCGTTCACGTAAGGAATGATGCAGCGGTTCGCATAGAAGAACCGCGCGTCGTTGACCACGATCGGCGTCTTGCGGATCTGGCGCACGTAATCCAGCGCCTTGGCCACGGCCCGGTCACCGGTCTCCTTGCCCTTGATGATCTCCACCAGCGCCATCTTCTCAACGGGCGAGAAGAAGTGGATGCCGATGAACTGCGCAGCACGAGAAGAGGCCTTCGCCAACTCAGTGATCGGCAGGGTCGAGGTGTTGGAGGCAAAGATGCAGTCCTCGGGGATCACCGCCTCGACCTTCTGGGTCATCTCGGCCTTGACGGCGGGGTCCTCGAACACCGCCTCGATGATCAGATCACAGCCCTTCAGCGCGTCCAGATCGGGTGTCGCCGTGATCCGGTCAAGCAGAGCCTGCGCCTTTTCGGGCGTGGTCTTGCCGCGCTTGATGCCGCCATCGGTGTATTTCTGGGCATAGCCCTTGCCACGGTCCGCGGCTTCCTGATCGCGGTCGATCAGCACGACCTCGATGCCCGCCTGCGCCGACACCAGTGCGATGCCCGCACCCATCAGACCCGCACCCAGCACGCCCAGCTTCTTCACGCGCTGGTCCGGCACGTCCGCAGGACGCACGGCACCTTTCTCCAGCGCTTCCTTGTTCAAAAACAGCGACCGGATCATCGCGCTTGATGATGGGTCCATCAGCACATTGGTGAACCACCGCGCCTCGATCTTCAGCGCGGTGTCAAACGGCACCAGCGCGCCCTCGTACACGGCACTCAGCAGCGCCTTGGCGGCGGGGTAGACGCCTTGGGTCTTGCCATTGATCATGGCAGAGGCACCCACAAAGGTCATGAAGCCCGACGGATGATACGGCGCGCCACCGGGGAACTTGTATCCCTTCTGATCCCACGGCTTGACGATGTCCGCGTCCGTGGCATTCAGCACCCAGTCGCAGGCTGCCGCCAACGGGTCCTCGACGACTTCATCGACCAGCTTGCCCTTGGCCTTGTCGGGGCTGACCATCCGGCCTTCCAGCAAAAACGGCGACGCTTCCATCGCGCCCAGTTTGCGCGCCAGACGCGTGGTGCCACCGGCCCCGGGGAAGATGCCGACGAGGATCTCGGGCAGGCCCACCTTGGCCTTGGGGTTGTTGGCCAGAAACGTGCGGTGCGTGGCCAGCGGCAACTCAAGGCCAATGCCCGCAGCGGTGCCGGGCAGGGCGGCGGCAATTGGCTTGCCGCCCTTGTTGGTCTTGGGGTCCATGCCCGCGCGCTCGATCTTGCGCAGCAGCGCGTGCATCCGCATCGTGCCGTCAAAGAGGCCCTGCGCGGGGTTGTCACCCGCGTCTTCCTTCATCTTGGCCAGCAGGTTCAGGTCCATGCCGCCGGCAAAGCTGTCCTTGCCAGAGGTGATCACGATCCCCTTGACCGCATCATCGGCCAAAGCGGCGTCGATGCAGGCATCAAGCTCCTGCAAGCCTTCGATCGACATCACGTTCATGGACTTGCCGGGGCAGTCCCACGTGATGATGCTTACGCCGTCACTGTTCGTGTGCGCAGAAAATTCGGCCATTCCTTGGTCCTCTCCTGAATGTCTAGATCCGTCGGCAACGGCGCGCGCGGCGCATGAATTGCGGACGGGGTGTCGTCTCCGCTCAGGGCGTTGGCAATGTTCACCACCTGCCAGCGCCCCTTGATGAATTTCAGTATGTAACGGGATGCGACGGCCTCTATCGCGTCGGCCCCGTCGCGCACGGCGTGCGCGGTGTGATAGCCCACCATCATGTCCGCGCCGACAAACTCGGCATGGCTGACCCGGCGCACCAGATCATCGCTGACCTCGCCGTCATAGGTGCGCCGCACCATGTCAAAGAACGGGCGGCAGTCTTCGGGCTTGGTGATCATCACGTCCCGCTTGTGCCAATGCGCGGTCAACGGCAGGCGCATCATCTGCATGTAGGCGCCAAAATCATCCTCGCGCTCGGCGGTGCCCAGCGTGTCGAGATATTCGGCGTAAATCCGCACCGGGTCCGCGCCGCTTTCCCGCACATCGCCCTTGATGAACGAAATGTCCGGGGCTGCGTGCTGCTGCAGGGCAAAGAAATTGACCGCACCGCCGATGGTGCGGATAGCGCGTTCGTTTTCGACCATCTGCCACCGGCCGGTCCGCCGCGACAGCACCACACGCCCCTCATAGGACGGCAACGCCAGCGACGACCCACGCCACAAATGCGAGACGTAGATCCCCTCGACATAGTCGCGGCCCAGGCGGCGTGATGTTTCCAGATGTCGCATGAACAAATCGATCCCGAGGTTCCGCAACCCCCCGGCAGACTGGCGCAGATTGGCCTGCGCCTGCCGCGGGGTTTCGATCAGGGCATCGTGGGTCAGCGTCAGCCGCCGATGCGGCAGTGAAACCGTTTCGGCATAGCCATCCTCATCGCCTGCCAGAATGAGATCCGACTGACGATCCAGAAAGCTCTGCACGATTTCAGCGCTGTCCGCCTCCAATATGCCCCTTCCTCATGCCGTCAGACCCTTTCGATGATGGTTGCAGCACCCATGCCAGACGCTACGCACAGCGTCGCCAGACCCGTTTCCTTGTCGGCCCGCTCCATCTCATCGAGAAGCGTGCCCAGGATCATTGCGCCCGTGGCACCAAGGGGGTGACCCATGGCAATCGCACCACCGTTGACGTTGACCTTATCATGATCCACGTCAAATGCCTGCAGGAAACGCAGCACCACGGATGCAAAGGCCTCGTTGACTTCAAAGAGGTCGATGTCGCCGATGTTCATGCCATTGTCGGCAAGGATCTTTTCGGTCACCGGAACAGGGCCGGTCAGGTTGATGGTCGGATCGGTCCCGATCTTGGCCGTGGCCCGGATGCGCGCACGCGGTTTCAGGCCGAATTTCTTGCCGAACTCCTCGTTGCCGATCAGCACGGCGGCGGCGCCGTCCACGATGCCGGACGAGTTGCCCGCATGGTGCACGTGATTGATCCGCTCCAGATGCGGGTATTTCATGATCGCGACCTTGTCGAAACCGGGCATGACCTCGCCCATCGCCTGAAACGCGGGGTTCAGCGACCCGAGGCTCTGCATGTCGGTCTGCGGGCGCATGTATTCGTCGTGATCCAGGATCGGCAGGCCGTTCTGGTCGCGCACGGTGATCACCGACCTGGCAAACCGCTTGTCGTCCCACGCCGCCTTGGCGCGGCGCTGGCTCTCGACCGAGTAGGTGTCTACGTCATCGCGCGAAAACCCGTATTCCGTGGCAATCAGGTCGGCCCCGATGCCCTGCGGGGCAAAGTAGCTGTCCATGGCAATGCTCGGATCGGCTGCAATCGCGGCCCCGTCCGACCCCATGGCCACGCGGCCCATCATCTCGACCCCACCGGCGATGTAGCCATCGCCCGCACCCCCACGCACCTGGTTGGCGGCGATGTTCACGGCCTCAAGGCCGCTGGCGCAAAACCGGTTGATGGCAATGCCGGGAATGCTCTCATCCAGATCCGACGCCAAAACGGCCGTCCGCGCAAGGTTGCCGCCTTGCTCCATCACTTGCGTGACATTGCCCCAGATCACGTCCTCGACCGCGTGCCCATCAAGATTGTTGCGCTCTTTCAGCGCGTTAAGCGTCAGCGCCGACAAACGCAGCGCGGTCACCTCGTGCAGCGCACCGTCCTTGCGTCCCTTGCCACGCGGGGTGCGCAGCGCGTCATAGATATAGGCTTCGGTCATGAAAGCGGTCCTTTGGCAGGTGTGAGCGGTTACCTCTAAGTGGGCCTTAGGCAGGCGCGGAATCAAGAGTGACGTGGCGACGATTTACGTAAAGGTCACCTCGCGACGTGGGGTCATTCTCTCGCGGGGCGGGTGGCGCCGCTGGCGCGGCGCGGTCCTGCGGCGGCTCAGGCGCGATCCGCGGGCGAGCCCGGCATCAGATCATAAGGCGCCTTCCAGCCCGGCACCGCGGCGATGGTGTCGAGCCAGCGGTCAATATGCGGCCACTCCGCCCGATCAAAGCCAAACGGCTCCGGATAGTAGAGGTACCCGCAACAGGTCAGATCCGCATTGGTGATCCCGTCGCCCACGATCCAGTCGCGCCCCTCCAGATGCTGGTTCAAGATCGCATAGGCCCCTTTCAGCCGCCCCTGATTGAAGGCAATCACCTCCCTGGGTTGCTTGTCGGGCGGCAAAAAGTTGATCAGGAACCGCGTCATCCCGGCCATGGAACTAAGCTTGTGATTGTCCCACAAGACCCAGCGCATGACCTCGCGGGCCTCAGCCGCATCCACACCGCCGAACTTGCCGGTCTTGTCGGAGATGTACTGCTGGATCACGCCCGATTGCGTCAACCGCACGTCCCCGTCGGTCAGCACCGGGCACTCGCCCATCTCGTTCACGTGCGCGCGGTAAGCGTCACTGCGCGTCTCGCCGCCAAAGAAATCCACCTGCACCGGCGCCCAGTCCAATCCTGACAACTCCAGCGCCAGCGCCGCCTTGTAGGAATGCCCGCTTTCGCCGAAACAGTGCAGGGTGATGGTCATGGGCCGGATCCTTTCCGTGGCGCGTGTGGCAGGGGACAGGACCGGTGGGTTTCACACCCCCCGGACCCCCCGTGCGGTTTATCTGGCGAAATGAAGGGGGATTTTTCCCATTTACGCAAGATTAAGGTTAACGCGCTTACCGTAAAGAGGCATGGCAGACTGCGGAGTTGAGCCATGTGCGAAGTGAAGCCCCGCATGTCAGGCCTCGGTGGATACCGCCCGGACATTGCGGGGTGGATCCCCTGCTTCATTTCGCCAAGAAAACCGCCCCCGGAGGGCCGGCCAACCAAGGGGCCGCTCGGCCCGCCGCGTCAGAACGCCCGGGCAATCAGCTCTTTCATGATCTCATTGGTGCCGCCGTAAATCCGCTGCACCCGCGCATCGGTCCACATCCCGCCGATGTCATAATCGTTGGTGAACCCGTAGCCGCCGTGCAGTTGCAGGCACTCGTCCAGCACCTGGCCCTGGGTGTCCGTAGTCCAGTATTTGCACATCGCGGCCTTGTCGACGGTCAGCTGGCCGGCCAGATGCTCGGCCACGCATTCGTCGAAAAACGCGCGGCTGACCATGGTGCGGGTCTTGGCTTCTGCCAGCTTGAACCGCGTGTTCTGGAACTGCATCAGCGTCCCGCCGAAGGCCTCGCGCTCTTTGCAATAGGCGATGGTGCGCTCCACAGCACCCTCCATCGCGCCCACGGCGGAACACGCGATGATCAGCCGTTCCTGCGGCAGCTGCTGCATCAGCTGATAAAACCCCTGGCCCTCTTGCCCGCCCAGAATGTTCTCCGGCGCGATCTCGACATTGTCGAAAAACAGCTCGGACGTGTCCGACGCGTGCATCCCGATCTTGTCGAGGTTGCGGCCGCGGGCAAAGCCCTCGGCGCCGTCGGTCTCGACCACCACCAGCGACACGCCCTTTGAGCCCTGCTGCGGGTCGGTCTTGGCCGCCACCACGATCAGGTTGGCGTGCTGGCCGTTGGTGATGAACGTCTTGGACCCGGTCAGGCGGTAGGCGTTGCCTTCGCGAATCGCGCGGGTCTTGATCGCCTGCACATCCGACCCGGTCGACGGCTCGGTCATTGCCAGCGCACCCACCAGTTCGCCGGTGACCATCCCGGGCAGCCAGCGCGCCTTTTGCTCGTCGGTGCCGTAGGCCAGAATGTAATGCGCCACGATACCCGAATGGATGCCGTGGCCCCAGGACGCGAGGTTGCCCCGCGCCGCTTCGATCAGGATCGCGGCCTCGTGGCCGAAATCCCCGCCCGCGCCGCCAAACGCCTCGGGGATCGAGGGGCACAGCAGGCCCAACTCGCCCGCCTGCGCCCATGTCTCGCGGTCCATCTCGCCCTGCGCGCGCCAGCGGTCGAATTGCGGCGCCCATTCATTGGCGATGAACTGCGCCGTCATGTCGGCGATCATCTGGTGCTCTTCGGTCATCCAGCCCGTGGGGGCCTGCGCCAAATCCTTCATCATCGTCCTCCCAGACATGTCACCGCTTGCGCGCTTCCAGCTCGGAATTGAACAGCCGGAGCCGCGTGATCAGGTTTTCCTCGTTGATCACCGAGTTGAAGTTTTCAAACAGGAACGACAGCGCCTCACCCTCGTCCAGCCCGGCCTCATCGGCGAACTGTTTCAACCGGCGAAAACCGTCTTCGGTCATGGCCACCGGAAAACGGCGGGTCAGGCGAAACCGTTTGGGCATGCAGCGCTCCGAAAACGTAGGGTGGGCCATTTGCCCACCCCACCGACTTTAGAAGTTTGCGGCTTCCAGCGCCATCACCGGTTCGGCGCCCGACTCGATGCGGGTCAGGTGCAGCGCCGTCGCGGGCAGTTGCCGCGCCATGTAGTAGCGCCCGGTGGCCAGCTTGGTCTCATAGAACTCTTTGTCAGACGCCCCACCGGCCAGCGCGTCGATCGACGCCTTGCCCATGCGCGCCCACATCAGGCCCAGGCAGACATGGCCAAACATGTGCATAAAGTCATACGAGCCCGACAGCGCGTTGTTGGGGTTCTTCATGCCGTTCTGCATGAAATACATCCCCGCCGCCTGCAAATCCTTCGACGCCGCCTTGAGCGGATCGAGGAAGTCGCGGTCAAACGCCTCGTCCTGACCGGTATTGTCCTTGATGTAGGATTTGACCATGTCAAAGAACGCCATGATCGGCTTGCCACCGTCCTGCGCCAGCTTGCGGCCAACAAGGTCGAGCGACTGAATGCCGTTGGTGCCCTCGTAGATCATGGTGATCCGCGCATCGCGCACGAACTGCTCCAGCCCCCACTCGCGGGTAAAGCCCGAGCCACCCAGCGTCTGCTGCGCCAGCACCGTGGTCTCGAACCCCTTGTCGGTCAGGAACCCCTTGATGACCGGCGTCAGCAGCGAAATCATCGACTCGGCGTCGTCATCATCGGCGCGGTGCGACGCGTCAATCAGCGACGCACCCCACAGGGTGAACGCCCGCGCGCCTTCGACAAATGCCTTCTGGTCCATCAGGTTGCGGCGCACATCGGGGTGCACGATGATCGGATCGGCGGCCTTTTCGGGCGCCTTGGTGCCGGTCACGTCACGACCCTGCAACCGGTCGCGGGCAAAGCCCAGCGCGTTCTGATAAGCGACCTCGCCCTGCGCATAGCCTTGCAGGCCCACACCCAGGCGCGCCTCGTTCATCATGGTGAACATCGCGCGCATGCCCTTGTGCGCCTCACCCACCAGATACCCGGTTGCACCATCATAGTTCATCACGCAGGTGGCGTTGCCGTGGATGCCCATCTTTTTCTCAAGACCACCGCAGGACAGGGAATTCCGCTCACCCAGCGACCCGTCCTCGTTCACCAGGAACTTGGGAACGATAAACAGCGAGATGCCTTTGACGCCCTCGGGCGCGTCCGGCAGCTTGGCCAGCACAAGGTGGATGATGTTGTCGACCATGTCGTGCTCACCGGCACTGATCCAGATCTTCTGGCCCGAAATCTTGTAGGTGCCGTCGCCCGCAGGCTCCGCCTTGGTGCGGATCAGGCCCAGATCGGTGCCGCAATGCGGCTCGGTCAGGTTCATGGTGCCGCCCCACTCGCAGGTGACCATCTTGGGCAGATAGGTCGCCTTCTGCTCGGCCGAGCCGTGGGCGTGGATCGCGTTATAGGCGCCATGGGTCAGACCCTGATACATGTTGAACGCCATGTTGGCCGACGAAAACATCTCGCCCACGCCGGTGGCCAGCACATAAGGCAGGCCCTGACCGCCATATTCCGGATCACAATCCAGCGCCGTCCAACCGCCCTCGCGCACCTGGTCAAAGGCTTCCTTGAACCCCTTGGGCGTACGCACGACACCGTTTTCCAGCGTGCAGCCTTCCTCGTCGCCCACCGGGTTCAGCGGCGCCAGCACGTCGGCGGCAATCTTGCCCGCCTCGTCCAGCACGGCACCGGTGAAATCCGCGTCCATCTCGTCAAACCCAGGCACGGATTGCTGGGACACGTTCAGCACCTCGTGCAGCACGAATTGCAGGTCCTTGGTGGGGGGCGTGTATGTGGGCATGTCTCTCTCCCTTGATCGTGAATGACCGCTTATTCAGCGGCTTTTTTCGTGGAATTCATCGAGGCGATCATTTTCTCGCCCCACTTCAACTGGTCCTGCAGATCGGTGATGGCTTCGTTCAGCTCATCCCGCTGGCGCTCCATGTCCGAGAGACGCTCTTGCGCGATCTCATAGGTGCGGGTCATCTGCGTCAGCTGCTGGTCGCCCATGTGATACAGGTCCAACAGCTGCCGGATCTCTTCCAGCGAAAACCCAAAGCGCTTGCCGCGCAAGATCAGCTTCAACCGCGCGCGGTCGCGCTTGGTGAACAGGCGGCGGGTGCCTTCGCGGATCGGGAACAGCAGTTCCTTGGCCTCGTAAAACCGCAGGGTGCGCGGCGTGACGTCAAAGGCGTCACACATCTCTCGTATGGTCATTGCATCTTGTGTCATCGTCTCACTCATCGGCAGTGCGGACTAATTTCTGACCCGGACATGCGCATCCCTGGGCGGTCTTGCAACCGCGACCTGACGTTGACGTAAACGGTACGTTACGTCACTTTCCCCGACCCGCCGTTCGGGGCCGGGGTGGTCCACACTGGCGCAACCATGTCACGCCCCGACCGCATTCGCCAAAACCCGCGTTGCCGCTCCGATCCTTGCCCGCTACGCTTTGGTTAACAACAGCGCAAAACCGCGCATCAGGCAGGCAGCAGTACCCCCCGAGGAGGTTCCCATGACCGTCCAGGTCCTTGGCTTTTGTCGGTTCTCGTTCTTCGGGCCGTCCGACACCAAGCTCAGCTATGACGACCGTGACGCGGCGTTTGCGTCGCTCTACGCCCCCGACCGCATGGAAACCCGCTTTCTGCTGTTTGAAAACCTGCTCCTGCCCAGCATCCGCGCCCAACGCGACCCGCGATTCACGCTCTATGTGCTGACCTCGTCCTGCATGCCCGACCGGTACAAACGCCGCCTCAGGGCGCTGTGCCAGCCCGTCCCGCAGATCAAGGTGATCTTCGCCGACACGCTCGACCTCACCGAGGTGGTCAACCCGATCATCGGCGACCCGGCGCTCGACACCACCGGCCTGGTCCAGTTCCGCATCGATGACGACGACGCGATCAGCCAGCGCTACGTGGAAAAGCTGCACTTCTGGTCCCAGCACATGAAAGGGCGGATTTTCGTGACCATGCCCAAGGGGATCATGGCCTGCGATCATGATGGCGACGCGCTGCTGCACCCGATGAACCGGCGCATGACCGCCGTAGGCCTCGCGCTGTCCTCGGGCCGCCGCAGCCGCCGCAGCATCCTGACGATCCCGCACGTGCTGGCAGGCCACCGCGCCCCGTCGATGACCGATCCGGGCATCTGCGCCTACATCCAGACCTTCACCCACACCACGGACACGGCCAGATACGGCCACCGCAAGCTGCGCAAGTTCCAGGACGCGACCGGGTTTTCCGTGGGCTCGGATGCAGCGGCGCAGCAGGTCGCGCAGTACATGGAACAGGATTTCCCGTTCTTCACCCAAGGCCATGTGCGCGACATCTTTGCCGAGGCGAACGCCCGGGTGACAGAACGCCTGCGTCTCGCTTCGTAAACGCTTTCTTACCGGCGACCGGAAAAGGTTAAGACGCGCCGCGTCTTAGCCAAAGGTTAATGCCGGATCGGGCGGCGTTTTGTACAAAACAGGCGTCATTTTGAACAAAAGCCCCGAAGAGCCCCGAAAAGGGGGCGATGAGGCCGCGCCGTTTTGTACAAAACAGGGGCCATTTTCATCAAAACGGGGGGCAGACCCCGGCGCACGGTGCCTTAACCGTCCAGCTCCTCGGCCACGGAATCCCGCAATCCCTGCAATTCGTCCCGCGCCTCGTCCAGCTGTTTGCGCTGTTCGTCCAGTTCCGCCAATTGCCCGTCAGCCAGCGTCACCCACGCCCGCATCTGCGCCTCGGTCCCCTCATGCTCGTAGATCAACAACCACTGCCGTATGTCCTCAAGCTGAAAGCCGAATTTCCGCCCGCGCAGGATCAGTTTCATGCGCGCCCGTTCCCGCGCGCCGTAGAACCGTGACCGCCCTTCGCGGTCAGGCTGCAGCAGCTCGATGTATTCATAGTAGCGCAAGGTACGTGGCGTCACGTCGAACTCGGCACACATTTCCTTGAAATTCAGACGGTTATCTGACATCGCTCACGGCCTCCCGCAGGCAGACTAAGTGCTGCGCGCCGCGCTGGCAATGGGCGCTTGCCCCGACCCCGGGGGGCGATCATAAATGGGCGCAGAAAAGGATAGCCATGGCCGACCAGACCCGCCAAGCCAGCCAGTTCATCGCCGCCATCCCGCATTCCCGCGATCTGGGCATGCAGGTCACCGCCATCGGCGGGGGCGAGGCAACGATTACAATGCCTTACGACGACCGGCTTGTGGGCGATCCCGACACCGGCGTGATCTCGGGCGGGGCGGTTTCTGCGCTGATGGACACCTGCTGCGGCGCCGCGGTGATGTGCCATCCGGCCTCTCCCGGCGGCACCGCGACGCTCGATCTGCGCATCGACTACATGCGCGCCGCCAAACCCGGCGACGCGCTCACCACCACCGCCACCTGTTACCACGTGACCCGCTCCGTGGCGTTCGTGCGCGCCACCACATGGGACGCCGACCTCGACAACCCGGTCGCCACCGCCACCGGCGCCTTCACCGTCGAGGGCATCAAATGAAGCGCCCCGAACCGGTCCAAGTGGTCAAACAACGCCGCGACGCAGCCCTCGCCCGGCTGGTCGGCGGGGTGCCCTATATCAGCTATCTCGGCCTGCAATTTGACCGACGGGGCGATGAGTTAACCGGCATTTTTCCTTTTGATGAGAAGCTCATAGGCAATCCGTTGCTTCCCGCGCTGCACGGCGGGGTCACCGCGGCCTTCCTCGAGCTTACCGCCATCATCACGCTCAGCTGGTCCTACCTCTGGGAGGACATCGAAGCGGGCAATTTTGATTTCGACGCGCAAGTCGAAAAGCCACTGCCGCGTCTGCCGAAAACCGTTGATTTTACAGTGGATTACCTCCGCTCCGGCCTGCCGCGCGATGCCTATGCCCGCGCCCGCGTGAACCGCGCGGGCCGCCGCTATGCGTCGGTGCATGTGGAGGCATGGCAGGATCACCGCGACCGACTGTTTGCCCAGGGCACCGGCCACTTCGTGATGCCGCAGCGCCGGTGACGGACACCCCCCAACCCATCACCCACCGCCGGGTGCTCAAGATCGCCCTGCCCATCGTTCTGTCCAACGCCACCGTGCCGCTCATGGGGGCCGTGGACGTGGGCGTGGTGGGCCAGTTGGGCGAAGCGGCCCCCATCGGCGCGGTCGCCATGGGCGCCATCATCCTCAGCACCGTCTACTGGATTTTCGGCTTTCTGCGCATGGGCACGGTGGGCCTTGTGGGGCAGGCCGCTGGGGCCGGTGACAGCGCCGAGGTGTCGGCCTGGCTGACCCGCGCTTTGCTGGTGGCAGGCGGCGGTGGGCTTGCCCTTATCGCATTGCAATACTTCATCTTTTTGGCTGCATTCGCGCTGTCACCCGCCAGCGCCGAGGTCGAGACCCTGACCCGCGATTACCTTGCCATCCGCATCTGGACCGCCCCCGCCGCCATCGCCGTCTACGCGCTCACCGGGTGGCTCGTGGCGATGGAGCGCACGGGTGGCGTGTTCTGGACCCAGCTGGTGATGAACGGGCTCAACATCGCGCTCAGCGTGGTGTTCGTGCTCGGCCTTGGCTGGGGCGTGGCGGGCGTGGCACTGGCCACCGCCATTGCCGAGATTGTCGGCGCAGCACTTGGCCTGTGGCTCTGCCGCGATGCCTTTGCCAATCCCGCATGGCGCCACTGGCCGCGCATCTTCGAGCGCGCCAAACTGATCCGCATGGCGCTGCTCAACACGGACATCCTGCTGCGCTCGGCGATGCTGATGATCATCTTTTCCAGCTTCGTGTTTCTCGGCGCGCGCTTTGGTGATGTGACGCTGGCCGCGAACGAGGTGCTGATCCAGTTCATGTACATCACCGCCTACGGAATGGACGGCTTCGCCTTTGCCGCCGAAACCCTGATCGCCCGCGCCTATGGCCGCCACGCGCCCGACCGCGTGCGCCGGTCCGCGCTGCTGACCTCGATCTGGGGGCTGGTGGTGTGCGTTGTTTTTGCCTGTTTTTTCTGGCTGTTCGGGCCGTGGCTGATCGACTTGATGGCCAAAGACGCGCAGGTGCAGGACGTCGCGCGCCAGTACCTCCCATGGATGGTGGCGGCCCCTCTGATCGGCTGCGCGGCCTGGATGCTCGACGGGATTTTCATCGGCGCCGCCCGCGGCCGCGACATGCGCAACATGATGGCGCTGTCCTTCGTGATCTACTGGCTTTCTGTGCTGACGCTGCTGCCGGTCTGGGGCAACCACGGCCTGTGGGCGGCGCTCATCATTTCATTCTTCGCGAGAGGGGTGACGCTGGGGCTGCGGTATCCGGCGCTGGAACGGGCAGCCGTGTAGCGTGATGGCAGACCGGCCCTTCGGGGAGGATTTTTTTGAAACAGAGAAGCAGGTTAGCGGTGTGCATCCGCGCCGACCGCATCGCGGACCGAGGCGTAGCCATCCCGCGACAGCAGGGCGTCGAGGCCGCGGGCGATGTCGGCGGCAAGGCTGAGGCCGCCGTAGACAAGGCCGGTGTAAAGCTGCACCGCAGACGCGCCCGCGCGGATTTTTTGATAGGCCTGTTCGGCGCTGGCCACACCGCCCACACCGATCAGCGGGATGTCGGTGAGGCGGGCGAGTTTCGCCAGCACTTCGGTTGATTTTTCAAACAATGGCTGGCCGGAAAGCCCCCCCTTTTCATGGGCTTGCGGGCTGTTCAGGCCAGTGCGGTCCAGCGTGGTGTTGGTGGCGATGATCGCGCTGATACGGGCATCGTCGGCCACCTTGGCGATGTCGGCCAGATCCTGATCGGTGAGGTCCGGCGCGATCTTGAGGAACACGGGCACCTGCCCACGCACCTGCATCACCCCATCCAGCAGTGCCGCCAGCGCCATGGGCCCTTGCAGGTCGCGCAGCTTTTCGGTGTTGGGGCTGGAGACGTTGACGGTCGCGAAATCGATATGCGGCGCGCAGTGGGCCAGCACGCGGGCAAAGTCCTCGGTGCGGTTTGCGCTGTCCTTGTTTGCGCCGAGGTTCAGGCCAACCGGGAGGCCCGCTGGCTTGCGCGAAAGGCGGGCGGCAATCGCCTCCATCCCGTCATTGTTGAAGCCGAAGCGGTTGATGGCGGCGGCGTCTTCGGTCAGGCGAAAGAGGCGCGGTTTGGGGTTGCCGGGCTGGGGCAGGGGGGTTGCGGCGCCCACCTCGAGCCAACCGAACCCGGCGCGCGACAGCGGTGCGATGGCGGTCGCGTTCTTGTCAAACCCGGCGGCGAGGCCCACGGGGTTGGGCATGGTGATCCCGGCGACCTCACAGGTCAGGCGCGGCGAGGTGACCGGGCCGGGCAGGGCCGCCAGCGGCGTGTGCAGCGCCCTGAGCGCGAGGCCGTGCGCGGTTTCGGGGTCGAGCCTGCGCAGGGCCGCCGTGCCCACCTGTTCGATCAGCGCCCTCATGCGAAGCCGGTGCCGCCGTCCACGGGCCGTGTCCGCATCAGACGCGAGTTGCGCACGCCCGCCTGCCGATGGATCACCGCGCGTTGGTAGTCGGGGTCCGACACCATCTCGAGGAACGCGTGCGCGCTGGGGTACCGGGCGATGAACATCGCATCCCACTGCGCCGCGTCAGGGCCGATGAGCATGTTCTGAAACGTGCCGCGCCAGATGATGCTGCCGCCCACGCGGGCAAAGATCGGGGCGGAGTGCTTGCCGTAGAGCGCATAGGCCTCGGCCCCGGTCAGACCGTCACGGGCCAGATCGTGATCGCCGGGATAGTTGGCCAGATCGTTGAAGGCGACAAGGTTCAGCATGTCGATCGGGTGGTCGCGTTCGAGGTCC
>JBCBAV010000083.1:0-17019 GCA_038532285.1 Pseudomonadota bacterium | reverse complement strand
GGGCCTCGAGCCATTTCTCCAGCCAGTGGATGTTGTAGTCACCGGTGTGAATGTCTTTTTCGGCCAGCAGGGCGTGGAACAGCGGCACGGTCGTGTCGACACCGTCGATGATCAACTCGCCCAGGGCGCGGTTGAGCCGGGCAAGCGCCTCGGCCCGGTCGCGGCCATGCACGATCAGCTTGCCGATCAGGCTGTCGTAATAGGGCGGGATGCGGTAGCCGTCATAGAGCGCGCTGTCCATGCGCACGCCCAGCCCGCCCGGCGCGTGGTATTGCGTGATCGTACCGGGCGAGGGGGAGAAGCCGGGCAGCTTTTCCGCGTTCAGCCGCACCTCGATCGAGTGGCCGTTGATGGTGAGATCGTCCTGCTGGAACGACATGTCGAGGCCAGAGGCCACGCGGATCTGCTCGCGCACCAGATCGACACCAAAGATCGCCTCGGTCACCGGGTGTTCGACCTGCAGGCGGGTGTTCATCTCGATGAAGTAGAATTCGCCGTTTTCGTACAGGAATTCGATGGTGCCCGCGCCGATATAGTTGATCTGGGCCACGGCGTCGGCGCAGATGCGACCGATCTCGGCCCGTTCGGTGGCGCTGATGGCGGGGCCGGGGGCTTCCTCAAAAACCTTTTGGTGGCGGCGCTGCAGGGAACAGTCGCGTTCGGCGAGGTGCACGGCGTTGCCTTTGCCGTCGCCAAAGACCTGGATTTCGATGTGGCGCGGGGTGGTCAGGTACTTTTCGATATAGACCTCGTCATTGCCAAAGGCGGCCTTGCCCTCGGCCCGCGCGGTCAGAAAGGCGCTTTCCATGTCGGCGGCGGTCTGGGCCACCTTCATGCCGCGCCCGCCGCCGCCTGCGGTGGCCTTGATGATGACCGGGTAACCCATTTCTTCGCCAAGCGCTTTCGCCTCCTCGACCGTGGCAACGCCGCCGTCCGAGCCGGGCACGCAGGGCACACCCAGCGCCTTCATCGTGTCCTTGGCGGTGATCTTGTCGCCCATGATGCGGATATGTTCGGCGGTGGGGCCGATGAAGGTCAGGCTGTGATCCTCGACGATCTGCACGAACTGGGCGTTTTCCGACAGGAACCCGTAGCCGGGGTGGATCGCCTCGGCGCCGGTGATCTCGCAGGCCGAGATGATTGCGGGAAAGCTGAGATAGGATTGCGGGCTGGCAGGCGGGCCGATGCAAACGCTTTCGTCGGCCATACGCACGTGCATGGCGTCGGCGTCGGCGGTAGAATGCACGGCGACGGTGGCAATGCCCATCTCGCGTGCGGCGCGGATCACGCGAAGGGCGATCTCGCCCCGGTTGGCCACGAGGATCTTGTTGAACATCGGGGCCCCCTTATTCGAGGATGACGAGGGGGGCGCCGAACTCCACGGCAGCGCCGTCATCGACGAGGATGCGCTTGACGGTGCCGGCGCGCGGGGCGGGGATGTGGTTCATGGTTTTCATTGCTTCGACGATGAGCAGCGTGTCGCCCTCGGCCACCTGTGCCCCGACCGAGATAAAGGCGGGCGCGCCGGGTTCGGCCTGCAGGTAGATCGTGCCCACCATGGGCGAGGTGACAGCCCCGGGGTGACCTGCGGGGTCGGCTTCGGCCTCGGGGGCGGGCGCGGCGGCGGGGGCAGGGGGGGCGGCGACGGGTGCGGCGGCTGCGGCCACCTGAACCGGCGCTGCAGCCTGTGCCACCTGTCGCGAGACGCGCACATTCAGGCTGTCATCGGCACCGTAGTCGCGTTTCACCTGAAGTTCGGTCAGATCGTTTTCGCGCAGCAGTTCGGCCAGGGCCTGGATAAAGGCCACGTCTGCGTCATGTTTGTTATCTGTCATGGATGTCCTCAACACGTCCCTCGGGCGCATGGCCCAGCTCGCGCCATGCTTATAACGAGGTGTGCTGTCGGTGGAAAGCGCCGGATCACAGCAGCGCAGCCGCCACCCAAAGCGCGGATCCATCCTTCATTTCGCCAGATAAACCGTCCCCGAAGGGCCGATCAGCCACCCACAGCCCCGCGCCCCCCTCTTCATCTTGCCAGATAAACTCCGCCCCATTGCCCGACAGGCGGCTTTGCCGCCGTAAGGGGAGGGCGGGTGTGCCACTCAGGCCGACGCGCAAAACAAAACCCCGCCCGGCAGCACCGGACGGGGTCAAAAGCCCGATCAGATCACACTCAGATCGCGAGGTATTCGGCGCGCAGTTCGGCGTCTTCCAGCACCTCGGAGGCGGAGCCGTCAAAGACGATGCCGCCGGTGTCGAGGATGATGGCGCGGTCGGCCAGTTGCAGGGCGCGCACGGCGTTCTGTTCCACGAGGATCGTGGTGATGCCCTGTTCCTTGATCACGGCGAGGGTCTTTTCGATCTCGTCCACGATCACGGGGGCGAGGCCCTCGTAAGGCTCATCGAGCAGCAGCACCTTGATGTCGCGGGCCAGCGCGCGGGCGATCGACAGCATCTGCTGTTCGCCGCCCGACAGCGTCACGCCTTCCTGGTTGCGACGCTCGCCCAGACGCGGGAACAGGTTATAGATCCGTTCGATCGACCAGCCGATGGGCGGGGCGATCTGGGCCAGTTTCAGGTTTTCCTCGACCGTCAGGCCGGGGATGATCCGCCGGTCTTCGGGGACAAGGCCAAGGCCCGCCTGGGAGGCTTCGTGGCTCGACATCTTGTGCAGCGGCTGGTGGTCCAGCCAGATCTCGCCATGGGTGACCTGCGGGTCGCCGATGCGGGCGATCGAGCGCAGGGTCGAGGTCTTGCCCGCGCCGTTGCGGCCCAGAAGGGCGAGGATCTCGCCCTCGTGCACGTTAAAGCTGATGCCCTGCACGATGTAGCTTTCGCCGTAATAGGCGTGCATGTCCCAGACGCTGAGGAAGGCGGGGGCGGTTTGGGCGTGGTTCACGCCCTTGGAAAAGTCGGGTTTGACGTTCATCGTTCAACTCCATCTGTTCGGCGCACGATTTTTCGACGAAAAATCGTGGCGCTGTTAGGCCGCTTCCTGGGTTTCGCCGAGATAGGCTTCGCGCACCTTGGGGTGGCCCTTGATGTTTTCCGGCGTGTCTTCGACCAGCGGTGTGCCCTGGGCCAGCACGGTGATCCGTTCGGCCAGTGAAAACACCACGTGCATGTCGTGTTCGATGATCGCGATGGTGATGTCGCGTTCGTCCTTGATCTGTTTCAGCAGGTCGATGGTGTTGTTGGTGTCGGCGCGGGCCATGCCCGCGGTCGGTTCATCCAGCAACAGCAGGCGGGGTTCCTGTGCCAGGCACATGCCGATCTCGAGACGGCGCTTGTTGCCGCGGGACATGGTGGCGGCCATGTCGGCGCGGGCATCGGCCATGTTCATCTCTTCGAGCATGTGTTCGGCGCGTTCCACGATCTCGCGGTCTTTCATCATGTCCATGATCGCGTTGGCGGTGAACGACCCGTCCCGTTTGGCAAAGCAGGGGATCATCATGTTTTCCAGCACCGACAGATCGCCAAAGATCTCGGGTGTCTGGAACACGCGGCTGATGCCCATCTGGTTGATCTCGTAGGGTTTGCGCCCCAGCACCGACTGGCCGTCGAACATGACGCTGCCGGTGTCCGGGATCAGCTTGCCCACCAGGCAGTTCAGAAGGGTGGATTTGCCGGCACCATTAGGCCCGATGATGGCGTGCACGGTCTGTTCGGCCACGCTGAGGTTCACGTCCCCCAGCGCCTGCAGGCCGCCGAACCGTTTGCCCACGTTTTTAACCTCAAGAATTCCCATTGGTCTTCTCCTTATTCCGCGGGTGTGGTTTCGCCGTCAGGCGTATCGGTGGAGGATTTCTTCTTGCCGAACATGCGCGCGATGCGCTGGCCGCCTTCGACGAGGCCACCGGGCAGGAAGATCACGACCAGCATGAAGATCAGCCCCAGTGTCAGGTGCCAGCCCTTGCCGATGAACGGATAGATCAGCGTGACCACGAGGTCTTCGAGCCCGTCGGGCAGGAAGGCAAACCAGGTGTGCAGGATGTCGGAGTTGATCTTGGACAGGATGTTTTCCATGTACTTGATCGCACCGGCGCCCAGCACGGGGCCGATCAGGGTGCCCACACCGCCGAGGATGGTCATCAGCACCACTTCGCCCGAGGCGGTCCAGAACATGCGTTCCGCGCCCACCTGCGTGTCCATGGCGACCATCAGGCCACCGGCGAGCCCCGCATACATGCCCGAGATCACGAAGGCCGCGAGGGTGTAGGGTTTGGCATTGAGGCCGGTGTAGTTCAGGCGCTGCTGGTTTGATTTCACCGCGCGCAGCATCATGCCGAAGGGCGAGCGGAAGATCCGGATCGACAGGTAGAACGACAAGAGCATCACCACCGCGGCCACGTAGTAGCCCGCGTTGATGGTAAAGACCCAGTTGCCCACGGGCAGATCGATGCCTGCGCCCATCTCGAGGCCAAAGAGGTTGGCCTTGGGCACCACGCCATCGGTGACGGCACCGTCGAGGATGCGCGCGTCATTCACCTTGGGCTGCAGGCCGGTTTCGCCGCCGGTGATCGGGGTGAGCACCGAGTAGGCCAGCGAATACGACATCTGGGCAAAGGCCAGCGTCAGGATCGAGAAGTAGATGCCCGAGCGCCGCAGCGAGATCCAGCCGACCGCGAGGCTGAACAGCCCCGCCACGATGACCGCCACGACGATCGCGGGGATCACGTTCATGGTCAGCAGTTTCATCATCCAGATTGCTGCGTAGGACCCCACACCGAGGAACGCGGCGTGGCCAAAGCTGAGATAGCCGGTGAGGCCGAACAGGATGTTGAAGCCGATGGCGAAGATCCCGAAGATCACGAAACGCTGCATCAGGTCGGGGTAGCCCGCGTTGAACTGTGCCAGGGCCGACCCTTCCGGGAACGGATTCAGGAGCAGCGGGGCGGCCATTGTGAGGATGGCCACGATGACCAGCAGGCGGGTGTCTTTTGCGTCTAGTCCGAACATGGTCTTACTCCTCCATCACGCCCTTGCGGCCCATGAGGCCCCGGGGACGGGTCAGCAGAATGATGATGGCAACAAGGTAGATGATGATCTGGTTGATGCCGGGCAGGATCTCGAGCACTTCGCGCATGGAGGCAAAGCTTTCGAGGATACCCAGAAGGAACCCGGCCGCGACAGCGCCGGGCAGCGAGCCCATGCCGCCCACAACCACCACCACGAAGCTGAGCACGAGGAAGTCCATGCCCATGTGGTAGTTCGGCGAGTTGATCGGCGTGTACATCACGCCCGCCAGGCCAGCGACCGCCGCGGCAAGGCCGAACATCAGCGTGAACCGCTTGTCGATGTTGATGCCCAGAAGCTGCACGGTTTCGCGGTCGGCCATGCCTGCGCGGACCACCATCCCGAATGTGGTGAACTGCAGGAAGGCAAACACCGCGCCGATGATGATGGCGGCAAACATGAAGTAGATGATGCGCCAGTAGGGGTAGATGATCAGGTTGGGGTCAAAGCCCAGCATGGCGCCGAAATCGAACGAGCCCTTGAACGCCGCGGGGGCGGGTGTGGGGATCGGGTTGGCGCCGTAGTAATACTTGATGATTTCCTGCAGCACGATGGCGAGGCCGAAGGTCACGAGGATCTGGTCGGCGTGGGGCCGCTTGTAGAAGTGCTTGATCAGCCCGCGTTCCATGATCACGCCGATGGCGATCATGACCGGGATGGCAAAGAGGATCGACAGCGGCACGGCCCAGTCGATGATGGCATCCCCCGTCGCCTGTCCGAACCAGTCATAGACATATGGAACGTCGACCTTGAGCGGGTTGCCCAGGAAGTCCTTTTGCGTCTCGTCCACGACGGTGTGGCTGAGCGTGATGATGCGGCTGAGGGTAACGGCGCAAAAGGCGCCGATCATAAAGAGCGCGCCGTGGGCGAAATTGACAACGCCCAATGTGCCGAAAATCAGCGTCAGACCCAGCGCGATGAGCGCGTAGGCCGAGCCTTTGTCGAGGCCGTTCAGGACTTGCAGGATGATGGCTTCCATCGGTCTGACCTTTGGTTGGAGGGATGAAGAGAGAGCGGTCGTAAGGTGTAGGGCGGGGATATCCCCGCCCTACGAAAGGGTTTATGCGCCCGGGTTGCACGCACCCAGTTCGCCGCCAAAGATGGAGGCGTCGTAGGTGACCTGGCTTGTGGGCGTGACTTCGACGATTTCGAGAAGGTCGAACTCGGATGTCGGGTTCTCTTTCCCTTTCACGACGAGCACGTCCTTGAAGCACTGGTGGTCTTCGGCGCGATACAGCGTCGGGCCGTTGCCCATGCCGTCGAACTCGAAGCCTTCGAGCGCTTCGCCAACCGCGCAGGGGTTGAACGACCCGGCACGTTCCACGGCGTCCGCATAGAGCATCGCCTGCACATAGCAGGTGTGCGCGGCCTGTGACGGCGGGAAGCCGTACTTGGTGCCGAAGGATTTGACGAATGCCTTGGAGCCTTCGTCCTGCAGCGACCAGTGCCAGTTGGTGGAGCCGAAGATGCCCTTGACGTTGGCACCGGCACCCTTGGCCATCAGGCGCGAGTAGAGCGGCACGACGATTTCGAAGTTCTTGCCGTTCACTTCCTTGTCGCGCAGGCCGAACTGCACGGCGTTGGTGAGCGAGTTCACCATGTTGCCGCCGTAGTGGTTCAGAACCAGCACGTCCGCGCCCGATTGCAGAACCGGTGCGATGTAGGACGAGAAGTCGGTCTGTGTCAGCGGTGTCTTCACTGCTGCAACCGTTTCCCAGCCGATCGCTTCGGTCGAGGTCCGCACCGCTTCTTCGGTGGTGTAGCCCCAGTTGTAGTCGGCGGTCAGGTGATAGGCCTTACGGTCGGTGCCGTAGTTGTTGCCCAGGATCGGCGCGAGCGCCGCACCCGACATGTAGGAGTTGAAGAAGTGGCGGAAGCCATTGGCCTTCTTGTCCTTGCCGGTGGTGTCGTTGGAGTGGGTCAGACCCGCCATGAAGATGACGCCGGCCTCTTGGCAGAGCGCCTGCACGGCCACGGCCACACCCGAGGACGAGCCGCCGGTGATCATCACCGCGCCGTCTTTTTCGATCATCGAGCGGGCCGATGCGCGGGCTGCGTCCGATTTGGTCTGCGTGTCGCCCGTCACATACTCGACTTTCTTGCCGAGGATGCCGTTGCCCTGCAGGGCCTTGGACGAGAACGTGCTCATCAGGCCGCCGTCGCCGCCACCGTTGAGGTGCTCGACCGCCAGCTCGTAGGCGCGCAGTTCGTCTGCACCTTCGTCGGCGTAGGGGCCGGTCTGGGGCACGTTGAAGCCAAGCGTGACCGACGAACCGGTGGGCGCGTTGGTAAAGCCGGAATGGCCATCGGCGCGCAGATAGGTCGGAAGCGCGAGACCTGCACCGGCGACAGCACCGGTTTGCAGCACGCCACGACGTGACAGTGATTTGGACATGGAATTCCTCCCGTTTTGGAAATGCGCGGCGGATGCTCCTCAACATCGCCGCGCTGCACCTAGGTGTGCAAATGCAATATCCACTGCTTCGGGAAAAGATCGCAATAAACGCATCAAAAGGCGTCATTATTTTGTAAACTTCTGCACACCAGCATGGTAAGTCTTGTAAAGTTTCTGACGCGGCGGTGCAGAAACCCTTTGAATAGACGGGATAATGGAGGGTTTGCGCCCATGGCTGAAGACGCGCTGATTGGCACCCGCATTCGCGAGCGGCGCCAGATCGTCGGCCTGCGACAGGCCGAGCTGGCGCGGCGCGTCGGCATTTCGGCGTCGTATCTCAACCTGATCGAGCATAACCGCCGCGGAATCGGCGGCAAGCTGTTGATCAACATTGCGGGCGTGCTCGAGGTGGACGTGCCCGCCTTGCGGCAGGGGGCAGAGGCGGAGTTGCTGGCCACCCTGTCGGAGGTGGCCGAACGCATCGCGGTCCCGGCCGAGGATGCCAGCCGCGTGCAGGAGTTCGCGGGACGGTTCCCGGCCTGGGCCGACGCGTTGGCGCGCACGCACCGGCGGGCTGCGCAGCTTGAGCGGCAGGTGGAGACCTTGAACGACCGGTTGAGCCATGACCCCGAGTTGGCCGCGTCGGTGCACGAGGTGCTGTCGACCGCCGCGTCGATCCGGTCCACCGCGGCGATCCTTGCATCGGACAGCGAGATCGACAGCCATTGGCGCGAGCGGTTTCACCGCAACATTGATTCAGACAGCGTGCGGTTGTCGGACAGTTCCAAGGCATTGGTCCGGTTTCTGGACCCAGAGACCAAGGCGCCCGATCTGCTGGCCGCGCCGCAGGAAGAAGTGGAGGCGTTTCTGGCCGCCCACAGCTACCGGTTTGAAACGCTTGAGGACGGCACCGGCACAGCCGAAGAGATCATCGCCGGGTCGTTCCTGTTGGTGTCGGATGTGGCGCGCGACCGGGTGCGGGCGCTGCTGGATCAGGTTGTGCGCGACATTGCGCGGGTGCCGTCTGCCCGGTTGGAGGACGCCATTGCGGCGCATGGCGAGGTGCCGATCGCACTGGCGGTGGGGCTGGATGTGGACGTGCCCACGATCCTGCGGCGGCTTGCGGCGCGGGCGGACACGCGGCTGGGGCTGGTGCTGATCGATACGGAACACGGCATGACGGTGGCGCGCGCAGGGCTGGCCCAGATCCGGCGGCGCGCGTTGACCGGTGCCGCGCTGGGCATGATCTGTCGGGCGCAGGCCGCACCGGGGCAGGTGGTGACCGCCTGCCTGAACGAAGGGACCGCGGGGACCGATCCGTTATATGCCGTGGCCTGTGCCGCGCCCGCGACGGTGACGGCGGCGGATCAGCCGCCCGAGCGCCATGCCAGCCTGCTGATCCGCAGCGGCGCGCCGTTCTGACAGTTTTTGACATAAGGCGCGGTTTGCCCAATAGTTTTCCCAAGTGACGCCGCACCAGAAACGCGCGGCGCAGCCAGGGGAGGAGGACGCGCATGGGCAAGCATGTGCTGTTGGTCGAGGACGAAGCCAATATTACGGAAGCGATCCGCTTTCTGCTCAGCCGTGAAGGCTGGGACGTGGACACGCATACGGACGGGGCCACGGCCGTGGACAAGGTGCGCGAACGCAGGCCGGACCTGCTGGTTCTGGACTACATGCTGCCGGGCAAGAGCGGGCTGGATATCCTGCGCGAGTTGCGCGCCGAGCCCGACTATGCGCGGTTGCCGATCCTGATGCTGACCGCCCGCGGCCAGAAGCGCGACCGCGAAGAGGCCGAGCGCGCGGGCGTGAGCCGGTTCATGACCAAGCCGTTTTCCAATCTCGAGGTGATGACGGCGGTGCGTGATCTGGTTGAGCTGGCAAGGTGAGGGGCACGGTCCCCACGTCGGTCTTTCTTGAGCGGCGCAGCTATCGTCGTCGCCGGTTGATGGATGCGCTGCGGCTGTTGCCGGTGCTTGGTGTGATGCTGTTCATGTTGCCGCTGTTCTGGCCTGCGGGGGGCGACGCGGCTGTCGCCACGGTGCCGATGTCGCGGGCTGTCACCTATGTCTTTGGGGTCTGGGCGGTGCTGATTGCGGCGGCTTTGCTGCTGTGGCGTGCGCTGTGGCTAACCGGCGGGCCGGTCACGGACGGTGAGGCCGCGCAAGAGGATCCGCTGTGACCTCGGTCAACCAACTGGTCGGGGTCTGCCTGATCTACGTGGCGTTCCTGTTTGCCATCGCTTTTTTCGCGGAACGCGCCAATGCGCGGGGGCGAGGCAGCTGGATGCGCAGTCCGTGGATCTACACGCTGTCGCTGTCGATCTATTGCACGGCGTGGACGTTTTATGGCGCGGTGGGCTATGCCGCGCGGTCGGGGATGGAGTTTGTCACCATCTATCTTGGCCCCAGCCTGATCATGTTGGGGTGGTGGTGGGTGTTGCGCAAGCTGGTGCGCATCGGCCGCGCACAGCGGGCCACATCCATCGCCGACCTGATTTCGGCGCGCTATGGCAAATCCAACCTGCTGGCCATCGTTGTCACGGTGATGGCCGTGATCGGCGTCACACCCTACATCGCGTTGCAGCTGCAATCGGTGACCCTGTCGTTGGGGGCCTTTGCCGGTCCGGGCGAAGCTGAAAGCCTCAACCAGGCCTCGGTCGGGTTCTGGGTGGCCTTTGGACTGGCGCTGTTCACCGTTCTGTTCGGCACTCGCACACTGAACATCCACGAACGTCACAGCGGTGTGGTCATGGCCATCGCGGTGGAGGCCGTGGTCAAGCTGGTGGCGCTGATCGCGGTGGGGGTGTTCGTGGTCTGGGGCATTGCGGGCGGTGTAGCGCCAATGCTGGCGCGCATCGATGCCTCGCCCATCGGTGAATGGCAGATGGACCGGTCGCGCTGGGCCGCGCTGACCGCACTGTCGGCGGCGGCGTTCCTGTGCCTGCCGCGGATGTTTCAGGTGCTGGTTGTGGAAAACGACGATGAACGGCACCTGCAGATCGCATCGTGGGCGTTTCCGGTTTACCTGCTGCTCATGAGCCTGTTCGTGATGCCCATCGCGGTTGTGGGGCTGGATCTGATGCCCGCGGGGTCGAACCCGGACCTGTTTGTGCTGACCATCCCGCTGAGCGAGGGGCGCGCCGGGCTTGCGGGCCTGAGTTTCCTTGGCGGATTTTCGTCGGCCACCTCGATGGTGATTGTGGCCACGCTGGCGCTGGGCACGATGGTGTCGAACCACGTGGTCATGCCGGTATGGCTGTCGGCGCGCGCCGTGGACGGCGCGCAGATGTCGGGCGACGTCCGGCAGGTGGTGCTTCTTGCACGCCGGGCGTCGATCATGGTCATCCTTGGTTTGGGCTATCTCTACTACAGGCTGTCCGGCGGCGGCGCCGCGCTGGCCGCGATTGGCCTGATCTCTTTCGTGGGCGTGGCGCAGTTTCTGCCTGCGCTCATCGGCGGCATTTTTTGGCGCGGGGCGTCGCGCTGGGGCGCGCTTGTGGGGCTGCTGGTCGGGTTCGTGATCTGGGTCTATGCCTCGCTCTTGCCCAGCTTTGGTCCGGACGGGGCGATGTCGGCGCGGATGCTGGCCGACGGTCCGTGGGGGATAGGCTGGCTGCGGCCGGAGGCGCTTTTCGGGATCGAGGGGCTGGATCCCACGGTGCACGCGGTGGTGTGGTCGCTGACGTTGAACACGGTGCTGTTTGTGCTGGTGTCGCTGATCACCTTTCCCACGCCGCTGGAGCGGTTGCAGGGCGCGCAGTTTGTCAATGTCTTTGACCATTCCGGCGCACCGCGGGAATGGCAAGCCGCCCTGGCCACGTCCGAGGATCTGATGATCATGACCCAGCGCATCCTGGGCCCGGACGAGGCGCAGGCCCTGTTCCGGCGCGAGGCTGCGCGGCAAGGCCGAGCGGGGCATCTGCCCGAGCCCAATCAGGTGTTTTTGCAGGCTCTCGAGCGTGAGTTGGCCGGATCGGTGGGCGCGGCCACGGCGCACGCGATGATAGGGCAGGTGGCCGGCGGCGCGTCGGTATCGGTGGAAGATCTTCTCGCAGTGGCCGACGAATCCGCGCAGATCCTCGAATATTCCAACCAGCTTGAGGCCAAGAGCGCCGAGCTGACCCGCACGGCGGGCCAATTGCGCGAGGCCAACGAAAAGCTGACCGCGCTGTCGGTGCAAAAGGACGCCTTCTTGAGCCAGATCAGCCATGAATTGCGCACGCCGATGACGTCGATCCGGTCGTTTTCCGAGATCCTGCGCGACACCGAAGGCATGGGGCAGGTGGAAAAGACCAAATATGCCTCGATCATTCATGGTGAGGCGATCCGCTTGACTCGGCTTCTGGACGATCTGCTGGATCTGAGCGTGCTGGAGAACGGGCAGGTGAACCTGAACGTGCAGGAGGGGCGTCTGGAGGACGTTCTGGAACAGGCCGTTGTCACGGCAAGCGCCAGCGGGTCGGGCCAGTTGCAGATCAAACGGCGGCGCCTGAACGAGGCATTGCCGCTGTTGACCGATCTGGACCGTCTGGCGCAGGTGTTCATCAACCTGATCTCGAACGCGGACAAGTATTGTGATGGCGATCCGCCAAAGCTGACCATTTCGGTCGAGGATGGGCCAGGTGGGCTGCGCGTGCGCTTTGCCGACAATGGCACTCCCATAGGCCCCGGTGCGCGCAGCCTGATCTTTGAGAAATTTGCCCGGATCGACGGCACACCGGGTCCGGGGGCGGGCCTGGGCCTGGCGATCTGCCGCGAGATCATGCTGCGGCTGGGCGGGGATATCGCGTTGCAGACGCGGCCGGGCGGCAATGAGTTTGTCGTCAGCCTGCCGCGCGAGGCGGCGATGGCTGCGCAATAGTTTGCGCCGCCCCGCCGCTTTCAATGCCTTGGTAACCAATCGCACCTTAAAAAGGCGAGATGAACAGGCCCCCTGTCTGAGAAAAATGGACACAAACGACACAGCAAATGCGCTGCACCGGTTGGCAAGCGCAGGGCGTGCCCATCATCAGGCGCGCGCAATCACCTTGCAAAAGGGGATGCGGTTGGCGCTTGCGCGGGTGGCGGATGAACTTTTCGACATGCCGCTCGCCATGCTGGGCGCCGTGGTGCAGACCGTGCCCGGCGAAGAGATGTCCGAACAGTTGTCGGATGAGGCGCTGCTGTTGCAGCTTGATGGTCCGAACCGGACGCGTGCGGCGGTGATGCTGGACCGCGTGCTGGTGGGCGGGCTGATCCAGCAACAGACGCTGGGCATCGTGCGCGAAGATGACGGGGCTGCGCGGGCGATGACGCGCACCGATGCGGCGATGTGCGCGCCGCTGGTGGATGCGCTGCTGGAACGGGTGCCGGGCCTGCTGGACGATGCGGCGGAACGTGCGCTGCTGGAAGACTTTCGCTTTGGCGTCAAGGCCGAAGACGTGCGCACATTGTGCATCACGCTTGAGGCGCGGGAATACATGGCGGTGCGCCTGACGGTCGATGTCGCCCAAGGCGTGCGGCAGGGTGAGATGACCTTTTTCCTGCCGGTGGCCGAACCGGGCAGCGGCGCCCAGTCCGAAGAGGCGGAGGCGGCGGCATCGGCCAAACCACGGATGGTCGACACCGTGATGGGGGTGCACGCAACGCTCGAGATGGTGGTGTGCCATGTGCCGGTATCGCTTGATGCGGTGCGGGCGCTGCGCCCCGGTGATGTGCTGAACGTCCCCGCCGGCCATTTTCCGCAGGTGATGATGACCACGCGCACCGGCCGGATCGTCGGGCGCGGGACCGTGGGGCATGTGGACGGTGTTCGGGCGGTCAAACCCAAGGCCCGCCCGCAGCACGCTGACACCCCGATGCGTCGCGAGAGCGATCTGGCGGACGCAGATGTGCCGACGATCCGCTTTGCCGATCGCAACGGGCGCACCGGGGATGCAGGTGCAGCGCCGTCTTCCGAGCGCCCGAAAGCCGATGCGGAGCCGGTGGCCGATCTGCCAGCGCTGCCGCAGGGCGATGCTGCAATGCCCGAACTGTCGGATTTGCCTGATTTGCCGGACACCGGTGACTTGCCTGATCTGCCGTCGCTGGACGCCTCTGCCACGCCCGGGCCACAGGACACCGATTTGCCCGACCTTGAGGACCTGCCCGATCTTGCAGACCTGCCGGACCTCGCCGATTTGCCGGACCTGCCGCCGATCAAGGCGGCGGGATAGGCATGGTTGGCAACTGCGCCGCGGCGGGACGCGCTAGCGTGGTGCATTTCTTCAACCGAGAGAGCCAGTGGTCATATCGCGTGGGAGGCTTGCAGTGGAAAGCGCTCAGGAGCCGACAAATTGCCCGACCTGCGCGGATCAAGGCGGCAGATGGGCGAGATTGGCAGCAGCGCCGCGGCCGGGCGTTGGTTTGGTGCATTTGTTCAACTGCGAGAGTCAGTGGCCATATCGTGTGGGACGCATGAAGTGGTAGGCGGCCATGTGCCATAGACTGCCGGGCATGGCAGATCCGGCACGGATTAAGGTGGCGGGAAGGGTCTGGCTGGCGGTTGCGCCGGAGCGGCGTGCTCTGCAAGGCCAAAAGTACATTTTATGAATGCGTTATGGGCTCATTCTGATGTGCTGAATCAAGTGACTGGTGACCACCGGTTCGCTCTGCTTGGGGTTGGGTCAAGAGACGGGCACCGTGGACGTGACCACCGTGCCGATGTCGGCGCGCCTGCATGGTATTCCAAGCCTGTCGGGACGGCCTTCAGCGCGGCGCGCGCGCCGGTTGTCAGCGGGCGTGGGCGACGGAGGCTTCGAGCGTCGGGCGCAGGGGCGACAGGTCATAACCGCCCGCGGCGGCCGCTTCGAGAACCGCATCCACACCCATCGTTGCAGCCGCGCCAAGCGACCATGCCACCGTCGATCGGGTGCCGGACGCGCAATAGGCCAGCACCGGCCCGCGTGCCTCGGCGATGATGCGGGTGTGACGCGCGACATTGTCAGGTGTCATTGTCTGGTTGGTCAGCGGCAACGCGTGGAATTCGAGACCGGCGTTGGCGGCGGCATCGGCCATCGTTGCGGCGTGGTGCGACGGCGGGATTTCTTCGTCCGGGCGATTGCAGATGATGGTGGTGATCCCTGCCTTGGCCGCTGCGGTCATGTCGGCAGGATCAAGTTGCGGGGCGACGAAATAGGTCGGGGTGATTTGGCGCATATCCATGGAGCCGCACGGTAGGGGGGCCGGGCGCGCGAGTCTAGGTACGGTCGCGCAAGCCGCGGGTCCACCCGGCAACGACAGGCGATGACCCATGCGCAAGGCCCGGCCGCGACGCCAGCCCGTTACCCCATGAAAATCCCGACGATCACCAGCATCAGTCCGATCACGGACACAAACAGTGCCGCCAGGTTGCGGGGCAGCACGCGGGACATCACGGCGCGCATTTCGTCATCCGGCAGCGCTGCGCGGCGGGCGCGCCAGACCGAGAGGATGCACCAGATCAGACCCAGCAGCCCCAGCACGGTACACCCGGCGCCGACCCAGATCAGGATGTCGAAAATCGTTGTGGCTTGCGTCTGTTCCATATGCGAGGGGCTACCGCAGCGCGGGGTCGGGTACAAGCGCCCTTGCACGGGCGCGGGCAGGGCGCTATCCAGCGGGTTCCGACATCAGCGAGGCCCCCATGACCGACACGAGCACCAACGCCGAAAGCTATCGCGTGACAGCCGATGAGCTGCGCCAGTTCATCGAGCGGTTCGAGCGTTTGGAGGCCGAGAAGAAGGACATCGCGGACCAGCAGAAAGAGGTCATGGCCGAGGCCAAGGCGCGCGGCTATGACACGCGGGTGATGCGCAAGGTCATTGCGCTGCGCAAGCGCGACAAGGACGATATCGCCGAGGAAGAGGCGGTGTTGGAGATGTACAAGGAAGCGCTGGGCATGGGCTGAGGCCTTTGCAGCCGGTGCGCGCGGGTCAGTCTTCGATCGTGGAGCGCAGGTCCCGGAGCGGTGACTGGAATTGTCGAGCGACTGTTGCCCCGCGCCGGCGCGTCATGCCCGTGCCGTTTACACTGCGCAAGACCCCACCCCCGGCTTGGGCGCATGTGCCCCGCGCCCTATTCGCCGGAGCCAAGGCGCAAGCGGCGCTGCGGGACCTGCGTGCCCTCGATGCTCAGCGCAACGCGCAGCGGATCGCCAGAATGCGCATCGGTCAACGTCACCCGGCCCGCGGGCGCGGGGGTGAACGTCTCGCCCCACTGCAACAGCGCCAGCAGCACCGGGATCAGCTTGCGGCCCTTGCGCGTCAACACGTAGGCCTGCCGGGTGCGGGCGCTGCCGTCGCGGTAGGGGGTTTTCGTGATCAGACCGTTATCGGCCATCTGCGCCAGCCGTGCCGACAGGACCGATTTCGGGATCGCCAGTTCGGTCTGGATGTCCGCAAAGCGGCCCACATCGAACATCAGTTGGCGCAGGATCAGCCAGGTCCATTTGTCGGGCAGTTGGTGTACGGCGTGGGCCAGCGCGCAGGCATCGAGGGGCACAGGCGTGCTGCGGCGCAGGTGCGGGGTAGCCGTCATGGTTCGATCACCGTCACCCCCGGAATGCGGGCCACCGCGGCGATGTCTTCTTCGTAGCCCTCGGTGATGCGATCGACGATCTCGTCTGTCCAGCCCGGGGCGTTCAATTCTTCTTCGATCTCGTATTCGAGGGCGAATTTGTCGAGAAAGGCTGCGATGACGCGCCGTTTTTGCACCTCGTTGATGCCGGGATGTTCGTGCAGGTAGGCGCGAAAGCGGCGCATGCCTTCCTTGGACATGATGGTCGACAAGAGGTCGAACCCGCCCTTTATCTTTTGCCCGTGATCCAGTGCTGCCATGTCGCGGATGATCTGCGCCCAGATGATCGGCATGTCCTCGAAACACCACGTTGTTATGGTGATTTCGGGTGCTGCGGCGCGGATTGCCGCCATTGTGTCGGACCAGCGGATCGAAAACGGATCAGCCCCACGCAGGAACGAGATCATGTCCTCTTGCGGGGCTTGCGCAAAAAGCGCGGGCAGGAAGGTCGCAGGGTTGCGCATGGCGATGAAAAGTTCGATCTCGTCATCGGCAAAAAGCGTGGCAAGCTGCGCCGTCTTGCCGGGTGCGAGCGCATACATGATCCCCTCGCGCACCACGGCGCGGGGCGCGCCGAACAGGAACTCCTGCTGCAGGATCACCCGGTCGGCGTTTTCGTCATCAAGGATCAGGTCCAGCATCACCTCGCGCGCATCTGGAGCGGGGGCGCTGTCGTTCATCGCGTTCAGCGTGTCGCGCAGCAGCCCCTTGTACTTGCTTGGCCCGGGCACCGCCACGCCACGCTGGGAAAACGCCTCCTTGTTATTAAGAAGCGTCCGAAGCAGCCGGTCTTCCTCGGTGAAATGGGCGCCTGCGTGAAGGACGATCTGCATGGTGTGGCTGTCTTTGTTGTGCTCGCTGTCCGGTATATCGCAAAAATTTGCGGAGGAAACACTGCGCACGCCCGAAATCCGTCTTGCACGCACGCGGGGCTTTGATTATGCGTCGCGCCGAGTGCCCCTATAGCTCAGCTGGTAGAGCAACTGATTTGTAATCAGTAGGTCCGCGGTTCGAGTCCGTGTGGGGGCACCA
>JBCBAV010000082.1:0-17056 GCA_038532285.1 Pseudomonadota bacterium | reverse complement strand
GAAGAGTACATTCTTGTCGGCAGGCGCGTTTGGCATATGGCGTTTTCGCCTGACGGATCGCAGCTGTTCACCACCAACGGGGTGTCGGGCGATGTGACCGTGATCGACGTGGCCAAGCGTGAGGCAATCAAATCCATCAAGGTGGGCCGCTTCCCGTGGGGTGCTGCCTTCCGTCCAACAAACTGAAAATACTGACGAAAAGGGAAAAAAATGAAAATTCTTGCCAGCTTTGCCGCGATGCTTGCCCTGGCCGTGACGCCAGCACTTGCCGATGATGACGACGATGATGACCGGTTTGGCCTGGCCGGGATCCTGTCGGCCAAGAACAAGGAAGACCTCGAACCCATCCAGCTGAGCGCCGGCATGCCACTGACCTCGGCCCCCTGGGCGTTGAAATCCGGCACCTATTACGAATTTGAGATTCAGGGCGACGGCAGTCAGGAGCTTGCGCTGATCGGTCCCGAGTTTTTCCGTGCCATCTGGATCGACGAGATCGTGGTCGAAGGGCTGGAAATCCGCCCCCTTGGTGTCGACTCGGTCGAATTTGACGAGGCGGGCGAGATGGAGATTGGCTTTCTCGCCATTAAACCCGGCAGTTATTACCTGAAGGTGCCTGGCAGCACAGGTGAAACCCAGCGGCTCGAGATTACCATCGAATAGCCCCCGATGTGAGCCTGAAGGTCAGCAACCTTTCGTTCTCCTACGGGAACAAACACGCTTTGGACCGGGTGACATTCGAATTGTCACCCGGTTTTACAGCTTTGCTGGGACCCAACGGCGCGGGGAAATCAACGCTTTATGCGTTGCTCACGCGGCTGATCACCACGACAGGTGCGCAGATTTCGGTCGCGGGTCACGATCTGCAAACGGCACCAAGAGCGGCGCTGGGCGCGATGGGTGTCGTGTTCCAGCAACCCACGCTGGATCTGGACCTGACCGTGTCCCAGAACCTGCGATATTTCATGGCGCTGCACGGCCTGCACGGGCGTACGGCCCGCGACCGGATGGACGCGGCGCTGACCCGGCTCGACATGGCCGAACGCGCCCATGAAAAGGTGCGCAAGCTCAATGGCGGCCACCGCCGCCGCACCGAACTGGCCCGCGCGCTTCTACATAATCCGCAGGTGCTGTTGCTGGATGAGCCGACCGTAGGCCTTGATGCTGCGTCGCGCGAGGCAATCACCGCGCATGTCCACGCCCTGGCCGCGGGGGGTATGACCGTGCTCTGGTCCACGCACCTCACCGACGAGGTGCGCCCCGAAGACCAGCTTTTGATCTTGCACAGGGGCGCCTTGCTGGCCCAGGGCACCGCAGCCGACATCACCCAAGGCCGCCCGCTCAAGGATCACTTCCTGTCCGTCACCGGGGCCGAGGTATGAATTGGCTCGCCCCTTTCTGCGCCATCGTCGCACGCGAGGGCCTGCGCTTTGTCCATCAGCGCGAACGTTTTGTGTCGGCCCTTGTGCGCCCGTTGGTGTGGCTTTTGGTCTTTGCCGCCGGGTTCCGCGCGGCGCTGGGTCTGTCGATCACTCCACCTTACCAGACCTACATCACCTACGAGACATATATCGTCCCCGGACTGTGCGGCATGGTCCTGCTGTTCAACGGCATGCAGTCCTCGCTCAGCCTAGTCTACGACCGCGAAATGGGATCGATGCGGCTGCTGCTGACGGCTCCGGTGCCGCGCTGGTGGCTGCTGCTGTCAAAACTGGTGGGTTCGACCCTGATCTCGATCACGCAGGTCTATGCGTTTCTGGGCATCGCGGCCCTCTTTGGCATTGATGTCGATCCCTTGGGCTATGTCGCCGTCTTTCCCGCGCTCTTTGTCGCCGGGCTGATGCTGGGCGCGCTGGGGCTGGCGCTGTCGTCCTTTATCAAGCAGCTGGAGAATTTCGCGGGTGTGATGAACTTTGTCATCTTCCCGATGTTCTTTCTGTCCTCCGCGCTCTACCCGCTGTGGAAGATGGCCGAAAGCTCGGAGTTGTTGCACGACATCTGCGCCGCCAACCCGTTTACCCACGCCGTCGAACTGATCCGTTTTGCGCTTTATGCCGAACTGAACCTGCCCGCGCTGGGATGGATCGTTCTGGCACTGGTGGTCTTTGGCGGTCTGGCGCTCTGGGGCTACGATCCGGCTCGCGGCATGGCGCGCAAACGCGGTTAGGGCAGGTTTGCCCGTTCGGCCACGATTTGCGCGGGTTGACCGCCCAACGTAATGATCCGCGTGGCCAGTGCCGTGGCTTCGTCCAGATCATGGGTGACCAGCACGGTTGCCATCCTGTGCCGTGCCTGAACCGATGCCACCAGCGAGATCATGTCGTGGTGCAGATCCGTATCCAGCGACACAAACGGCTCATCGAGCAGCAGCAGGTCCGGGCTCAGCGCCAGGGCCCGCGCCAGTGCCAGCCGCCGCTGTTGCCCCAGTGACAACTGGCCCGGCAGCGCATCGCCGCGCCCGGCCAGCCCGACCTCGTCCAGCAATGCATCCGGCGCGGTATGCCCGGTGGCAATTGTGATATTGTCGCGCGCATTGCGCCACGGCAGCAGGGTGGGTTCCTGGAACATGATCGCCATCGACCCGTGCGCCGTGCGCGTGCCGTCAAATTGCGGCTCCAGCCCCGCCATCACCCGCAAGAGCGTTGTCTTGCCAATCCCCGACGGCCCGAGGATCGCCACCGTCTCACCCGCACCCACGCGCAGGTCCAGCGCTCCAAGCACATGCGCCCCGTCCAGCAGGACAGAGCGCAGCGCAAGGTCGATGACAGCGGGGGCCATCACCACGGGCCGGTCAAACGCCATCAGCTGCCGGGCGCAAAGAACGTCCCGGCAGGCAGCGTGGTGGCATCGCCCACCAGATCCTTGCCCCCGACCTGTGCCATGAATTCCAGCATCTTCTGTGCGGCGACCTCGTCAATCGGATCGGCGGACGGGATGCCCCGGCGGAACCCGGTTTTCAGCGCGTCGAACTGCGCGTCGGACTTGGCGTTCATCCGCGGGCGCAGACGGTCCCATTCGGCGTCATCCATGGCCAGCATTTCCTTGGCCTGCCGCGACGCGGCCGCCAGCCCGGCCACCAGTTCAGGGCTGTCGCGCAGCGTCTCGCCCCGCACCACGTACCCCAAAAGCGGCGTTTCCGGATCGAGGCCAAGCGACGTCGCCGCATCGGCCACATCGATCAGCTTGCGCATGCCCGACGCCTCCATCTTGGCCATGAAGTGCCAAAAATTGATCGCCCCGCCCAACTCGCCTTGCAGCGCGGTTTTGAAGATCAGCGGCGGCGCGCCGTAAACCTGTTCGGTCTGCCCGGCCAGATCGATCCCCTGGGTGTCAGCATAGGCCTGGAGGATCAGCCACGACTTATCCAGCGGACCGCCCGCAATCCCGACCTTCTGGCCCGCCAGATCGGCAAGGCTTTGGGCGGTGCTGTCCTTGGGGACCATCACGCCGCCGACGGCCTTGGAGTAGGGGATGAACACGTAATCCTTGCCTGCCGCGCGCTGCCGCGCAACCCACAGCCAGTCGGACACGATCACATCCGCCTCGCCGCCCTGAAAGGCGACCTTGGCCGCGGATCCGCCACCCACACCGTGCACATCCAGAGAAAACCCGTTCGCGGTGTCCAGCCCGTGATGCTTGATGACATCCAGTTCCCAGTTCACGGTGCCGAATTTCAAAACGTGGGCTTTCAAAACAGGCGTGTCTGCCCCGGCTTGAATGGCGAGCATGGCAAACACGCATGCCGCCGCGATCAGGCGCATAATCATTCTGGCTTCCTCCCTTTTGGGCCAGATTAGGAGCGTGCTACACCCTTAGATATACGACCAATGGCGGTATTGGTCAGCGCACCGGCACGATATGCAGGTACGGCAGCCAATGGCTGCCCAGGTCCGTCTCGTGCAGGTCCTTGGCTGCGATGGGCCGCAACTCGCCCGCGGCAGGGGGCACTGCCAGCGTGCCCAGATCAATCTCGTGCGCCTGTCCGATCATCCCGTCGCCATCGCGCGCCAGCACGTAATAAATACCGTTCCACGTATCAATGCCATAGTCGGTGGACGCCTTCCAAAGAAACAGGAAATCATATTCCAGATCTACCAGATCGCCCGAAATGTCGCGCGCAATTTCGTAGGGGTAGGGGACATGGCACCAATGCTTGCCCGGCCCTTCCAGACACTTGAACGGGCGCATCGACAGGAAATGATCGGTATAGGCCCCTGCATTCGGGGTGATGGTGTACTTCCCGTCCGCATGGGTGCTTAACTGTGCGATCTCTATGCTGTCGCCCGCAACGCTGCGCAGTTCGACCCGATACAGCGTGTCGGCAGCGCTGACACCCCCGACCCAAACAGCCACAGCAAAGGCGCAGAAAACCCGGATCATGTCAGCGTGCCCACCTCTTCCCCGGGGTCAGAAAATCCGATCCCGGCCCCGCAAACAAGGGTCTTACGACCAAAGGCGCATACTCGCACGCAGTGTATTGGGCGATAAAATCCTTGGCGCTTCTCGTCTTTGCCGACGCGGAGGCACGCACTGATGGGAGGAAACAGATGAACCGGTTCGTTATTTCAACCGTAGCCGCACTGCTCGCCGCCACAAGCGGGTTTGCACAGAGCGTCGGCGAGGCAGATCTCGCCAATGACCGCGACAGTGTCGGCGATATCCTGACCAACGGCATGGGGCGCGACCTGCAGCGCTATTCGCCGCTGGACACGCTGAACAAGGACAACGTGAAAAACCTTGTCCCCGCATGGGCCTTCAGCCTCGGCGGTGAAAAGCAGCGTGGGCAAGAAACGCAGCCCATCATTCATGACGGCATCATGTACATAACCGGGTCGTACAGCCGGATGTATGCGATTGACGTCAAAACCGGTCAGGAGATCTGGCAATATGATGCCCGCCTGCCCGAAGGCATCTTGCCCTGCTGCGATGTGATCAACCGCGGTGCCGCGATCTACGGCGACAAGGTATATTTCGGGACGCTGGATGCACGCATCGTGGCGCTCGACGCAAAGACCGGCGACGTGGTCTGGCGCAAGAAGATCGACGATTACAAGGCCGGCTACAGCTACACGGCAGCCCCGCTGATCGTGAACGGCCTCGTTGTTACCGGCAACTCGGGCGGCGAGTTCGGGATCGTTGGCGCGGTTGAAGCACGCGATGCCGAAACCGGCGAAATGGTGTGGAAACGCCCCGTGATCGAAGGTCACATGGGCGAGCTGAACGGCGAGCCGTCGACCATGACCGGCACGCTCAATGCCACATGGCCCGGCGATATGTGGAAGACGGGCGGTGGCGCCACATGGCTGGGTGGGTCCTATGACGCCCGCACCGACACGCTGATTTTCGGCGCTGGTAACCCCGCGCCTTGGAACAGCCACCTGCGCAACGCGGGTAAACCGGTCGACGGCAATGCCGGGGACAACCTCTATGCCGCGAGCCGGATCGGGATAGACCCCGAAAACGGCGAGATCAAATGGCACTTTCAGACCACGCCCCGCGAAGGCTGGGATTATGACGGTGTGAACGAGGTTGTGGCTTTTGACGGCCCCGGCGGCGAGCAGCTGCTCGCAACCGCGGACCGCAACGGCTATTTCTACGTGCTCGACGCGAACGATGGCGGCTTTGTCGGCGGGTATCCGTTCGTCAAGGATATCAGCTGGTCCACCGGTCTCGATGAAAATGGCCGCCCGCTTTATGTCGAGGAAAACCGCCCCGGCGATCCCGCGGCCGCAGCCGATGGCAACAAGGGCGAAGTGATCTTTGCCTCGCCCTCGTTCCTGGGTGGCAAGAACTGGATGCCCATGGCGTTCAGCCAGCGCACCGGCAACTTCTACGTGCCCTCGAACGAATGGGGCATGGACATCTGGAACGAACCGATCACCTACAAGAAAGGTGCCGCTTACCTGGGTGCGGGCTTTACCATCAAGCCCAACTACGAGGACCACATCGGCAGCCTCAAGGCGATCGACCCCATGACCGGCGAATGGAAGTGGGAATACAAGAACGACGCGCCGCTGTGGTCTGGCGTGATGACCACCGCAGGCGGCCTGGTGTTCTTTGGCACCCCTGAGGGCGAGTTCATCGCTCTGGATGACGACACCGGCGAAAAGCTGTGGTCCTTCCAGACCGGCTCGGGCATCGTCGGACAGCCTGTCACCTGGGAACAGGACGGCGAACAGTATGTCTCGATCATCTCGGGCTGGGGCGGTGCTGTGCCGCTCTGGGGTGGCGAAGTGGCCAAGAAGGTGAACTACCTCAATCAGGGTGGTCTGCTCTGGACCTTCCGCCTGCCCAAGCAACTGGCGTCCGCGGACTAAATCGACACGACCGGCAGGCTTTCCTCTCCCAGCCTGGCCAACAGACTGCGCAGCCTCCCCGGGCTGCGCAGTTTTTTTGTGCGCTGCGTTTGCGACCTTTGGACTAGACGTGTTTGGGAACACGGCTGCTATAAACAGGGCATGTCAGTGTATGCAGACCCAGTCGATGCCGCCTCGGTGCAACGGTTCAAGTCAAACGACTGGGCCATGATTGTTGATGATCACCCGATGTTTTGTGACGCGCTTGAATTGACCCTGCGATCAATCTGCGAATTCAGCGCGGTTGAGATGGCCAATTCCCTGCAAGAAGGGCTGGCGATCGCGGCCCGTCGTCCGACACAGCCGGGGCTCGTGGTCCTTGATCTGCATATGCCGGATGTCAGCGGCTTTGACGGCCTTGTGCGGATGCTCAAAGCGGTTGAACCAGCCCCTGTGATCGTGGTCAGCTCCATGTCCGACAATGCGGTGGTGACTTCTGTGCTCAAGGCCGGTGCATCGGGTTTTGTGCCCAAACACGCGCCGCGCAGCACCTTTCGCCGGGCCATCGAGGCCATCGAAAACGGTCGTACCTTTGTACCCGATAACTTTGTCGCGGCGGAATCCGTTGACCGGCAGGGCGATGCAGTACGATCTGTGGCCAGCCTGACCCCGCAACAGGCCCGCATTCTGGAACTGATCTGCGACGGCATGCTGAACAAACAGATCGCGTTCGAACTGTCCATCGCCGAAGCGACGGTCAAAGCGCACGTGACCGCCATCATGCGCAAACTCGGCGTTCAGAATCGCACCCAGGCCGTTTTGGTCGCCAATGACGCACGCTTCACTTCAGGGTTGTCAGACACAGGACCTGCTGGTTAACCTCACGGCAGGGAGGAAGATCAACCATGGAAGACTTGCCTTTTGGGCCGGCAGGGGTCGAGGGCAAATCCAATGACAGTGCGTTTCTGATCGCAGAGGCATCCGTGCACGATCCGTCGTGCGTCCAAATTATCGTAGAGCGTTTGGCAAGTGTCGAACTTGCGCACGTCTTGGTTTTTGCCAGTCCCGACGGCGATTTCGCATCGCTAATGCGCGCTTTGGGCGCGTCGTTCGCGTGTCCGGTCATCGGCTGTACGACCGCAGGAGAAATCGGATCCGACGGCTATGTCACGGGACAGGTGATCGCGCTGGGCTTTCCGGCTCACTCCTTTGCCGCGCGCACCATCTTGATCACCGATCTCAGTCGCACGAAAACCACCGCCGTCATCGACGATCTGGTGCGCGCCCGCATCGCCGTGCAAGCGACCAACCCGGACAAGAAAAACGGGTTCAGCTTCATGATGGTCGATGGCCTGTCGCGCAGCGAAGACGCGCTGGTCAGCGCCGTGTCGTCCAGCCTGTCGGGCTTTCCGCTCTTTGGCGGTTCGGCGGGCGACGGGTTGCGGTTTGAATCCTCCTACATCGCTTTCGGCGACCAGATCTATCAGGACGCCGCCACCATCACCTTTGTCGCGACCGATTGCGAAACACAGGTGTTTTCGACCAACCACATGCGTCCCGGCGGCGATTTCATGGTCGTGACCGAAGCAGATCCCGAACGTCGCGTGGTCAAAAGTATCAATGCCGAACCCGCCGCCGCCGAATACGCCCGGATCATAGGCAAGGATCCCGCGCAACTGGATGAGCTGGTCTTTGCCGGGCACCCTGTGGCGGTGTCCGTGGGCGGCCAATACCACGTCCGCGCGATCCAGCGCGTGAACGAAGATGGCGATCTGGTGTTCTTTTCCGCCATTGACGAAGGCATGGTCCTGACCGTGGCCACCGCTGGCGATATGGCCCACGACCTCGACGCCAAATTGCAAACTGTTCGCAATGGCCACCGCCCGCCTGCCATCATCGGATGTGATTGCGTCTTGCGACGGATCGAAGCCGAGCGCGGGCAGACAACCCACAAGGTCAACGAGGTTCTCCGTCGCCACAACGTGGTGGGCTTTTCCACCTACGGCGAACAGATCGGCACCCTGCACGTCAATCACACCATGACGGGTGTGGCCATTTTCCCGAATGATGGGCCGGGTGATGGACGCGCTCGGGACTAGTTTTCTCAACCCGGCGGATTCCACCGAACGGCAGCGCGACAAGCTGGTCGAGATTTGCAGCGCGCTCATGCGCCGCGTGCAACAGGCGCCGGACGAAAATGCCACGGCCTATGTGCAATTCGAACGCGCCGCCCTGCTCGAGGCGCAGGTGCGCACCCGCACTGCCGATCTGGAACGCGCGCTTGATCTGCTCAATGACAGCAACGCGCAACTGGCCGAAGCCAACCGCGAGATCGAAACCGCGCGCAGCAATCTCGACGAAGCGCTTGAAAGCATGGATGACGGCTTTGCGCTGTTTGATCAGGACGAACGACTGCTGCTGTTCAACAGCCGGTTCTGCAACGCGCTGCCCGATGTGAAATCCGCCCTGCACCACGACATGGCTTTTGGGCATTTTGTCGAACTGGTCAGCCAGTCCCGTTTTCTCGACCTGCCCGAAACGATGAAACCCCGTGACTGGTCGCACCAGAGGCTGCGACGCCACCAGAACCAGCGCGTGGTGTTCAACGTGGCCCTTGAAAACGACCGCTGGATGCAGGTGGGCGAACACCGCACCGAACAGGGCGGGACGGTGGTGCTGCAGACCGACGTCACCGACATCATGCGCGACCAGCGCCACGAACGCGAGGTGCTGGTGGACAGTCAGGCGCGCATGCTGCGCGCCACGCTGGATCATCTGCAACAGGGCGTGTGCATCTTTGACGACCGCGGCAGGCTGGTTGGCTGGAATCACAAGCTGGAACGCATGATGCAGGACAGCGCGCCGCGCGTGCGGGTCCGCATGGATTTCGACCGGCTGCTTGACCTGTTTTATGACCGCATGGAATTCGGGCCGGATCACCCCGGCACATCCGGCAACCAGTGGCTCAGGTCCTGGGCCGCCCAAGGCCGCAACCGCCAGCCCATCACCTTTGAACTGACCGACGAAAACGGGCTGATCTACAGCGTCTTTGCGCAGGAAATGCCCGACCATGGCTTTGTGATTTCGCTCACGGATGTGACGATCCAGCACCGTGCCGCCAAGGAATTGCGCGACATCAACAGGACGCTGGAACAGCGCGTCGCCAATCGGACCAAGGAACTGGGCACCGCGCTGGCAGAAGCCGAACGCGCCAACGAAACCAAATCCCGCTTTGTCGCTGCTGCCAGCCACGACCTGCTGCAACCGCTGTCGGCGGCCAAACTCTTTGCTGAATCGCTGCTGGACGAGGGCAACGAAACGGAAGCCCGCGCCACATCTCACAAGGTGATCAGCGCCCTTACCAGCGTCGAAGAGATCATCGAAGCACTTCTCGACATCTCGAAACTCGACATCGGGCAGGCCACCTTCAACATTCAGAACGTGGCGCTACGCGATGTGTTCGCGTCTCTCGCCCTCGAACTGTCGCCCGCCGCACAGGCCAAGGGGCTCAGGCTCAGCTTTGTGGACACCAGCGCCCATGTCGTGTCCGACCCGGTGTTCCTGCGGCGCATCGTCCAGAACCTTGTCAGCAATGCGGTGCGCTATACCGACCGCGGTGCGATCCTCGTGGGGGCGCGCCGCGACGGGTCCGACGGCATCCGGATCGAGGTGCACGACACAGGCCCCGGCATCGCGCCCGATGATCAGCAGAAAATCTTCAAGGAGTTCGCCCGCCTTTCGCCATCGCAAAGCGGGGCGACCGGTCTGGGGCTCGGCCTTGCCATCGTGGACCGCGCCTGCCGGTCGCTGGGCCACCCGCTCAGCCTGCGCTCGACCGTGGGTCGCGGGTCATGCTTTTCGGTCGGGGTGGAACGGTCGCAGGTGGCCGAACCCGTCTTGGGACAGCCGGCGCCCGACCTGCACGGACAATCACCGCTGGCCGGCAAATTCCTGATGGTCGTTGAAAACGACGCCCGCCTTGCCCGCGCGGTCGAAATGCGCCTGCAATCCTGGGGCGCGCACGTCATCGCCGCGGCCTCGGGCGCCGAAGCTCTCGATCTGCTCAGCGAGATCGAACTGATCCCTGACGCGCTCGTTCTCGACTTCCAACTGGGCGACACCATGACCGGACTCGAGCTTTACTGCCTGATCAAGGACCGCTACGGCCCCGTGCCGGGCATGGTCATCTCCGCCAACCGCTCGCGCGAATTGGGCAATGCCTGCGACATCCTCGAACTGCCGCTGCTCAGCAAACCGCTGGATCCGGCGCGGCTGGTGCGAACCTTGCAGGCCCTGACGTCAGACAGCTAAGCGGCGCCATGCGGTACTGCGCTTTTCCCACCGTGCAAACAGCGCGTATTCCACCACCAGCATCAGAGCTACGAAACTGAACGCATAAGCCAGCACATAGCCGGTTTCGAACAGCTGGAAATACAGATGAATCTGAAACCCGATCCCGTTCGGGCGGCCCAAAAATTCCACTACCAGAACGATCTTCCAAATAATCGCCACACCGTTGCGCATCGCCGCAAACATGTGCGGTTGCAGTTGCGGCCAGATCACATGGCGCGCCCGCGTCCACCGCGGCATCCGGTAGGCCGTGCTCAGATCATCGAGCGCAGGGTCCAGCGCGCGGGTGCCCTCGCGGACCATGACGGCAACCATCGCCGTCTTGTTGATCGACACGGCAAGAATGGCGGCCAGCTCGTTCAGCCCGATCCACAAGTAACACAGCACGATCACCACAAGCGCAGGGATGTTCAGAAATACCGTCACCCACGGCCCCAGCCACAGGTCGGCCTTGCGTGATCGTCCCATGGCCAGCCCCAGCGCCGTACCCACGCCCATCGCAATGGCAAAAGCTGCGACGACGCGGCCCAAGGTCATCGTCATGTGATGTAACAGCGGGCCGTCTACGGTTTCCGCCCACATCAACCGCGCGACCTCTGCCGGTGTCGGCAGAACAGTCGGATCTGCGGTGACCATAGCTGCGACATGCCACACGACACCCAACAAGGCCAACGAAGCAACAAAGGGGAAGACGCGCGGTGACATGAGGCCGACACTAAGCCAAGTGCAGGGACGAGGCCGTGCGACCTTAGTCGCATTCAGGGGGCGCGGTCGGACACCTAGTATGACGCCATGATTGGCTTGCTGCGATGGATGTTTTTCTGGCTATGCGCGACCGTCAGCATCGTGTGGGCCGAGCCGCTGCCCCGCGACGCCATAGCGGAGCGTATCCGCGCGCCGATGGAACTGGGCGATCCGGTCAACGACAAGGGTGTGTACCAACTGCTCAATTCGGGGGGCGGTCACGTGGGCTATGTGTTCGAAACCGAACCGATGGCACCGCTGCCCGGCTTTAGCGGCACACCGATCAATGCGTTGGTCGTGCTCGACCTCGAAGGCCGTTTTCTCGACGTGCAACTGATCGAACATAATGAGCCGATCTTTGTCAGCGGCTTGGGACAGGCGCCATTCCACAACTTTTTCACCCAGTATCAGGGGCGATCCATCGGCGACACGCTGGTCGTCGGCTCACCATACGGCGCTGCGGACGAAGGGTCGTCACTGGTCTATCTCGATGGCGTGACCAAGGCGACAGCCTCGGTCCGCATCGCGCATGAGTCGATCCTTGCCGCCGCGCTGCAGGTCGCACGCGAAAAGCTGGGCGGCGTCTCTACCGGTCCGCCCGCCTATCCCGATCCCAACCACGCTGAAGAGCTCGATTGGGATGCGCTCGTCGAACAGGGCATCGCGCGTCATATCACCTGGACCAACGCCGATATCGAAGCTGCTTTCGATGGCACGCTGTGGTCCGACGATGATCCCGACGCCAAGGACGCGCCCGAAGACGCCTATCTCGATCTCTGGGTCGTCGACCTTGGTCCGCAGTCCGTCGCCCGCGCGGTGCTGTCCGACGACGGTTTCGAAGAACTTCAGGACTTTCTCGAAATCTCGTCCAGCGAAGAGCCGATCTTGGTCATCGACACCGGGCGGCACGGTCTGGTGTCGGAGAATTTCGTGCGCAACACGGCACCTGATTGGATCAGCGCGGAACAAGGCGGCTACCCGATCTCGCTGCGCGACGCGGACCTCATCATCGAACTGAACGATGATCTGCCTTGGCAACTGCACGACGCGGTGGACTATGGCCAGGCGCTGATCCTGCGTACCGACCGACGCCTCGGTTTTGATCCGACGGCGGATTGGACCCTGACCATCAAGGCCGTGCGTGAACACGGCATGTTCCAACCTGAGATAGGGTCCGTGAATCTCACTGCAGCCCACAGCACACCCGAACGGTTTTATGCCCGGGCCGCCGTTGTTGTGCCTACGCCCGCCTGGCTTGAAGCGTTGCGCCAACGCGCAGCGGACCTGCTGATCCTTGCGCCGCTTCTGGCGTTGTTGCTGCTGGTGTTGGCATGGCGCCTCGATGCGCTTTCGGCACACCGCCACTTCACGGTGATCCGCACGGCAATCCTTGTCGCGGTGCTGTGCTTTGTCGGGTTCTGGGGGCAGGGACAGTTGTCCATCGTGACCCCGCTTGCCGTGCTGCAAACGTCACTGGCGGGCGGGTCCTTTGCCTTTCTGCTCTATGATCCGTTTTCGCTGGCGATCTGGGGCGCGGCCATCGCCGGTCTGGTCATCTGGGGTCGGGGGCTGTTTTGCGGATGGCTCTGCCCGTTCGGCGCTTTGCAAGAACTTGCAGCATCCATCGCCAAAGCGCTGCGCATCCCGCAAATCGACATCCCGGACCGCTGGGATCGCCGCCTGAAATGGCTCAAATACGTGGTGCTTGCCGGGCTCGTTGCCGTAGCCATCTGGTTGCCATCGGCCATCGACAAGGCGGCAGAGGTCGAGCCCTTCAAGACTGCCATCACGACCTTTTTTGTGCGCGAATGGTACTATGTCGCCTATGCGGTATTCTGGGTCTTTCTTTCCATGGTGCTGTTCAAGGGGTTCTGCCGCTATGTCTGTCCGCTGGGCGCGCTGTTGGCGCTGGGTGGTCTCGTGCGCCGCAAGGACTGGATTGCGCGTCGCGTTGAGTGCGGCTCGCCGTGCCAATTGTGCAAGGTGAAATGCAGCTACGGCGCGATCGAAAAATCGGGCAAGGTGAATTACGCTGAATGTTTTCAATGCCTTGACTGCGTCACCATCCACGAAAGCCCGGGCCAATGCGTACCACTGATCCTCGCCGCCAAACGGGCCGCGCGGCACCCCCACAGCGTGGCCGCACAATGATCGGTCGCCGCCGGGTGATCCAGATCATGGCAGCCACCGCCGCTGCAATTCCCCTGCGCGCGCATGCCGGCGTTGAACGCTGGCGCGGGCGTGCAATGGGCGCTGACGTGTCCCTCGATCTTTTTGGTGCGAACAGCCAAACGGTCGCAGCCGCCAAGAACCTGATCTTGGCGTTGGAAGCGCGATTCTCGATTTACCATCCGACGTCAGAGCTGTCGCAACTGAATGCGGCGGGCCACGGACGCATGTCCGACCACATGCGCCGCCTTGTGACGCTGTGCCACGAGATGCACGACCTGACCGGCGGAATGTTCGATCCAACCGTTCAACCTGTCTTCGCCGCCCTCGCTGCGGGCAAGCAGCCCGACTGGACCGTTGTCGGCTGGAACAAGGTGACCCGCAATGCCGACGAAATAATCCTTGGTCCAAACCAACGGATCACGTTCAACGGGATTGCCCAAGGCTACGTCACCGACCGGGTTCGCGACCTACTGTGGGACCATGGCTTGCGGCACGCCTTGGTGAACATTGGCGAACATGCGTCGATCGGTGGGCCATTCCGTTTGTCTCTCGAAGATCCAATCGCTGGCAGGGTGGGGTACCGGACACTTGTCGACAGCGCGGTTGCCACGTCATCGCCGACACAGCTGTTGATTGGTCAACACACGCACATTCTGCATCCCACCGGAGGCCAAGCCTATTGGTCCTCTGTTTCCGTAGAAGCACGCGATGCCGCCCGGGCTGATGCGCTGTCGACCGCGATGTGTTTGATGCCCCGAAACAAGATAAAAACCCTGGCCCGTTTGACCGAAACACAGGCTACCATGATCGATCTTCAGGGCGACCTTTCACGATTTGGTTGAAAGATGGTCGGCGCAAGGTTTCGGTCATCTCGATCCCCGAACGCGCCGCATGCGATGTGACGGCAAGCAACAAATGCTCTCGCGCTCTGGACGCATCACCTGCGCACTTTCGATGGTCGGATTGCAAACCGTTATTCGCTTTGCCCAAACGGCGTGCCGGGGCCAAGCCGGTTAGCCATCCTCGTCTTGCCAACCAACCGCTCGGACCTCGATCCGGCGGGAAAGAATTCATCGACGGGACGCCTTTCAACACAAGGATGGCGCGCCAGCGTGATCATGCCTCTGGATATCTCGATGCGCGGAACCTGCGCGCGGGCAATCGCCCGCAATGCGCCAGAACCGCCCGAACACCACGCTTTTCCAGTGAAATCGGGGGGCAGGGTGGCGGATGACCTTTCGTGTGCGTATGTTATCGCGTCGCTTAAACAAAGCCGGCCCTGAGGAGACCACTGAATGCCCTTTAACGCCGCCAACAATGCAGCGCGCGTGTCAATCGCGCCGATGATGGATGGTAGCGATTTCTACAGAATTCCAACAGGTTGCGCGATGCCGTGTGCAGCATGTGTTCATGTTTCGATCGCGTGGTTTCGCGCTGCATCGCGGGCATTTCGGTGCGCTGGCAGAGATCGGTCTTTCCGGCGCTCTTGAAGGTTCGCTGTGGACTAGGAGTTGACGATGGCCGGCTCGCAGGAGTCGAAGTTCCTGCTGGAAGCAGCCTTTCGAGGTGGGCGCTTTGCGCGTCCGCTTCGCGGACAAACCGGACTTGTGCACATGCTGCTATTGCTGACGCAGCATCCTTTTGCGGTTGCGGCAGGCCCACTGCTGCCCCGCAGCGAAGGTCACCGGACCAGACGTTAACCAGCGTTAACATGGCCCTAACCGAGACCGCACATTCGCTGCTACCTGGACAGACAGCCAAGACGCGGACGGAGCTGCCATCTGTTTCGAAATGAACAATGGCCGCTTTGCATGTTTACTTGCCAAAGACGATGCCAGATTTCAGCCAGCGAACAGCTGAGTCCGGTAATTTCTTAGCTTTGCGAGTCGTCTGGAAGATCTGGGTTAAAGTGCCAACATGAACATATAGGTCACGATGGCCGCGGCGGCGATAATCCCTACAAGCTCGGGCAGATGCCCGAACTTTTTTACTTTCTCATTTTCACCCGTGTCTTGCTCTAGCTGCATGTCAGAAACCTCATAGAATTGATGGGAGCCAAAGTGCGATCTGGGGGAACGTGATCACCAGCGCCAGCCCGATTAGCTGAAGCGCAATGAATGGCAGTACTGCCGAGAAGATCTCCTGCAACGTCACATCCGGCGGAGCCACAGATTTCAGGTAAAAACAGGCAGGGCCGAAAGGTGGGCTCAGCATGTAGATCTGGATGTTCATGGCAAAGAGGATGCCGAACCAGATCGGGTCATAGCCCAGGTCCACAACAACTGGAGCAAAGACCGGCACTGTGATGAAGACAATGGCGATCCAGTCCATAAAGGTGCCGAGGATCATGATAATGGCCATCATCAGCAGGATCACCACAATCGGAGCAACATCCATTCCGGTCAGAATGCCATGCAGGAACTCGCCACCGCCCAGACGGTTGTAGATGCCAATCAGGCTCACCGCGCCGATGATTAACCAGATGATGGAGCCGGTTGTAACCGTGGTTTGCCAAAGCGCTTCCTTCAGACCCTGGAAGCTGAATTCACCCCGGATCATCGCAACGACGACCGAGCCGACAGCGCCGATGGCAGATGCCTCGGTTGGACCAGCCCAGCCGGCGTAGATCACGCCCAGAACCGTGCCGATCAGGATAAAGGGGAAGACGAGCCCCTTCATGAAGCGGATACGGCCCGAGAAAGGCAGCAGCGCCTCTGGCGCGTCGTATGGAGGGCCCATCTTGGGGTTAATCCGCGTGCGGATCAGAATGTACGTGATGTAGAGCGATGCCAACAAGAAACCGGGCATGAAACCGCCCGAGAAGAGGTCTTTGACCGAAACGCCGGCTTCTGCGCCATAGACGATCAACACGACTGAAGGCGGGATCAAGGTTGCCAAAGAACCTGAGGCGGCGATGGCCCCGATTGACAGCTTGCGGTCATAGCCAAGACGGAAGAGCTGCGGAAGCGCGATCAGGCCCAACAGGACGATCTCGCCACCCACGATGCCGCTCATGGCTGCAAGGATGACGGAGACGAAAACGGTCTGAACGGCCACGCCGCCGCGCATACGGCCACCAAGGATAGCCATGGAGGTAAATAACTCTCGGGCGACACCTCCTCTCTCCATCATATTCGCCATGAATACGAAGAAAGGGACAGCGATGAGGCTATCTTTGAAGAAGACTTTCATCACTCCGGATGAGACGACAAAAAAACCACCCTTGAGACCAATGGTCAAAGCGGCTGTGCCAACAGATACGATGAGGGTGGATGCGCCCAGCGGCACACCAATGGCCATCAGGAAGAAGAGGGCCCCAATGATGAGTAGCGTGATCGTACCGATATCCATGATCAGCCCTCCTGCGGCGATAGTTTGCGAAGCAGGTTCGCAATGACCTGCAACAGGTAGAGCAACAAAGCGAACTCAATGAGCAGCTTGAAGTACGACTTGAGCGGAGGGTTAAAGGCGGAACCGGTCCGCTCAATTGTGCTGAT
>JBCBAV010000081.1:0-17115 GCA_038532285.1 Pseudomonadota bacterium | reverse complement strand
GCGATCCTGACTGGCGGCCAGGTGATCTCGGAAGATCTGGGCATGGCCTTCCGACGGTCACCAAAGCCGGGGGCTTTGACGGCTGCGATCTTCAGGCCGCCACGCAGCTTGTTGACCACGAGGGTCGCCAGCGCTTCGCCTTCGACATCTTCGGCGATGATCAGCAGCGGCTTTTGCGACTGGATCACGGACTCGAGCAGCGGCACCATCGGCTGCAGCGACGACAGTTTCTTTTCGTGCAGCAGGATCATGCAGTCTTCGAGTTCGGCGGTCATCTTGTCCGCGTTGGTCACGAAGTAGGGGCTGAGGTAGCCACGGTCGAACTGCATACCCTCGACAACGTCGGTCTCGGTCTCGAGGCCCTTGTTCTCTTCGACGGTGATGACACCTTCGTTGCCGACCTTTTGCATTGCGTCAGAGATCTGGCGGCCGATTTCGGCTTCGCCGTTGGCAGAGATGGTACCGACCTGTGCCACTTCGGCGCTGTCGTTCACTTCGCGGGCCGCTGCCTTGATGGCTTCCACGACTTTGGCGGTCGCCATGTCGATGCCGCGCTTGAGGTCCATCGGGTTCATGCCCGCTGCAACCGACTTCATGCCTTCCTTGACGATGGCCTGGGCCAGCACGGTGGCTGTGGTGGTGCCGTCACCCGCTTCGTCATTGGTGCGCTGGGCCACTTCCTTGACCATCTGCGCGCCCATGTTCTCGAACTTGTCTTCCAGTTCGATCTCCTTGGCGACCGACACACCGTCCTTGGTGATGCGGGGTGCGCCAAAGGATTTGTCGAGCACGACGTTACGGCCTTTGGGGCCGAGGGTCACTTTGACCGCGTCGGCGAGGATGTTGACGCCGCTCAGCATGCGCGAGCGGGCATCGGTGTCGAATTTGACGTCCTTTGCAGACATATTCGTTCTCCTAATTCAGTTTCCGTAGGGCACGCATCCGGTGCGCACCATGCGTCGGGGTCTCGCTCAGGCGATGATCCCCATGATGTCGGACTCTTTCATCATCAGCAGCTCTTCGCCTTCGATGGTGACCTCGGTGCCGGACCACTTGCCGAACAGCACCTTGTCGCCGGGCTTCACTGCCATTTCGATCAGCTCTCCGCTGTCCTTGCGGGCACCGGGGCCTGCGGCCACGATTTCACCCTCGGAAGGCTTTTCCTTGGCGCTGTCGGGGATGATCAGCCCGCCTGCGGTTTTCTCTTCGCTTTCGGTGCGACGCACGAGGACGCGGTCATGAAGCGGTTTCAATGCCATCTTTGCAGCTCCTTGAGGCTCAAAGTTTTATGTTCCTGGACCCGCGACCGGATCCGTTAGCACTCACAACCAGCGAGTGATAACGTCGCCTAGCTAAGGAGATGACCGCTCTGAGTCAACGGGGTCCTCGGAAATTTTCCGGCGCTTTTTTCTGCGCCCGACATGCACCCGACGCATAGGGCCCACGGTTCGACGTTGACCACCTATGTACGCCTGCCTACGCTTGCAACCATAGAAGGAACGAGGATTTCACCATGACGTCATATCTCAAGATCCCTGCCGCCTTGACTGCCGCTCTTTTGGCCTCCGCTTGCGGCGAGGCCCCCCAGAGTCCAGACTCCGTGCGCATGAACGTGCGCGATGGCGGCGTGGTCGTGACCGGAACCTACCGCGCCAGCGGCTTTGACCAGTTCCAGGTGCGCCAGATGGTCAGCCGAATTTGCACCAGTTCGGGCTTTTCGGGATACAACCAGACGGTCAACGGCGACACGGTGAACTTCTCGGTCTCGTGTGCGGCACCGACGCGTTATTCCGCAGGCGCAGACGCGCTGTTCGAGCGGCAGGACGACGACACGGTGGATTACACGATCAACTACACCCAGAACGGTCGCCCGCTCGACACCGGCGGCAATTTCCGCATCTAGGCGCCCAGTTGATCCTTGGCTTGGCTGACGGCCTCGGCTCCCTTGGGGGTCAGGCCGTAGATGCCGGTGTCGACCTTTTCGAACCAGCCATAATGGTCATCACGCATCATCGTGGTGGCGCGCGCGACACCGGTTTCGCGCGCCACGTCCGCACCTTTGGACGCGCCTGCCTCGAACAGATAGAGCGCCAGTCGGAGCGCATCCTGCCGATAGGCCGTCACAAGCCCCTTGCGCACCTGCCCGCCATCGTTGGGATCACCGGTGCGGGCAGCAAATTCCTTGAGCAACCGGCCCTGTCGCTTTGCATTCTTGCGCGGCGCATAAGGCCCGGGGTCGCAGTGCACCTGTACCAATCCGTCGCTTAATCGCACGGTGATCATGCCCAGCCCCAGACGGCGGCACAGCCGTGTCATGTCCTTGACCGCCTTCTGGAACCGCTTTCCGCTGCCCCGTTCCACGGCCATGTAAACGTCATCGCTGACCGAGAGCCGCGCCACGCATTGATGCACCAGCGCGAGGCTGAACCCCAGCTTCAGCTCGACGATCACCGGAGCCTCGCCGCCGCGCACGGCGACGACATCCACCGCCCCCACCTCGGATTTCACGACATAGCCTTGCGCTTCGAGAAATGCCTTGATCGGCGGGTAGAGATCGGTTTCGCGTGCGCTCATCAGGGGCCTGCCGGTTACCCGCGCAAGAAAACTCCTGCGCGGGCCGGTTGGCAAGCGGGATCAACGCCCCCCGATGCGACCGGGAAAGCGCGGCGGGCGTCCGCCGCGTTGTTGCGGCGCGTTTGTGCTGCGTTGCGAGGTGCGGATGAGCGGTGGTCGGGACTGTGCGGGCTGGGATGCAGGCACGCGTGTATCACCGCGCTGAGCGCGGGGTTTTTTGGATTTCGGCATGAGAAGCCTCGTGAATACGGATAACAGACAGGCGCAGTGCGCCGGTGGCGGGCCTTTACAGGCGGCGGGTCTTGTCCATTGGAATTCACTCCTCTGAAAAATCGCGCATCATGCGCGGGGCAGTCGGGCGGGTTGGCCTCACTTGTCCATTTTCAGAGCGCTCCTAGTTTGCGTGGACATCCAGTACCACACGAGACCCGCCGCGACAATTGCACCGTGCACCCCCCGTGACACCGGAACAGCCGCTGTTATAAGGGCGCCAAAATCTCCCCCTACGTTAGGACGCAGACCCCATGACCACCCTCGTTTTCGGCCACAAATCCCCCGACACCGACAGCACAGGATCGCCCATCGTCTGGGCGTGGTACCTCAACGAGATCAAGGGCATGGACGCAGAGGCCGTGCTGCTGGGCGAGCCGAATACCGAAGCCGCCTTTGTCCTTGATCACTGGGACCTGCCCAAGCCGCGGATCATCGACAGCGTTGCCGCGGACCAGCCCGTGGTGATCGTCGACACCAACAACCCGGCAGAGCTGCCCGACGCAATCAATGATGCCGACATCACAGCGATCATAGACCACCACAAGCTGGTCGGCGGGCTGGAAACCAAAAGCCCGATCGACATCCGAATCGAACCGCTGGCCTGCACCGCCACCATCATGTGGAAGATGATCGGCAAGGACATGGCCCAGGCGCCCAAATGGGTCAAAGGCGCGATGCTGTCGTGCATCCTGTCGGACACGCTGGAATTCCGTTCGCCCACAACGACGCAGGAAGACAAGGCAATTGCCTACAGCCTGGCCGAGGATCTGGGCATCGAAATCCCGGACTATGCCGCCAAGATGTTCGAGGCGAAATCGGACGTCTCGGCCTTTTCCGACGCCGAACTGCTGCGCATGGACAGCAAGGAATACGCCGTTGACGGGACGCAATTCCGCGTGTCCGTGCTGGAAACTACCGCGCCCCAGATCGTGCTGGACCGCAAGGACAGCCTGATGACCTCCATGGTCGACGTGGCCGCCGAAGACGGCGCCGATCAGGTGCTGCTGTTCGTGGTCGACATCCTGAACGAAGAGGCGACGCTGCTGGTGCCCAATGACACGGTCAAGGGCGTGGCGGAAAAGAGCTTTGGCGTTCACGTGTCGGGCGACAGCGTTGTGCTGCCCGGCGTGGTCAGCCGCAAAAAACAGATCATCCCGAACCTCAAGGTCTGATCCCCCAGAACGAAAGGGCGCGCCCGGTGACCCAGATTATCTCTTCGTTGTCAGAGGTTTCGGCCCGGTACGACGCGCTTTTCGTTGACCTTTGGGGCTGTGTGCATGACGGCGTGCGCGCCCTGCCCGACGCTGTGGCCGCGTTGCGGGACTACCGTTCGGGCGGGGGCAAGGTGGTGCTGGTCACCAACTCGCCCCGACCCCGCGCGGGCGTGGAAAAGCAGCTGGTGCATTTCGGTGTGCCGGACGACGCGTGGGACACCATCGCCACCTCGGGCGACAGCGCGCGCGCAGCGATGTTCCGCGGGATCGTAGGGAAAAACGTCTATTTCGTGGGTCAGCCGGGCGAAGAGAAATTCTTTGAGCCCATTGGCGTGATCAAGGATCCGGTGGACATCCGCATGGTGCCGCTGGATCAGGCCGAGGGCATTGTGATGACCGGGCCGCGCGATCCGCTGGCCGATCCCGATACGATGCGGCCCGAGTTCCTCGCGGCCAAAGCGCGTGGGCTGAAGCTGCTGTGCGCCAACCCCGACATCGTCGTGGACCGGGGCCAGGTGCGCGAATGGTGCGCCGGCGCGCTGGCCAAGCTGTATACAGAGATGGGCGGCGAGAGCCTGTATTTTGGCAAACCGCATCCGCCGATCTATGACCTCGCCCGCCGACGTCTGGCCGAGCTGGGCGCGGACGTGCCGGATGTGGGCATTCTGGCCATCGGCGACGGGGTGCTGACCGACATCGCGGGCGCGATGGGTGAGGATATCGATTCCCTGTTTATTTCGGGCGGGCTGGCTGCGGCCGAAACAAAAACGGCGCATCAACCGGACCCGGAGGCACTAAGTGCCTATCTCGAAAAGGAAAAGAGCGCGCCGACCTATACTATTGGACTATTGCGCTAGGGCAGTTTTTCCTTGATTTTCTGCGCACGCAAAGTAATTACGTTGCGTGAGGGGCGCATTTCGCGTCAGAAAATTACCGGAGCCTCGCCATGTTGGACAATATGCCCCGCGGCACGATCTGCATCGAAGACATCGAGATGGGCATGTCGCGCAGCTTGCGCAAAGTGGTGACGGACGAAGATATCGAGATGTTCGCGCAGGTGTCCACGGACCGGAACCCGGTGCATCTGGACGACGACTATGCGCGCGACACGATCTTTGCGGGGCGGATTGCCCATGGCATGCTGACCGCGGGCCTTGTGTCGGCAGTGATCGGGGAGCAGTTGCCGGGCCATGGCACTGTTTACCTTGGACAATCTTTGAAATTCCTCGCGCCCGTGCGCCCCGGCGACATGGTGGAGGCGGTGGTGACCGTGACCGACATCGACTTTGCCAAGCGGCGGGTGCGTATGGATTGCGCGTGCCGCGTGGATGGCAAAAAGGTGCTGGTGGGCGAGGCCACGGTGCTGGCGCCGTCGCGCAAGTTTGACTGACGCGAATGGGGGCGTTGCCCCCGCGCCTGCGGCGCTCCGCATAGGTATTTATAGCCAGAAGAAACAGTGGTTGCCCTTGCGGTTAGGCGCCGCTAGGTCAGGGCCATGCGCATCATTCGGGACTATCAATTTGTCGAGGCCCAGGACCGCGGGGCGACTGCGGCGATCGGGAATTTCGACGGGGTGCATATCGGTCATCGGTCGGTGATCGAGATGGCGCGGGACGCCGCCCCGGATGCGCCGCTGGGCGTGCTGACGTTCGAGCCGCATCCGCGCAGCTACTTTGCCCCCGATGCGCCGCCGTTCCGGTTGATGGGGCCTGCGGCGCGGGCGTCGCGGCTGGAAAAACTGGGGGTCGAGCGGCTGTATGAACTGCCATTCAACGCGCAGCTAGCCGGGCTGTCGCCCGAAGCCTTTGCCCAAGATGTTGTGGCCAACGGGCTGGGCCTGCGAAATGTGGTGGTGGGCGCCGATTTCTGCTTTGGCAAGGGGCGGGCCGGGACGGCGCAGGACCTGGCGCGGTTCGGGACCGAGATGGGGTTTGGCGTGACGATTGCGCCGCTGTTGGAACATACCGAACGGACGGTGTCGTCGACGGCCATCCGCACAGCGCTGAGCGAGGGCCGACCACAAGATGCTGCGGCCATGCTGGGGCACTGGCACAGGATCGAGGGGCCGGTGATCGGCGGAGAGCAGCGTGGGCGGACCTTGGGATATCCCACGGCGAACATGTCGGTGGACGGTTTGCACCTGCCCGCCTTTGGCGTTTACGCGGTGCTGGTGGACGTGCTGGATGGGCCGCATGTGGGCAGCTATCACGGGGTGGCGTCGCTGGGTGTGCGGCCGATGTTCGGGGTGAACACGCCCAATATCGAGACCTTTGTTTTCGACTTTTCCGGCGATCTGTATGGCACGACGTTGTCCATCGGGCTGGTGGAACATCTGCGCGGCGAGGCGAGGTTTGACAGCGTCGAGGCGCTGGTGGAACAGATGGATCGGGACAGCGCGCGGTCGCGCGACATCCTGAGCGCACTATGAGCGATCCCGTTGATCGCAAAGGGTTTTCTGATCGGTTTTGGGAGCGTAAGCGGCTGGATCAGATGAGCCAGGCGGAGTGGGAAGCGCTGTGTGATGGGTGCGGCAAGTGCTGTCTGAACAAGCTCGAAGACGAGGACAGCGGGCAGGTTGTGCTGACGCGGGTGGCGTGCCGGTTGCTGGACGACAGCACGTGCCGCTGTGCGCATTATGAGAACCGGCACCAGTTCGTGCCCGATTGCATCGTGCTGAGCCCGCAAACCATTGATGAGCATATGTATTGGCTGCCGCAGACCTGCGCCTATCGCCTGCTGCATTTGGGCAAGGGGTTGCCCGCGTGGCATCCCCTGATCACCGGGCGGGCGGAGAGTGTGCACGAGGCCGGGGTGTCGATGCGCGACCGTACGGTGAGCGAGTTCGACACGCCGGATGAGGAATGGGAGGACCACGTCATCGAGGAACCGACCTGAGATGCGTGCGGTCTGTTAACCCGTGGTTTGGACACCCGGTTTGCGACCCGAACGGCGTAGTGCCCACGCGTTTTGTACAAAATGGCACCAGTTTTGTACAAAACGGGGTGTGCTCATCGGGCCCTTTTCGGGCCAATCGCCGCGTTTTGATGAAAACGGGGGGTGTTTTGTACAAAACGCCGAAACCTTAACAAGACATTGATAAAATTGGTTAATCCGCGGCGATAGGCCGCGATTTTGCCGGGGTTTCAAAGAAGGCGCGCAGATGCGGGGCCAGTGCCTTGGGGTGGGTGATCGGGGCCAGATGGCCGACGCCGGGCAGCGCAACCTCGTGCACTTGTCCCAGACGGCGGGCAATGGCGCCGTTGACCTCGGCGGCCCAGGGCGATGTCTCACCGCGCATCATCAGCACCGGGGCTGCAACCGCGTCCAATCCACCGGGCTGCATCAGACCGGCGCTGTCATGGATCAGCGCGGGGGAGCTGTGATGCACAAAGCCGATGCGGTCGACCATGTATTGGCGGGTGTCTTCGGGCAGGTGGTCCCATGGCAGGCCGCCGCCCCAGTAGTCGTTGAAGATCTGCGTGGCGCGCTCTGGATCCCCAGCGAGGTATGCCGCGGCATAGTCCGTGTCGGATGTCCTGTGGCGCGCGGCGTAGTCGGGGCTGTCGGCGATGGCGGGGGCAAAGAAGACCGGTTCGAACAGGGTAGCACTTCGGATGCGGTCGGGCATCTCGGACGCGAGGCGCAGGGCGATGGTGCCGCCAAAGGAATGGCCGATCACGTCGACCGGGTCGGGGCCGAGATCATCGAGCACGGCACGCGCCATCGCGGTGGCGCAGTCGTGCAGGTCGCCCTGCCCGTCCCAGTCGCCCGAGCGGCCATGGCCCGGCAGATCGAAGGCGTGAAAGGTGACCGCGTCGCCCATCGCCGCCGCGAGCCCGCGCCACGCGCCCGCGCGGCCCATGGTGCAGTGGATGGCCAGCACCGGGCGCGGGCCGTCACCGAAGCTGCGGCGCGCGATGTGCGGGATCACAGTTTGCCCGAGAGGAAGAGGTCCAGTTCCTCGATCTTGTCCTGGCCCCAGAAATGCGCGGTACCGTCGACGATGTAGAAGGGCGCGCCAAAAGCGCCTGCTGCGACCGCGTCTTCGAGGTTTTTCTCGTAGGTCTCGGAATGGTTGATCAGGGCCATGTCGTTCAAGCCTGCGTCAAAGCCGGCCTCGGTCAGGGCACCCTTGATCACGTCGTCTTCGGCGATGTTGCGTTCCTCGGCCCAGACGGCGCGCAGGAGCGCGTGCACCAGTGTGCCCAGATCGCCGCCGCCGGCTGCTTGCGCGGCGATGACGGCGCAGGAGGACGGTACGGGGTTCGTGGGCCAGAAGGCCGGTTGCAGGTTCAGGGGCAGGCCCTGTTTCTTGGCCTGCCGGGGCAGGTCCTGCGCGCGGTAGGCGATGCGGTTGGGGTGGCGATCCTTGGGCGGGGTGCCGCCGGTGCGCGCAAAGAGGCCCATGATGTCGAGCGGTTTGTAGGTGGCGGTTGCGCCGTGCTTTTGCGCCACCTCTTCGAACCGGTTCCCGGCCAGGTAGGTGAAGGGCGACAGGGTCGCAAAGTAGTAGTCGATATGGGCCATAATATTGGGTCGCCTTTGCCGGAGGTGGTTTCGCGGCAACCTAGGCCCGTGCTAAGCCCCGAACAATCAGAATCATCTTCACGAATCTGTCACACCAGCTGCCACGGGGGGCGCCAGATGCCGACGATTGAGGAACCCAAGCTCATTTCGGGCAATGCCAACCTGCCGCTGGCGCAGGCCATTGCACGACGCATGACGATGCACCGCGGGGTGCACACCGGATTGGTCGATGCGCGGGTGGAACGGTTTAATGATGGCGAGATTTTCGTCGAGGTGTTCGAGAATGTGCGCGGCGAGGATATGTTCATCATTCAGCCGACGTCGAACCCGGCGAATGACAACCTGATGGAACTGCTGGTCATGTGTGACGCGCTGCGCCGGTCGAGCGCGCAGCGGATCACCGCCGTGATCCCCTATTTCGGCTATGCAAGGCAGGATCGCCGCACCAAGGCGCGCACGCCGATCACGGCCAAGCTGGTCGCGAACATGCTGGTGGGCGCGGGGATCGAGCGGGTGCTGACCATGGATTTGCATGCGGCACAGATCCAAGGGTTTTTCGATATTCCTGTGGACAACTTGTATGCATCGCCCGTGTTTGCGCTGGACATCAAGACGCAGTTCGCGGGCCGCATGGACGAGTTGATGGTGGTGTCGCCCGATGTGGGCGGCGTGGCGCGGGCGCGCGAGTTGGCCAAACGTCTGAACGCGCCCCTGTCGATCGTGGACAAGCGTCGCGAAAACCCCGGTGAGGTGGCCGAGATGACGATCATCGGCGACGTGACGGACAAGATCGCGATCATCGTGGACGACATCTGTGACACGGCGGGCACGCTGTGCAAGGCCGCCGAGGTGATCCTCGAGAACGGCGCGAAGGAAGTGCATTCCTACATCTCCCACGGGGTGCTGTCTGGGCCTGCGGTGGAACGGGTGAGCAATTCGGTGATGAAGTCGCTGGTGATCACGGATTCGATCCAGCCCAGCGATGCGGTGAAGGCTGCGCCGAACATCCGGATCGTGCCGATTGCGCCGATCTTTGGGCAGGCGATCCTGAACATCTGGCACGGCACGTCGGTGTCGTCGCTTTTCGAGGCCGAGACGCTGAGCCCGATCTATGACGGGATGTACGCGGCGGAGTAGCCTCTAGACCGCGTGGGGGCGGAGCTTTTTGACCTCGGGCCGGTAGGGCGTCGCCGTGGGCGGCAGGTCGGGCACGATCACAGCATCCTTGTAGCGCAACTGTCGCCAGAGCACCGGCAGGAGCCGCCGGTAGGCTGCGCCGATCGACCTGTCAGGCGCGGGCAGGTCGTGAGCCAAGAGCGCGTGCAGTTTGGGCAGGTTGTAGTAGGGCACCATCGTGAACATGTGGTGTTCGACGTGGTAATTCATGTTGAGATAAAGAAACCGGTGCAGCGGGTTCATCAGCACCGTGCGGGTGTTCAGCCGGTGGTCGGTCACGTTCTCGGCCATACCCAGATGTTGCAGCGTGCCCGTCATAACCCGCTGCCACGCGCCGTAGAAATGCGGCAGGCCCACCAGCAGCACCGGCACCCATGACGCCGCCAGCACCGCCCAGAGCACGGCGCCCAGATGGATCGCCAGTGTGATGCGGGCCGCGAGGTATACCTTGGGGCGGTCCTGATCGCGGACATAGGTTTCTTCGTCCGGGTGCAGGCGGCCGCGGGCGTGCAGCACCATACGGACCAGTTGGTCACGCCCGTGCAGCAGGCTGAAGATGTTCAGAAGCATCTTGAACAGGTCCGGCGGGCGCATGGCCTGGATCTCGGGGTCGCGGCCCACGATGATCGTGTCGGTGTGGTGGCGCACGTGGCTGGCGCGCCAGACATAGGGGTTGCGGAGCAGCATGAAGCTGGCGATGTGGTAGAGCACCTCGTTCTTCCACGGAGTTGCAAAGGCCGTGCGGTGCCCGCATTCGTGCCAGCGCGCGTCCGAGCCGGAGCCGTAGAGCGTGCCGTAGACAAACCAGAACGGCAGCGACCACGGGCTGGGCCAGAGCATTGCGGCCACGCCGCCCGACAGCACCAGCAGACCCAGCCACAGGAGCGCATCGCGGCCCGCGATGCGGTCATCCTTTTGCATCAGGGCGCGGATCGCGTCGCGCGGGACGTCCGTGCGGTACCATGTCGGGTCCGACAAGGCGGGCGTGGCAGTGGCAAGGGCATAGTCGTCGCGCGGCATGGCGCAACGCTAGCGGCGCAAAGGCGCAGGCGTCAATCGGAGCGTTTCATGCCGGCCCGTTGGCCGATGCGCCCGATGGCTGCGCCGCGCCGGTCGATACCGCCATATGCCCCGGCCACAGGAGCGCATCAGGGCGCGGATCGTGTCGCGGGGATAGACGTGCGCTACCATGTCGGGTCCGACAAGGCGGGCGGTCATCGCGCGTCACGGGGGGCGTTACAGGGCCCTTGTCAGCCAGCCGCGCCGCCCCGGTGCGGCCCCGTAACGCTGCCTCAGCTGCGCCTGTCATGCGGCCGCGTCAGCGGCCAGCGGATCAAAGCCATAGGCGCGGCAGCAGTCCACATGCGCCTCGGCCATTGCGTCATGGGCCGGGTGATCGGGGCCGAGGTTGCGGGTCTGCCACCAGTCGCGGGCGAGGTCGTAAAGCTCGGTCGAGCCATCCTGATACCGGGTAAAGCGGTAGCGTCCCTTGCGAATGCCCGCGCTGCTGCCGCGCACGGTGGGCACGGCCCGGTCCGGGTCGCGGGCCATGTCGCAATAGGGGCGCAGGCTGCGGCCCGGGCACCGTTCGAGCGGGGGCAGCCCGGCATAGTCCATCACGGTCGGGCCGATGTCGATCAGCCCGACCGGATCGGACACCACCTGCCCCACGGGCTGGCGCGGGTCGTGGATGATCAGCGGCACATTGGCGACCTGTTCCCACAGCGTGTATTTGCGGAACTGGCCGCGTTCGCCCAGATGCAGGCCGTGATCCGACGCGATGATGACCACCGTGTCGTCGCCATGCGCAGACGCCTTGAGCCCGTCCCACACCCGGCCCAGATGGTGATCCACATGGCTGAGCGCCGAAAAGTAGTTGCGTACGCTTTTCTGCCAGTGGTCGTGATCGTCGGGGAACCGGGTGGCGTCGACAAACGCGTCGGAATAGGGGCTGCCTTCGAACCCGCCCGCCCATGCCGCGGGCTGTGTGAACGCGGCGGGATCATACATCTGCTTGAACCGCAGGGGCGTGATCCACGGCCCGTGCGGGCCGTAAAACCCGACCTCGCGGTAGAACGGCACCGTGCCCTTGTGCCGGTTGAAAAAGCGGATTGCCGAGCGCGAGGCCTGAAAGTCGTAAAACCGGATGTCATCCGCCGGATCGGTGGTGGCGTGGCCCCCGTTGTGGCCCCCAAGCGACACGCTGATCTCGGGCGGGACGCGCCAGTCCTTGCGAAAGGACTTGGGCGCGTCGCTGTACAGCACCTGGTGGATATCGTCGTCGAGAGGGACGTAGCCGAGGATGATCTTGCCCCCGGATGACGTGAAATAGCCGTTTTGTTTCAACGTGGTGGGCCACATATCGTGGGGTGGGATCCGGTCAAAGACCTTGGCCGCTGCTTCGGTCACGCCGATCTGGTGCGGGGCGCGGCCCGACATGAACGACGCGCGCGAGGGGCTGCAAATCGGCGACTGGCAGTAGGCCGCGTGGAACGCAGTGGATTGCGCGCAGATCCGGTCGAGGTTGGGCGTTTGCAGCGCCTGCCCGAAAAGGGCCTTGTATTTCCAGAAGGCGACCGCGTCATCAAAGGTGATGAACAGGATATTGCGCGGTTTTGTCATGAGGGGCCTGTGTGGTTTTGCGTCAGCTTACGGGACGGGTTTTGCGCGCAGCAAGTTGAGATTGCATGAAACGTCCATATCTGGGCAGTCGCGCGCCGGGTCACGCCGCCGCATTGGCCGCCAGCGGATCAAAGCCGTAGCGCAGGCACGTGTCGCGATGCGCCGTTTGCATGTCCGCAAAGGCCGGGTGATCGGGCCCGAGGTTGCGGGTCTGCCACCAGTCGCTGGCGAGGTCATAAAGCTCGGTCGAACCGTCCTCGTAGCGGTTGAAGCGGTAGCGCCCCTTGCGGATGCCAGCATTGCCGCCGCGCACGGTGGGCACCGCACGATCAGGATCGCGCGCGCCCATCGCATAGGCGCGCAGCGACCGGCCCGGGCTGTCACCCGGCGGCGGCAGTCCGGCATAATCCATCACCGTCGGCCCGATGTCGATCAGGCCCACCGGGTCGCGGATCACATGTGCCGCAGGCCCGCCCGGATCGTGCAGCACCAGCGGCACATTGGCCACCTGTTCATAAAGCGTGTATTTGCCGTGCCGCCCGCGTTCGCCGCAGTGCAGACCGTGGTCCGACGCAAGGATCACCACCGTGGTGTCGGCATGCGGCGAGGATTTCAGCCCGTCCCACATGCGGCCCAGATTGTGGTCGGCATGGGTGATGGCCGAGAAGTAGTTGCGCACCGATTTGCGCCAGTATCGCTGCCGTTCGGTGGGGAACCGGCGCAGGTGGTCGTCGGGCAGGTAGCCGCTGCTTTCGAATCCGTCTGCCCATGCGGCGGGTTGGCGGAACTGGCCGGTCCTGTACATCTCCTTGAACCGCAGCGGCGTGATCCACGGATTGTGCGGCCCGAAAAATCCGACTTCGCGGTAAAACGGTGCCGCGCCGTCGTAGCCGTGGAAAAAGTCGATGGCCGAGGTGGCGCTCTGGTGGTCATAGAACCAGTCGTCGTGGTCGGGATAGGTGATCCCCTTGCCGCCGTACAGCCCGCCGAAATCGCGGCTGATGTCGGCGCGCACGGCATTGTCCTTGGTGAATGTCTTGGGTGCGTCGCAATAGAGCACATCGTGGATGTCACGCGGCAGCGGCACGTAGCCCTGAGTGATCTTGCCCCCTGACGAGGTGAAATAGCCGTTCTGTTTCAACAGGTACGGCCACATGTCACGCGGATCGACGGTGTCGAAGATCTTGTTTCCCAGTTCGGTCCGGCCGATCACGTGCGGTGCCTTGCCCGACATGAAGGACGCGCGCGAAGGCCCGCAGATCGGCGCCTGGCAGTAGGCCGCGTGAAAGGCGGTGGATTGCGCGCAGATGCGGTCGAAATTGGGCGTGTGCAGGTTGGCGCCAAAGACGGTCTTGTAGTGCCAGATGGCCACCGCGTCGTCGAAGGTGAACAGCACGATGTTGGGGGGTCGGGTCATGGCGGCCTTTGGCGGTTTGGCAGCAGCCTAAAGCACTTTGCGTTTGATCTGAATCGAAATACGCGGCCTCTCCGTGTGGTCGAACGCGCTTTTCGATACATGGTGGCCCACATAAGACGCAAAAGGCTGTAGCGGCTTTGGCGCGGGATGGGCCTCGGGTCAGGCGACCTCGGCCACGGGGGTGACGGTGCTGGGGTCAAACCCGTACGTGCGGCAGGTGTCGGCATGGGCCTGCGCCATCTCGGCGTAGTCCGGGTGGTCGGGTCCCAGATCATGCGCCTGCCACCAGTCGGTGCCGAGGTCAAAGAACTGGGTGCTGCCGTCCTCGTACTGGATGAACCGGTAGCGTCCCTTGCGAATGGCCGCGTTGTCGCGCAGCACGGTTGGAATGGCCCGGTCGGGGGCACGGTCAAGCTGCATCTGGGGCCGCAGGCTGTGGCCCACGCGCCCCGGCAGCGCGGGCAGGCCTGCGAAATCCATGATGGTGGGCGCGATGTCGATCAGGCCCACCGGGTCGGCCACCACCTGCGGCACGGGGTGTTCCGGGTCGTGGATGATCAGCGGCACATTGGCCACCTGTTCGTACAGCGTGTGCTTGCGGAACCTCTTGCGGTCGCCCAGGTGGTGGCCGTGATCCGAGGTGATGATAACCAGCGTGGTGTCCGCGTGCCGCGACGCCTTGAGCGCATGCCACACCCGTCCCAGGTGGTGGTCCACATGGGTCAAAGCCGAGAAATAGTTGCGCACGCTTTTTTCCCACACGCCGGGTTTCGGGCCGTCGAAATTCGGATCGAAATGGCGGTCGAGATAGGGATTGGTGGGCAGGCCCGCGTCCCAGGCGCGCGGGGGTTTGAACCCGTCTTCGTCGTACATGTCCTTGAACCGGGCAGGCGTGATCCACGGCCCGTGCGGGCCATAAAACCCGACCTCGCGGAAAAACGGCTGGTCGCGCCGGTAGCGGCGGAAAAAGCTGATCGCCGATTTCGACGCCTGAAAGTCATAGAACCGGCGGTCATGCCTTTCGTCGATGGTCGCCTTGCCCCCGCGAAAGCCACCGTATTCGCGGCTGATGGCGGGGGGCACTTTCCAGTCCTTGCGGAAGGTCTTCGGCTCATCCGAATAGATGCGGGCGTGATCGGCGTCCTGAAGCGGGAGAAACCCGGCAATCCCCTTGCCCCCGGAAGAGCTGTAATACCCCGCGTCCTTGAGCCGGGTCGGAATGAATTCGGCCGGATCGATGTGGTCGAACACGTCCTTGCGCGGCATGGTCAGGCCGGTCTGGTGCGGGGTCAGGCCCGACAGGAAGGAATGGCGCGACGGGCTGCACACCGGCGCCTGCGTGTAGGCCGCGTGAAAGGCCGTGGACTGTGCACAGATCCGGTCGAGGTTGGGGGTCTGAAGCGCCTGCCCGAACACGCGCTTGTATTTCCAGAACGCCACCGCGTCATCAAAGGTGATGAGAAGAATGTTCCGCTCGGATGCCATGTGCGCCTCTTGGGGTCTGGGTCCAGCCTAGTGGCCCGCGCCTGCCCAAACAAGCGCCACGGCGTCTGGCTTCATCTTGCCGCGAACACTCTCCCCCGCAAGCGCGGGGCGTTGTCCCCGTTCGCCGTTCCCCTGCTTCATTTCGCCAATTAAACCGCCCCCGGAGGGTCGATCCGCCACGCGCGCCAAGGTCAGGTCAATAAAGATCCCACTCATCCGCCTGCCGCATCTCCCCCAGCGCCATCCACGATGCGCGCACGCGCGCAACCCGGGTGTCGCCCCAGGTGCGGAACACCAGGTCAAAGCCGTCAGGCGTGACGGTTTCGGCGGAAATGTCGGCGCGCAGCGGGGTTTCGGTGTCCACGTCCCACATGGAGATCGACACCTGCACGGACGGGGCGGCGCGGAACGGTTCGGCAAAGGCGATGCGGCGGCGGCGTTCGCGCTGGCCGCGGCCGGTCCACATCTCACCGCCATCCTCGAAATCGGAAAACAGGATCACATCCCCCTGATCCACACCGATGAGATGATTTCGTAGTCGTTTCATGGCTTTTGCAGTTATTTTCGCCGGTTTTAGCACCGGGGGAATGAAGAGACACTAAAAATCACGGTCCGCGCAGGCCTGAAACGAAAAAACCCCCGCGCGGGGCACGGGGGGTTGATGTCTTGTCCTAAGCGGCAGGGATCAGAGGCTGGGCTGCTTGGTGCTCAGCCCGATCTCGGTGCCCACGGCGACCATGTCGGCCAGCAGTTTGGCCGCGTCATCGACGAGGCCGCCACTGTCCTTGGCGCGGTCATAGGCGCCCTGGGCGTCGCCTACCATCGCGTCCATCTGGTCCTGGGTCATGTCGCCACGTGCCACGGCCAGTTCGGCCAGCACCGACACGCCTGCAGCGCCAATTTCGGCAAAGCCGCCGGTGACCACGAATTCGCGCGGCTCCCCGCCTGCGTCGACGCGCAGGATGCCGGGGCGCAGGGTCGTGATCGTGGGGGCGTGGTCAGCCATCACGGTCATGTCGCCATCGGCGCCGGGGATCTGCACGGACGTCGCGTCGAGGGACGCCAGGCTGCGCTCGGGCGATACCAAATCAAATTGCATCTTTGCCTCCTATTTGGGTGGTGGGCAGCATTGCCCACCCTACCCTTGGGCGTTGTCGTAGGGTGGGCAATGCTGCCCACCGCACGTCTTATGCGGCTTCGGCGGCCATCTTCTCGGCTTTGGCGATCACCTCTTCGATGCCGCCGACCATGTAGAAGGCGCCTTCGGGCAGGTGGTCGTATTCACCGGCCACAACCGCCTTGAACGATGCGATCGTGTCCTCGAGCGGGACCTGCACACCGTCGGAGCCGGTAAACACCTTGGCCACGTCGAAGGGCTGCGACAGGAAGCGCTGGATCTTGCGGGCGCGGGCCACGGTCAGCTTGTCCTCTTCGCTCAGTTCGTCCATCCCGAGGATCGCGATGATGTCCTGGAGCGACTTGTAGCGCTGCAGGATCTGCTGCACGTCGGAGGCGACCTTGTAGTGCTCTTCGCCCACGATCTGCGGGTCCATCAGACGGCTGGAGCTGTCGAGCGGGTCCACCGCCGGGTAGATGCCCAGCTCGGAGATGGCGCGGCTTAGAACCGTGGTCGCGTCGAGGTGGGCAAAGGACGTCGCGGGTGCGGGGTCGGTGAGGTCATCGGCCGGCACGTAGATCGCCTGCACCGAGGTGATGGAGCCCTGCTGGGTGGAGGTAATCCGCTCTTGCAATGCACCTACGTCAGTACCCAATGTAGGCTGATATCCCACAGCGGAAGGCATTCTTCCTAATAGTGCCGATACCTCG
>JBCBAV010000080.1:11407-17474 GCA_038532285.1 Pseudomonadota bacterium | reverse complement strand
AACCGTCTCTATCCGCAACTGCGTGATGCGGACGCCCGCGCGCTCCGCGAAAGCTGGGGCCGGGTATGGGAGTGATGCAAACCCTCTGCCGCCGCGTCACCGCAGCCTGTGTGCTGGCGGCGATGCTCGCGGGCTGCTCGGGCGGCTCCGACCAGATCGATTCACAGGGCACCCGTTTCCTCGAACAGTTCCAGCAGGTGCGCACGGCGATCCAGAACCGGCGCAACCCGCCCGAATTGCCCAACGTGACCCGCGCGCTGCTCAACGGGCTGACCACACCGTCTCTCGAAGTCCGGGTGGCCTCACGCGACGGGCTGGCCTACGTGATCCCGTTCTACACCCGACGGGTACCTGGCATCGGCACCGTCGACACCTGGACCAGCGTGGACGGCACCCAGTTTTCCTTCCGCTCCGGCGTGCTCCTGGCGCTGCGCGGGGCAGGCGATGACATGACCTCGTCCGATCGCGCGGGGTCCATCGCCTTTGTCACGGGACGCCAAAGCGGCAAAGAATGGCCGATGCGTCTCGATCTCCAGACCGAAGCCGACGGCGTGCAGCGCGTTGACTTTACCTGCATCGGCAGCAGCGATGGCGTGCAGTCGCTGGAAATCGTCGAGATCACCTACACCGTTGAATCGCTGAATGAAATCTGCACCGACAGCGCCGGGCGCAAGATCATCAACCACTACTGGGTCGACGTGCGTGACGGCACGGTCTGGCAGGCCCGCCAATTCGCTGGCGCAAAAATCGGCTATATCGATACACGGATCCTTAAAAAATAGCGGCTAGCCACAGGATCGTTGCAAGCTACCGTTGCAGATGGTATCCCAAGCCCGAATTGCTGGCGCTTGCGCCCGCATGTCATTGTGAGGTCATTGAAATGAAAAACGCACTCAAATCCGCTGCACTGGCCCTGACGCTGGTGGCATCCGCCGACATGGCAAGCGCGCAGGCGGAAACGCTGGCGGTGGGATCGATCATTTCCACCACCACACTTGTGACCGGCATCGTGATCGCCACTGTTGTGATCGCCGTGGCCGACGATGGCTCCGCCATCACCACAACGACCGTACTGCCCTAACATAGACGGGCACTTGCGATGCAAACGGGCCAGGCGACAGAGCCTGGCTTTTTCGTTTTTATCACAAATTTGCCGCAGCCCCTTCTTCGGCACGGCGCGTGCACCATATGATGCTCCAAGCACAGACAATCGGGAGCATGTGATGACAACCTACACCAAGAACCCCGACGTGATCGCCACCCTCTCGCCCGAGGAGTTCTACGTGACCCAGGAAAGCGGCACGGAACGGCCCGGCACCGGCAAGCTCTTGAACAACAAGGCGCCGGGGATCTACGTCGACATCGTCTCGGGCGAGCCGCTCTTTGCCTCGGCGGACAAGTACGAATCGGGCTGCGGTTGGCCCTCGTTCACCAAGCCGATCAACGACACCCACGTGACCGAACACCACGACACGACCCACGGTATGGTCCGCACCGAAGTCCGCAGCCTGCACGGCGACAGCCATCTGGGCCACGTGTTCCCCGACGGCCCCCGCGACCGCGGCGGCCTGCGCTATTGCATCAACTCGGCCAGCTTGCGCTTTGTGCACCGCGACGACATGGAAGCCGAAGGCTACGCCGACTATCTCGACCAAGTGGAGGACGTGACATGACCCAGGAACGCGCAGTGCTGGCAGGCGGATGTTTTTGGGGGATGCAGGACCTGATCCGCAAACGCCCCGGCGTGATCTCGACCCGCGTGGGCTATACCGGCGGCGACGTGCCCAACGCGACCTATCGCAACCACGGCACCCACGCCGAAGGGATCGAGGTGATCTATGACCCCACGGTCATCACCTACCGCGACATCCTCGAGTTTTTCTTCCAGATCCACGACCCCACCACGCTGAACCGTCAGGGCAACGACCGCGGCCTCAGCTACCGGTCGGCGATCTACTATGTCGATGACGGGCAGAAACAGGTGGCGCTGGACACCATCGCCGATGTCCAGGCCTCGGGCCTCTGGCCCGGCAAGGTGGTGACCGAAGTGGAACCCGTGGGCGATTTCTGGGAAGCCGAGCCGGAACACCAGGACTATCTCGAACGCTTCCCCAACGGCTACACCTGCCACTTCCCGCGCGCAGGCTGGGTCCTGCCCAAACGCGCCGCGGAATAATCAGCCGTTCGACCTGTAGGGCGCGGCGGTTGTACCCGCCGCCGCCGCCGCGGCCGCTGATGCATCCGCAGCCTGCAGCTTGTCGTCTTCGCCTTTGGCAAAATAGGCTGCCTTTGACTTGGTGGCGTGCAAAACGCTGCCTGTCTTTTCCAGGCGGGCATCAAGCATGCCAATCTGCGCCTCTGACAACACCTCGTTTCTGGCCCCCGCAAGGCCTGCAAAAAACGCTCTGTTCCGCGTCCAAGCCCTCGTCGCCTGTGCCTTTTTGGCCGCAACATTATCCCATGACAGCGCAAACAGGACCACGGTCAACGACTTGAAATCCTCCAATTGATCCCGCGTCATTTCGACGGTGGTCGGGGTCAGTGCCGGGCTGACAAAGACGGGATAACAATGGATGTCGTTGTGCTTGATCTTGGTGTAGTCGCTTTCAAACGCCATCTCGTTGACGCAAATCCGAAACTCTGCGGCGGACGGATCAAAATCATCAAAGGTCTTGCCAACCATCTTGGCAGCATATTCGCGCCCGAATTTGTAAAACGCGCTCCGAAACGTGTCCAAAGGGGCATTCACCAGCGTGTTTTGCGCGGCTGCGGTGGGCAGGTTCTCCTCCATGTAGCAGGCAACGCAATGCTTGTTCTCGCTGACGTTAAACGAGATCGTCCTTGGATTGGCCGCGTCATTGTCCAGCTCCAGCTCGACATCAAACTCCAGCCGACCGTTCCGCGGGCCATAGTTCTTGGCTTCTGCCTTGGTGATCTGTGCCATGTCCGTCCCCTAATGGTTTGGCGCAGCATACAGCAGAATCGGCTCCCGTCCTGGTAGTATTTCCTACAGCGCCACCCGCGGCCGCCCCGACGCCTCAACCACCAGCGTCCCCTCGACAAACACCGCGCGGTTCTCGACCTGCGCCCGCCGGATGTCCCACGTGGCGCTCACCTGCGCCTCATCGGCCCCGCCCTGCAGCACCTCTGCCTGCGCCTGGTCCTCCAGAACATCACGCAGCCGCGCCCGCGCCGGGGCCTCTTCGGCAAAGTCCTCGGGACCGCTCTCTAGATGCACGCGGTACCGCCCCTCGCCCTGCGCGGTCACCGTCCCCCGCTTGCGCACCGTGATCTGCCCCACCACGGCCCCGATGGCGTTGGCCACCCCGGCATCCTCGGGCAGAATCATCTTGGTCCCCAAGAGCTCACCCACCGCCGGGTAATACACCCCCGCCGACGCGCCCAGCCCCACAACTGGCACCGCTAGCCCCGTAGCCACGCGCACAGCCCCGCCATGATCGCCCAACCCGCGCTGCATCAACACATGGCCCGCCAGATCCTCGGGCAGGCCATCCTGCGCCAACCCGGCCTCCAGCAGCGCGAGACCTGTCTGATGCGTCAACCGATCCACCACGATCCGCGCCATGTCCTCGGGACTGCGCGCCAGCACCTCTCCGCTGCCCGTCCGCCGCCGCGCCATCAGCGCACAGGCCAACCGCGCCGCCCGTCCGTCCCACGCATCGGCATAGCCCAGCACATGCGACGCATCCGACGGCGTCAGCCCCGCCACCTGCACCAGCCCCCGCGCCACCAACCGGCGCAAGGCGCCACTTTCGACCCGCGCCCGCAGCACATCGCCCACGGGATGCACACCATCCCCAATACGCTCCAAGAGCGCCGCCTCACGCGCGCCCAAACCCCCGGCAGCCACCCCGGGCACCGCCCGCACAAACCGCGCGTCATGATCCCCCGGCACCGGCGTCGCCACCTGCGCCTCCAGCGTACTCAGCACCACATCGGGCGCCTCCACCGCCAGCAGCGACACCGGCACCACCCGCGCAGGCCCCAGCGTGACACCACCCGCCAGCCCTTCGCTGACGAAATGCACCTCACTGTCGCCGCCCAGCCCCGTGGTCCGCATCGCCACCGCCTCGACCATGGTTCGGTGCGGCCCGACCCGCGCGCCCTGCGGATCAATCGCCGGCACCCCGCCGCGCAGCATCGCCACATCCGTCGTGGTCCCGCCAATGTCACTGACCAGCGCTTCGTCCACGCCGGTCAGCCACCGCGCCCCCACGATCGACGCCGCAGGCCCGCTCAGGATCGTCTCGATCGGACGCACCCGCGCCTGTGCCGCCGACATCAGCGCCCCGTCGCCGCGCACCACCATCAGCGGTGCCGCAATCCCGCGCGCCTCCAGCACCGCCTCCGCCCGCCGGATCAACGTGTCGATCATCCCGATCAGCCGCGCATTCAGCAGCGCGGTCAGCGCCCGCTTCGGCCCGCCCAGCTTTGATGACAGCTGATGCGACGCTGACACCGGCGCGCCGGTCATATCGCGCACGATCTCCGCGACCCGCTGCTCATGCGCCGGGTTGCGCGTGCCAAACTGCGCCGCCACGGCAAAGCCGCTCACCTCACACCCATCCAGAAACCCGCGCAGGGCGACCTCATCCAGCGCTGCCGCCTCCGCCCCGTCATGCCGGTGCCCCCCGGCCAGCACGCACACCGGATCATCCCCCAGCGCCTCGGCCAGCCCGGGCGTGGCGGCAGGTGCCTTGTCAAAGCCCACATAGATCAGCGCCGCCCGGCCCCCCTGCCCTTCGACCAGCGCATTGGTGGCCAAGGTTGTCGACAGTGACGCCATCGCCACATCGCCCGGCGCCACGCCCGATGCCTCCAGCACCGCGCCCACCGCCGCACCAATGCCTTCGGCCAGATCGTGCCGCGTGGTCAGCGCCTTGGCCCGCGCCAGCACCCGCGCCTCGCCCTGCATCAGCACCGCATCGGTATAGGTACCGCCCGTGTCCACGCCCAAAAGAATGCTCACGCCAGCCGCTCCACCGCCCAGCGCGCCGCATCCGCCACCGCAGGGTCCGCATCCTCGACCAATGCCGCCGCCGCCCCGCGCAAGCGCGCCGACCCCGAATTCCCGATCGCATACAGCACGTTGCGCACAAACCGGTCCCGCCCGATCCGCTTGATGGGCGAGCCGGAAAACCGCGCCCGAAACGCGGAATCATCCAAGCCAGCCAACTCTGCCAAAGGCGGCGCACCCACCTGCCCCAGATACCGCATGTCACTGGCGGCTAAGGCAAATTTGTTCCACGGACACACCGCCAGACAATCGTCACAGCCGTAAATCCGGTTGCCCAGCGCAGGCCGCAACTCCGGGTCCACCGGGCCGCGATGCTCGATCGTCAGGTACGAAATGCACCGCCGCGCGTCCAATTGGTAAGGTGCAGGAAACGCGTCCGTCGGACAGATGTCCAAACACGCCCGACACGACCCGCAATGATCCACCTCCGGCGCATCCGGCGCCAATTCATGCGTGGTAAACACCGCCCCCAGAAAACACCAGTTGCCCCACTCGCGGCTCACAAGGTTGGTATGCTTGCCCTGCCATCCCAGCCCCGCCGCCTGCCCCAGCGCCTTTTCCGGCACCGGGGCGGTGTCGACAAACACCTTGATCTCGCCACCCGCCGTGTCGATCAGCCAGCGCCCCAACCGCTTCAGCCGCTTCTTGACGATGTCATGATAATCCCGCCCCTGCGCATAGACCGACACCGCCGCCCGCTCAGGCGCGTCGAGCACCGCCAGCGGATCATGCTCGGGCGCATAGCTTTCGGCCAGCATGATCACCGACCGCGCCGCAGGCCACAGCGCCGCCGGATCGCCGCGCCACGCCATCCGCTCGGCCATCCACCCCATCTGCCCGTGATACCCGGCCGCGACAAAGGCGCTCAACCGCGCCGCCACGTCGGGCACCGCATCAGGCCTGCACACCCGCGCCGCCACAAACCCCTCGTCCAAAGCGCGCGCGACAATCGCCTCTTTCAAAGGTCCGCTTCTCTGTTTCAAAAAAATCCTCCGGGGGTCTGGGGGTGGAAAACCCCCAGTCCGACAG
>JBCBAV010000080.1:0-11397 GCA_038532285.1 Pseudomonadota bacterium | reverse complement strand
TTTTTTTTTTTCTTCTCTCTCTCCTTTTTTTTTTTTTTTTTTTTTTTTTAATTTTCTCGGGGGGGGGGTGGGGCCCCCCCCCCCCCCCCCTCCGACAGCGCCGTCAGAAATCCAGATCATTGTAATGCCGCGGCGGTGGGAACCCGGGCACCTGATCGGCCAGGATATTGCGGAACGCGGGGCGTGACTTGATCTTGGCATACCAGTCCTTGACCGTCTGGCTCCGGTTCCAATCCACGTCCGAGATATAATCCAGCGCGCTCAGATGCGCCGCCGCCGCGAAATCGGCCAGTGTCATCACGTCACCGGCGAGCCAGCGCCGGTGATCCAGCAGCCATGTCATGTAATCCAGATGATACTTGATCGCCTTGGCGCCCGCCTTGACGTTGCCGCTGTCGGGGTATCCCGCGCCGGTCAGCTTTCGGTTCACCCGCTCATAAAGCAGCTTCGACGTCACCTCCTGATGAAACTTGTCATCGAACCAGCCCACCAGCCGCCGCACCTCCTGCCGACCGGCGGGGTCGCTGGGCAACAGCGCGGGCTCGGGGCGGGTTTCCTCGATGTATTCGCAGATCGCCGCACTCTCGGCCATCATGATCCCGTCAATGCGCAGCACGGGTACCTTTCCCGCGGGGTTGCGGCGCATGAAATCCGGGTCCTGCTCCCAATACCGCTCCTCGACCAGTTCCACCTCGACCTTCTTTTCGGCAAGGCTCAAACGCACCTTGCGGCAGAACGGCGACAGCGGAACGTGAAACAGGCGGGCCATGGGCTATCCGGTTGGTTCAAACGGGTTCCCCCTTCCTTGCACCTCGTAGCTGCGAGATTCAACTCTCGAAACAGGCCGCCCGCCCATCCGCGCGGATCGTGGCCGCCCCGTCGCGGATGGCTGAGGCCCGCTTGCGCAGCGCACCCGAGGGCCGCGACGCCGACCGCCCCTTGGGGTTGGGCAGCACCGCGGCCAGCCGCGCCGCCTGCACCGGGCTCAACGCCTCGGGCCCCACCCCGAAATAATGCCGCGCCGCCGCCTCGACGCCAAAGACGCCCTCGTCAAACTCCGCGATGTTCAGATAGACCTCGAGGATGCGCCGCTTGCTCCACAGCGCCTCGACAATCGGCGTGATCCCCGCCTCCAGCGCTTTGCGCAGCCACGACCGCCCGTGCCAGAGGTACACGTTCTTGACCACTTGCTGGCTGATGGTCGACGCACCGCGCGTGCCACCGGCCTCGATGGCCTTGCGGATGGCCTGCACGTCCAGACCCCAGTGCAAACAGAAATTGGCGTCCTCCGCGGCCACCGCCGACCGCGCCATCACAGGCGCGATTTCTTCCAGCGGCACCCAGTGCTGGTCCACCCCGCCCAACCGGCGGCCTTCCTGCCACATGTACCAGGTGGTGGGCGGGTTCACCACGGACCACAGCAACACCACCAGAACACACAACAGGAACGCGGCTGACACCAGCCGCACCCCCTGCCACGCCAACCAGCGCACCGGCCGCTTGCGCGCTTTTGCCTTGGATGTCGCCGCCTTCGCCATGGCTCAAATCTATAGGCGCAACGCCCGCTCAGGGCGAGACGCGATTTGCCAGCAGCCCCGCCACCAGCCGCGCCCCCTCGGGCGAGGGATGAATGCCGTCGATGGCGAAATGCCCCCGCTCCTCCGGGTCCAACGCGGCTTCGGCATCGACAAAGGTCAGCCCCGGCGTCGCCGCCGCCAGCCGCGCCATGCGCGCGTCATACGCCACCAGATAGGGCCGGCACCCCGCAAACTGGCCCGACCGTGCACTGGCATAGTACCCCAGCCACACCACCTCGTGCCCCGCGCGCAGCAGTCCGCGCACAAAGCCGGGCACCTCGCCGCCCAGATCCGCGCGGATCAAACCGTCCAGAACAGGATCACAGGCGCGACAGCCGCAATCGGCCAGAAAATCATTCGCCCCGCCGTTCATCAGCACCAGATCCCACGGTCCGTCCCGATACTGCGCCCGCACGTCAAATCCCAGGGCCCGCCCCACGCCCGACCCGTTGGAAAACCGCGCGCCGGGCTGGGCCTCGTTCTCGACAATGGCCCCGGTCAGCAGACCGTAAACCGACGGAATGTCCCGCCCGGTCCACTTCTGCCACGCCAGGATACTGTCGCCCATCGCCAGCACCCGCACAGGCTCCGCCGCCTGCACACCTGCGCCCACGAACGCAAGGATCAAGATCCATACCAACCGCATGACCCCCAGATAGCCCGTAACCCTCTGTTCACCAAGAAACCAGAAAACTCTAATCAATATCAAAACGTTAATCGCTCGCCGCGAATCCGCTCATCTGCTATGACTGCCCCATCCGGAAGCCATGTGCCACATTTCGGAGCCAAAACAATGATCGAACCAACCACGTCACCGCAGCCGGGGTCCATTGCACCCGAATTCCGCGTGCTCAGCGCCGCGGATGCCAAACTGGTCTGGATCCTGAAATGGTCCGGCAATGCCGAACATGTGATCGCGCACAAGCTCGGCACCATGCCCAGCCGCGTCAACGACATCCTCCAGGAAAACACCCATGTCGGCAGCCGCGATCAGGCCGCCCGCCTCGCCGCACAGCGCGCGGACGAATAAAAACGGCGCTGGCCGAAACCAGCGCCGCAACATTTTCACGATGAGCCGCCCCGGATTACTCCGCCGGAATGGCGTCCCGCTCATGGCTCAGCGGCACCGGCAGATGCACCAGCATCTCGGTCGGGCACACCTGCACGAAATGGGCCAGCTCCGTGTCCCAATGCTGCAGAATATCCGCGGCCTTGCGGCTCCCGGTCTCGGCCACGTGCCGCTCGATCAGGTCCTTCAGCTGGTCATGCCAATGCGGCACCGTCACCGGACAGGTCACCAGCGTCTCCATGTTCATCAGCGCCTGCGCCTCGCCCTCGGGGTCATACAGATACGCCATGCCCCCGGTCATACCGGCACCAAAGTTGGCCCCGATCTCACCCAGGATCACCGCGACCCCGCCGGTCATGTACTCGCACCCGTTCGACCCACAGCCTTCGATCACCACCGACGCGCCGGAATTGCGCACCGCAAACCGTTCGCCCGCGCGGCCAGCCGCAAACAGGTAACCGTCGGTGGCCCCGTACAGCACCGTGTTGCCGATGATCACGTTGTCGGCCGCCGTCAGCGGCGACGCCATCGGCGGACGCACCACGACGGTGCCCCCAGACAGACCCTTGCCGACATAGTCGTTGGCATCGCCCGACACTTCCAGCTTCAGCCCCGGTGCCGCAAAGGCCCCCAGCGACTGCCCCGCCGACCCCGACAGCTTTACCGTCAGGTGATCCGGTTGCAGCGTATTGCGCATGCCGAACTTGCGCACGATGTGGCTCGACGTGCGGGTGCCGACGGTCCGGTGCGTGTTCTCGATGGCATAAGACAGCTGCATCTTTTCACCGTCCTCCAGAAACCGCGCCGCATCGCGCACGATCTGCGCGTCCAACGTGTCCGGCACCGCGTTGCGCGGCCGATCCCGGTCATAGGTGATCGCATCCGCGCCATCCACGGTGATCAGCATCGGGTTCAGGTCCAGATCATCCAGATGCGCTGACCCACGGCTGACCTGCGCCAGCAGGTCCGCCCGCCCGATCACCTCGTCGAGGCTGCGCGCGCCAATCGACGCCAGCAATTCGCGCACCTCGGTGGCGTAGAAGGTGATCAGGTTCACCACCTTGTCCGCGTTGCCGGTGAACTTGGCGCGCAGGCTTTCGTCCTGCGTGCACACGCCCACGGGGCAGGTGTTCGACTGGCACTGACGCACCATGATGCAACCCATCGCGATCAGCGCTGCGGTGCCGATACCGTATTCCTCGGCCCCCAGCATCGCCGCCATCACGATGTCCCGCCCGGTGCGCAGACCGCCATCGGTCCGCAGCGTGACCCGGTCACGCAGGTTGTTCATCGCCAGCACCTGATGCGCCTCGGTCAGGCCCATCTCCCACGGCAGACCGGCGTACTTGATGCTGGTCGCAGGGCTGGCCCCGGTGCCACCATTGTGGCCCGAAATCAGGATCACATCCGCCTTGGCCTTGGCCACACCGGCGGCAATCGTGCCGACACCGGAGGACGCCACCAGCTTTACCGTCACCTTGCAGCGCGGATTGATCTGCTTGAGGTCATAGATCAGCTGCGCCAGATCCTCGATCGAATAGATGTCGTGGTGCGGCGGGGGCGAGATCAGCGTCACCCCCTTGGTCGAATGCCGCAGCCGCGCGATCAGGTCGGTGACCTTCATGCCGGGCAGCTGCCCGCCCTCACCGGGCTTGGCACCTTGGGCGACCTTGATCTCCAGCTCTTCACACTGGTTCAGGTATTCCGCTGTCACGCCAAACCGGCCCGACGCCACCTGCTTGATCTTCGCACTCGGATTGTCGCCATTCGGCTCGGGCACGAAATGCGCGGGATCTTCTCCGCCTTCGCCGCTGTCCGACTTGGCCCCGATCCGGTTCATCGCCACATTCAGCGTCTTGTGCGCCTCGGGCGACAGTGCGCCCAGAGACATACCGGGTGTCACGAACCGCTTGCGGATCGAGGTGATGCTCTCCACATCTTCCAGCGGCACAGGCGCGCCCAGCGGCTTGATGTCCATCAGGTCACGCAGATGTATCGGCGGCCCCGACCGCATCTTGGCGCTGTATTGCTGCCACATCTGATAGGACGCGCGGTTGCACGCCATCTGCATCATGTGCATGGACGTCGCTTCCCACGCGTGGGTCTCACCGCTCTTGCGCGACTTATAGAACCCGCCGATGGGCAGCACCTCCGCCCCGCGCCAGCCGGTCTCGTGCACCTCGATGGCCTTCGCCTCAATCCCCGTGACGCCGATGCCGGAAATCCGGGAAATCATGCCGGGGAAGTATTCCGCACACATCGCACGGGACAGGCCCACGGCCTCGAAATTCAGCCCGCCGCGATAAGACGACACCACCGAAATCCCCATCTTGGCCATGATCTTCAACAGGCCGGCATCAATCGCCTTGCGATATCGCGCCACCGCCTCGGTCAACGTCCCATCCAGCAGCCCCCGGTCGATCCGGTCGGCCAGAGAATCCTCGGCCAGATACGCGTTCACCACCGTCGCGCCACAGCCGATCAGCACGGCAAAGTAATGCGGGTCGATGCATTCGGCACTGCGCACGTTCAGGCTGCAGAAGGTCCGCAACCCCTTGCGCGTCAGGTGGCTGTGCACCGCGCTGGTGGCCAGGATCATCGGCATCGCCACCTTGGCCTCGTCCGAGCGGTGATCCGTCAGCACGATGTGCCCCGCCCCCGACCGCACCGCATCCTCGGCCTCGTCCCGGATCCGCTGCAACCCGGCATTCAGCGCCCCGGGCCCCGCCTCGAACGTACAGTCGATCTCGACCATCTCGGCGTTGAAATGGGTCATGATCTCATCCCACTGCGCATTGCCCACAAACGGGCTGTCCAGCGTGATGATCTCGGTCTGCGCGCTGCTTTCATCCAGCACGTTCTTGAGGTTCCCGAACCGCGTCTTCAGGCTCATCACGCGGTACTCGCGCAAACTGTCAATCGGCGGGTTCGTCACCTGCGAAAAGTTCTGGCGGAAGAAGTGGCTCAGCGGGCGATACCGCTTGGACAGCACCGCCGACGGCGTGTCATCACCCATCGACGCAATCGCTTCCTTGGCATCCTCGGCCATCGGCATCAGGATATTCTCAAGCTCTTCAATGGTATATCCCGCCGCAATCTGCCGCCGCCGCAGGTCCGCCCCGTCAAAGAGCGGGCGTTCCGTCACCCCGGCAATCGCGGGCTCAAGATCCTTGATCTTCTCGACCCAGTCGCCAAAGGGCTGGCTCGCCGCCAGCTGGTCCTTGATCTCAGTGTCGTGGTACAGCTTCCCGTCCGCCATATCGACAGCCAGCAATTGCCCCGGCCCCAAGGCACCTTTTTCGACAATCCCCGCCTCTTCCAGCGGCACCATCCCGGTCTCGGACCCGGCGATGACCATGCCATCCCCGGTCACCACGTACCGCATCGGGCGCAACCCGTTCCGGTCCAACCCGGCACAGACCCAGCGGCCATCGGTCATCGCCAGCGCCGCGGGGCCGTCCCACGGCTCCATCACCGAGTTGCAATAGGAATACATGTCCCGCCACGCCTGCGGCAGCTCCACCGCCTGCTTGGACCACGACTCGGGCACCAGCATCGTCTTGGCCATCGGCGCATTGCGCCCCGCACGCACCAGCACCTCGAACACCGCATCGAGTGCTGCACTGTCACTCGACCCGCCCGCCACGATCGGCTTGATATCCTCGGCCATGTCGCCAAACGCACCCGACGCCATGCGAATCTCGTGGCTCTTCATCCAGTTCAGGTTGCCCTTCAGCGTGTTGATCTCGCCATTATGCGCCAGCATCCGGAACGGCTGCGCCAGCCACCACTGCGGGAACGTGTTGGTCGAATACCGCTGGTGATAGATGGCAAAGGCGCTCTCGAACCGGTCGTCCAGCAGGTCGGGGTAAAACTCCGCCACCTGCTCGGCCAGCATCATGCCCTTGTAGATGATCGACCGGCACGACATCGACGCGATGTACAGGTCACCCACCTGCGCCGCCGCCGCCGCCTTTTCAATACGGCGTCGAATGACATACAGCTCACGCTCGAACGTCTCTTCGTCCACACCCTTGATATTGCTGATCAAAATCTGCTCGATCTCGGGCCGCGTCGCGTTGGCCTTTTCGCCCAGCACGCTCACGTTCACCGGCACATGCCGCCAACCGTAAATGTAGTAGCCCATGCGCAAGACCTCGGTCTCCACGATGGTCCGGCAGGTTTCCTGCGCGCCGAAATCCGAGCGCGGCAAAAACACCTGCCCCACGGCGACCAGCTGATCGCGGTCCGGCGTGTGGCCCGTCCGCTCGATCTGGTCATAGAAAAATTCCACTGGGATCTGCACGTGAATGCCCGCGCCGTCGCCGGTCTTGCCATCGGCATCCACCGCACCCCGGTGCCAGATCGCCTTCAGCGCCTTGATCCCGTTTTCCACCACGGCCCGCGTCGCGCGCCCGTCAACATTGACCACAAGGCCAACGCCGCAATTGGCGCGCTCATCCTCGAACCCGTACATGCCTGTCTCGGCCATACGTGCGCGCTTGGCTGCTTCGGCCTTGGCCCATGCTGCATCGTATTTGGTCATCTCAGGTCTCCTTGCTGACGCGGCACGTGGCGTATCATCGACGCCGCGCACTCATAGCGGGGTGTTTTGTCCAGAAATCCCGGCTCGCCCGGGTAAATGAATTCAAAGGGCGACGAATCCCATGTGCGGCTGTCGCCATCTTCGGTCACCTCAAAGGTGCCCGCAAAAAACCGGCGGTGCTTTTCCGACACGTACTGCGTGCCCGAAATGGTCATGTAGACGCCGCCGTCATCCTCGTACCGGCCCTCAAAGATCATCGGCAGCAGCGGTTCGTCATCAATCGTCAGCACGTCGCCCACGATCTGATCATAGCCCACAACGCGGATCTCGCCGTCACCGCTTTGCAGCCGGAAGTCATAGGCGTCCACGCCGGTTTCCAGCAGTTCGGTCAGGCTTGCAGGGTCGGCGGCGGGGGTGATCAACGTCTCGCGCACGCCCTGAAACACGTGAAAGGTTTCCAGCCACTGCGTCTCGTAGTCGATCTTGTCGATATACACCGGCCCGTCATTGTCAAAGGTCACGCTCCAGTTCACGCCCGGCGCGTCCCCCGCGCAGGCATAGACATGCGTGACCTCGCAATTCTTCGACTGCACGGTCAGCGACGCGGTACAGCCCGCGGGCGGCACGAACCGGTCGGCCATCGCGGGCGTCGCGATCAGGGTCAGGGCCAGCGCGCGGATCATTGCACACGCTCCAGATCGGGGTTGATGGCCAGAACGTCGGCGCGGCTCAGCCGTTTTTGCCCGGCTTCCGCGGTGCGGATGCACGCCTCGTCGGTGAAAATCTCGTGGCTCAGGGTAAACTGCGCCGGATCGTCAAACAGGCCCAGCGCGATGTCTGTGCCGCCAAACCATTTGTCCTGCGCCGTGTGCTGAAAATACAACGTCGATCCGCACACCCGGCACCACGCCCGTTCGGAATGATCGCTGCTGGCGCGGATGGCGATATGCTTGGCCCCCTCCCACGTGATCTGCCCGGTGGGCACGCTCACCTCGGCAAAGGTGCTGCCGGCCCAACGGCGGCACATCTGGCAGTGGCACAGGGAATAGGTCGCCGGCATTTGACGCGCGACAAAGCTCACGGCGCCGCACAGGCACCGTCCTCTTGCTTCGTCGATCATGGCGTCGACCTGCGACATTGTTAACATTCCTTTAGCGTGGCGTTGGGTCAGTCGTGGTGACCTTTAACCTTTACGTTGTCTTCATCTTTGGGGCGGGTGGCGTTTTGTACAAAACCACCGTGATTTTGAACGTTTTGCCCGAAACGGGGTGTTTTGGGCCGTTTTCGGGGCCTGCGTTTTGTACAAAACGGGCCCTCTGTTGAACGTTTTACTCCGCTGCGATGACGCTGGAGATCGCGTTAAGGTTTTCCAGGATGGCCTCGGCACAGTCGCGCCCGTCCCGGATTGCCCACACCACCAGCGACGCGCCCCGCACGATGTCACCCACCGCGTAAACCCCGTCCAGCGCGGTCTTGCCGGTGGTAAATTCTGCCTTGACCGTGCCCCAGCGATTGACCTCCAACCCCTTGGTATCCCACAGTTTTGGCAGCTCCTCCGGCTCAAAGCCCAGCGCCTTGATCACGATATCCGCCTCCTCGACATAGTCGGCCCCCTCGATCACTTCCGGCGCCTGCCGACCCGTCGCATCCGGCGCGCCCAACCGCATCTTCTGCACCATCACGCCCGCAACATGGTTGCCATCGGTGGTGAACCCCTTTGGCGCGCTAAGCCATTCAAAAACAACGCCTTCTTCCTCGGCATTCTGCACTTCCCGCTGGCTCCCCGGCATGTTCGCCCGGTCCCTGCGGTACAGACATTTCACGCTCGTCGCGCCCTGCCGGATGCTGGTCCGAACACAGTCCATCGCGGTGTCGCCCCCCCCGATCACGACCACCTTCTTGCCTTCGGCATTCAGCGTCCCATCGGTGAATTCCGGCACCTCGTCGCCAAAGCTCTTGCGGTTGGAAACCGTAAGAAAATCAATGGCTTTCACGACACCCGCCGCCTCGGCATTGGGCATCTCGAGGTCCCGGCTCTTGTACACGCCCGTAGCGATGATCACCGCATCATGCGCACCCCGGATCTCCTCGAACGAGATATCCTCGCCCACATTACAATTTAGCCGGAACGTCACCCCCGCATCCTCAAGCTGCTTGTTGCGACGCATCACAACATCCTTCTCCAGCTTGAAGCCCGGAATGCCATAGGTCAGCAGCCCGCCCGCCCGGTCATAGCGGTCATAGATCGTGACCTGCACACCGGCCCGGCGCAGCACGTCCGCAGCGGCCAGACCGCCGGGGCCAGCGCCAATAATCCCAACAGTTTCAGTACGTTCGCGGATCGGCGTGATGGGCTGCACCCAGCCCTCTTCCCACGCGGTATCGGTGATGTACTTCTCCACCGACCCGATCGTGACGGTCCCGTGACCGGACTGTTCGATCACGCAATTTCCCTCGCACAACCGGTCCTGCGGACAGATCCGACCGCAGATTTCCGGGAACGTGTTGGTCGCCTGCGACACCTCATACGCCTCACGCAACCGCCCCTCGGCCGTCAACTTCAGCCAGTCGGGGATGTTGTTGTGCAGCGGGCAATGGCTCTGACAATACGGCACCCCGCACTGCGAACACCGCGACGCCTGCTCCTTGGCCTTGGCATCGGCATATTCGGCATAGATCTCCCGAAAATCCTCGCGCCGCGCATCTGCCGACCGCTTCTCGGGCATGTCCCGATCAATCGTCACAAATTTCAGCATGGGCTGCTCAGCCATGTCCGCCTCCGGATATTGCGTTGGGTCCGCGCGGGATACGCTATATCAAAAGGGAATAAAAGTCAGTAATACTGACATAAATGAATAAAAGGTGAGCGATCCGAACGGTATTTTAGGGATTTCTTCACTTTTTATGGTCCGAAACGGACTTAAATACATCATTTGCGTTTAGAATCATGCGCTTGTAACCCTTGTATATCACAAGCGGTGGCAACGCATGACACTCTTTCAACTGCTGATCGTAGCGATCATCCAGGGACTGACCGAATTTCTGCCGGTATCGTCTTCTGGTCACCTCATCTTGTTGCCCGCGCTGACGGGAACACCAGATCAGGGCTTGGCCATTGATGTCGCGGTGCATGTCGGAACGCTTTTGGCTGTGATTCTCTACTTTTGGACGGATGTGCGGATGGCCGCCGGTGGCGCGCTCCGTTTGGCCCGCGGCGAGGTCGACAGCGCCGGCGCGTTCCTTGCCCTGTGCCTGATCATCGCAACGATTCCCGCGGTGGTGGTCGGGTTTGCCATCAAGGTTACCGGCCTGGACGAGGCGCTGCGCTCCGCTGCAGTGATCGGCTGGACGATGGTGATCTTCGGTCTCGTCCTTTACTGGGCCGACCGCACCGGCGAAACCGACCGCACCGCCAACCGTTGGAGCCTGCGACACGCTGCCCTCATGGGGCTTGCCCAATGTCTGGCGCTGATCCCCGGAACGTCACGATCCGGCATCACGATCACCGCGGCCCGGCGCCTCGGCTATGGCCGCGAAGGGGCGGCCAAATTGGCCATGCTGATGTCGATCCCGATCATCATTGCCTCGGGCGCGTTGCTTGCCGTTGATGTAGTGGGCCAAGCCAACTGGGGTGTTCTGCGCGACGCCACGATCGCCGCGGCATTCGCCTTTGTCGCGGCACTGTTGGCGCTGGCATTCATGATGCGCCTTTTGCGCAGTGTCAGCTTTACACCTTACGTCATTTACCGGGTGGTTCTTGGGGTCGGTATCCTGATTTGGGCCTACACTTAAGTCTTCAGGTTCTTTGCGCTTTCTTTGATCGCGTCATACTGACCTGACGGACGAAAGCGCCAAAGATAGTCCGGCAACACCGCCTCGAGTGCGGTAGGCGAAATATCAAGATCGTCGAACCCCTTGGCCTCAGCCGAAACCACATTGTCACGCCGCAGGTTGCGCACCTGATCGCGGGTGATCTGCGCAGGTACGAGGCCCAGCGTCACTGTGTTCAACATATCAAAACCAAAGCCCATGACCATAGCGGCCCAGAACGGGATGTTCAGCACAAGCCGCCGCCGACGGATGACGCTCAGCATGTGCTGCATCAGTTCGCGAAACGTGTGCACGTCAGGCCCGCCCAGTTCGTAGACGCCCGGGGCCACATCCGTGGTCAATGCCCGTTCCGCCGCCGCTGCGACGTCATCGAC
>JBCBAV010000079.1:0-17722 GCA_038532285.1 Pseudomonadota bacterium | reverse complement strand
GTGAAAACGGGCTGAACTTGTAGCGGAAAACTGGGCGCGGACTGTGTACGGTTTGTGTACAGATGTGGATCGACTACATGCTGTGGTCGATGTGTAGATTTTAGGGGAAATCCACTAGATTTATGGAGGCGAGTACCGGAATCGAACCGGTGTACACGGATTTGCAATCCGCTGCGTCACCACTCCGCCAACTCGCCGCACATGGTGTGCCGATGCAGATAGCTTAGCACGGGCAGGCACGCAAGAGTGTGGGACGGCTTATACTGCGTTGCCGTGGGCGGGTTTGTGTGGCACAACTTGAAATGAGGTTTCTGAACTGATGGGTTTAGTTGGCATGAGCGATTTTGCGGCCCGGCGGGTCATAATGGTCGACACCCAGGTGCGACCGGCAGATGTCACCAAATTTCCGATCATTGACGCTATGTTGACCATCAAGCGCGAGGATTTCGTGCCGGCGGCCTTGCGCGAAGCGGCGTATGTTGGCGAAAATCTGGAGATTGGCGACAACCGCGTGATGCTCGAGCCGCGGACCTTTGCCAAGATGCTGGATATGCTCAACATAGCGCCCCATGAACTGGTGCTCGATGTGGGTGCGGCCCATGGGTATTCGGCGGCGGTTATCAGCCGATTGGCGCAGGCGGTGGTCGCCCTCGAGGATGACGCGGATTTGAGCAAGGATGCCGAGGACGCGCTGATCGAAGCGGGGATCGACAATGTGGCGACCCACGAGGGCCCGCTGACCGAAGGGGCTGCAGACCTTGGCCCCTATGACGTCATCATTGTCGAAGGCGGGATCAACACCTTGCCGGCGGCGCTTGCAGATCAGTTGAAGGAAAACGGTCGCGTGGGTGCACTGTTCATGGAAGGCGCTTTGGGCGAGGTGCGACTGGGACAGAAGCTGAACGGACGGATCGTGTGGCGGCGCGCGTTCAATGCGGGTGCGCCTGTCTTGCCGGGGTTCGACGCACAAAGCGCATTTCAATTGTGAGGCAGCAGATCATGAAGGCAGAACGCATTCGACGCTATGTTGCAGGGGTTTTGACAGGGCTGAGCCTGACCATCACTGTGCCGGCGCAGGCCAATTCGCTGGCCGATGCGCTGGTGGGGGCCTACGGGCATTCGGGGCTGATTGATCAGAACCGCGCGCTGTTGCGGGCCGCTGATGAGGATGTGGCGATTGCCGCTTCCCAGCTCAGGCTGATCGTGAACTGGGCTGCCAACCTGACCCGTCAACTGGGGGATTCGCGGACGTCGCAGACCAACGGTGCCAGCCGCAGCATCGCGCAGACGTCGGTTTCGGCGTCGATCACGGCGTCTCTGCAGCTGTTTGACGGCGGGGCGGACCGGACCCGGGTCGACGCGCAGGAAGAGGTGGTTCTGGCCACCCGCGCCGCCCTGATCAACGTCGAACAGCAGGTGCTGCTGCGCGCCGCCGCCGCTTATTTCAACGTGTTGCGTCAGCAGGAGTTCGTCGCTCTGAGCCAGAACAACCTGCGGCTGTTGCAGCAGGAAGAGCGCGCCGCGCAGGACCGGTTCGAGGTGGGTGAGGTGACGCGCACCGATGTGGCGCTGGCGCAGGCGGCGGTTGCCAACGCGCGGTCCAATCTGGCCCGCTCACAAGCGAATTTGATCCAGGCGCAAGCCGAATACACATCGGTCGTGGGACGCCAGCCCGGGCGGCTTGCCGGCCTGCCGCGGCTCCCGCGGGTGCAGACCAACGTGCCCCGCGCGCAATCGGTCGCCGTACGTAACCACCCGGATATCATACAGGCGCAGCGACAGGTGGCGGCGCAGGATTTGCTGTTGCGGGCCTCCGGCCTGGATATGTTGCCCACGGTGTCGGTCACCGGGCGCCTGTCGGTGTCGGACCAATTTGACAACCTGAATTCGACGGATTCGGCGTCGGTCGAACTGGGCGTTCAGGGGCCGATATACCAGGGCGGACGACTTTATGCGACCGAGCGCAAGGCGCTGGCCAACGCGCAAGCCGCACGCGGCAACCTGCACAACGTGCGACACACGGTGCAGCAGGACGTGGTCAACGCGATTGCCGATCTGCAAGCCGCAAGCGCAAGTTTGACGGCGTCCGAACGGCAGATCCGCGCAGCGCGCGTCGCTTTTGAAGGTATCCGCGAAGAGGCAACGCTTGGTGCACGGACCACGCTGGACGTGCTGGATGCCGAACAGGACCTGCTGGATGCGGAGACCAACCGGATTTCGGCCCAGGCCGATCAGTACATTGCGGCATATCAGGTGCTCGAGAGCATGGGCCTGCTGACCGCGGCGCAGCTGAAGCTACCGGTGCAGCTTTATGATCCGCGGGAGTATTACAACCTGATGAAGACAGCGCCGACCAAGCTGTCAAAGCAGGGTCGGCAGTTGGACAAGGTGCTTGAGGCGCTGACACGCGAGTGACCGGCGGCGTCGCGCTTTTCATTTAAGCTTTTCAGCATCCTGTTGTGCGACTCTTTTGCGGCATGTACACTGATGCCGAGGCGAGAGTGGTAGTAAAATGTCAGACCCGATGACGAATGCGGAGGTGGAAGACGTTCTTTCGTCGATCCGTCGCTTGGTTTCCGATGAAAAAGAGCCTGAACCGGCGTCGCCGACCGCGGCGCGGGACCGGCTGGTCCTGACCCCGGCATTGCGCGTCAGTGAAACGCCCGAAACCGAAAACCACGCTCCCGAGGGGATGGATGAACCGATGACATTTGTGCATCGGCCGGTATCTGAATACGCGCCCACCGATCCGTCGCCCGATGTGGAAGATATCGACGACGATCACGCCACACCTGACGGTTGGGCGTCAGAGGCGGATGCTGATCCGGAGCCCTGGGGTCAGTCGCCAGAGCAGCATGACCCGGTGCAAGACATGGATGTCGACGGCGCGCGCGCGGATTGGGAAGATGACGTCGCCGCGCAGCAAGAGGATGCGATGGAAGCGGTGGTCGAGGATCACGGCGAACCGGCGGCGCAACTGTCCGAACCGCAGGCAACAGGGGCAAACACCGACGAGTTGATCTTTGGCGCATTTGCGGCACGCGCGGCAGATACGCCGGAACACTACGTCGCGGACGAAGACCCGGAGGACAACGGCGCAGACCCTTGGCCTATGGCCGAGCCTGCGCAAGATCCGGATGCGCCGGTCGAGACGTATGCAGAGGTGCGTGATACGCCGGTCGAGGCACATGACGAGCCGTTGGAAACGCATGACATTTCGGCTGAGGTTCAGGACACGCTGGCCGAGGCATATGACGCACCGGTTGAGGCATACGAGGCGCCGGCGGAGACGCATGACGCTGCTGTGCCTGAGGATGAAGAGCCTGCCGAACATGATCAAGAGCAAGGCCCTGATGCGGGTGGTCTGGACGCACCGTCGCTTGATGACGCTTCGCTCAGCGTGAAGGTCGCCGCATTGGAAAGCCTGTTATCCGATCAGGCTGAAGAGTGGGAACCGGATCACCCGAGATCGGTCCGGGCCAGCGCCGAGGTACTGGACTGGGACACATCGGCGCTCAGGTCGCAGAAAACCGCGGGCGCGCGCGAAGATCAGACACCCGATGCCGATGGATTGACCTGGCAAGAAGAGCCGCCAGAAGCCGAGCATGCGCCAAACGGTGCGGCAATGTCTGCAGATCAGGACGTGTTTGACGCCGCCGAGGGTGTGCTGCCCGAAGATATTCTCGATGAAGAGGCATTGCGGGAACTGGTCGCCGAAATCGTGCGCCAGGAGTTGCAAGGTGCGCTGGGCGAACGGATCACGCGTAATGTGCGCAAACTGGTGCGGCGGGAGATTCACCGCGCCTTTGCTGCGCAGGACCTTGACTAGTCTGCAGTTGCAGCGCGTGCCGTCGGCGTGAACACGCCCGCACACCTGTTGCTTGGCGCCGCGGTTTTTGGACGGCCCGCACTTACCAAAATCCTGCTTGCAGCGTTTGTTGGCGCAGCACTGCCCGACCTGTCGCTTTATGTGTTGGCGGGTACGTCGCTGCTTGTTCTGGGCATCTCGCCGCAACGGGTATTCAACGAACTCTACTTTTCCGATCTGTGGCAAACGATTTTTGCGATAGATAATTCGTTTTTTGTGTGGCTTGTTCTGTTGGCCATCGCGGCATGGCGCGCGTCACCTTGGGCGATTGCCTTGACCGGTGCGGCGCTGTTGCACCTCGTGCTCGACTTTCCATTGCATCATGATGACGGGCGCCCGCATTTCTGGCCGTTGTCTGGCTGGGTCTTTCAAAGCCCTGTCAGTTACTGGGACATTAACCAGGGTGCGGCGTGGATTGCCCCGCTTGAGGCAGCGTTGGCCGTGGCGGCGGCGGTGGCGCTTTGGGTGCGGCGCGTGCCTGTCTGGGCGGCGCTTCTCTGCGTGCCGTTGGTTGCGGCCGAGATCTGGGTTGTACGCCAGTGGTTGTTCTTTTTCGTCGACACATAAAAAAACGCGCCCGGATGGGCGCGCCTTTCTTAACGGTGGAGCTGAATTTCAGGCAGCTTCGGCCTGTTGCGCGGCGTTGCGGCGCTCAGATTCCTCGCGGCTGAGCGCCACGGAGGTGCGCACACCTTTGCCGACGAATTCCATCAGACCTTCGACCACGCGTTCGTTGGGGTCGATGCCAGCACAGCTGAGCACTTCGCGCCCATCGCGCGACCGGGCCCAGCGGGCGATTTGCTCGGGGCCATTGCCGTATTTCTTGTCATCAGCAATCGCGTCATCGAGCGCAGCCAACACAACTGCTGCGAATAGTTTGCGGGCGCGGTTGCCTTGTTCATTGTTAAAGGCCGTGCCATCAACGAAGTCTTTCACTCGTCGTCCTTCCTTTATTCTTGCTCTTGTACTTTAGGCGTGCGTGCCCTTATGGCGGATCGCAGCCGATTCGGATACCCTGAAAACGCATGGCTTGTATGCGACAGGCGCATAGCTGTGGGTAGTCACCCCGCTGTATGTCGTTGTCTTGCCCACCATGCGTCCACGAGATATAGGGGCTGCCAAATCTTCTTCAACCTTTTGCCATGGTTTTGCCACATGCCGAAAATCAACGGAAATGAGATCCGCCCCGGGAACGTTCTGGAGCACAATGACGGGCTGTGGGCGGCTGTGAAGGTCGATCATGTAAAGCCCGGGAAAGGCGGCGCTTTTGCGCAGGTCGAACTGCGCAACCTGCGCAACGGGTCCAAGTTGAACGAGCGGTTCCGCAGCGCGGACAAGGTCGAGCGCGTGCGGCTTGAGCAGAAGGACCAGCAGTTCCTGTATGAGAATGACGGGATGCTGGTGTTCATGGATGCCGACACTTACGAGCAGATCGAACTGCCCGCCGAGATCCTGGGCGACCGGCGTCCGTTCCTGCAGGACGGGATGACAATCGTGGTCGAGTTCTACGAGGAAGAGGCGCTGAACGCGACCTTGCCACAAAAGGTGACATGCACCATTGCCGAGACCGAGCCGGTGGTGAAAGGCCAGACTGCCGCCAATTCGTTCAAACCAGCGATCCTCGACAACGGGGTCAAGGTCATGGTGCCACCCTTTGTTGGCCCCGAAGAGGCGATCGTCGTCAACACAGAGACGATGGAATATTCCGAGCGCGCCTAATCGCCGTCCCAGGTGACGGTGGCGTCGCCCGCCGTCAACGGCGCCTTGGCCCGGTCAAAGCGCAGATAGGCGATGGCGTGGCCGTCTGCCTGTGACAGCAAGGTGCCCGCCGTCTTGTCATCTGCCATGATATCGGTCCCCACGGGGGCCGAGCCGTCGATGGTGACACCTGCCAGCCCTTTGCGCAGGGTGGCCTTGTGTTTCATGCGCGCGGTGACCTCTTGGCCCACATAGCAGCCCTTTTTGAAATCGACGCCGTTGAGGCGTTCGAACCCGGTTTCCAGGATGAAGCTGTCGGGTGTCAGTTCCACGCCCGCCTCGGGCACCAGATGCGCGACGCGCAGCGCTGTCCAGTCTGTGGTATCATCGACTTGCGCATGGTCGCGGTAGGCGCGCCAGCCGAGGGCCGGTGTGCGCGGGTCGGGGAAGGCGTCGGCAGGCACGTCGCCCAGCCCGCGGTGCAGGAACAGCCCCGCCTCGACAATGGTGACATCGGCGCGCAGTTTGTACATGCCCAGCCGCGTGGCCAGCGCCGGACCCGAGGCAGCGTCGGTGTCGAGCAGGATGGCGTCGCCGTCGGCCCACAGGAAGAAATCGGCGATGAACTTGCCCTGCGGGGTGAGCAGCGCGGCGTAGACCAGACCGTCATCGATGCGGTTGACGTCGTTGGTCACCAGCCCCTGCAAGAACGAGCGCGCGTCCGCGCCTGAGATGCGCAGGATGTGGCGGGCGGGGGCGGTGGACATGGGCCATTCCTTTTTCGGTTGGTTTGAGAGATATAGCAGTCCGACTTGCTGACAAAAGGCCCCGATTGCCGTGCGCGCTCCGATATCCGTGATCATCCCGACGCTCAATGCCGAAGCTGGTCTGCATGACTGTCTGCTGGCGCTGACCGAGGGGTTGGAGGCCGGGTTGATTGCCGAGTTGATCGTGACCGATGGCGGGTCGCGTGATGCGACGTGCCAGATCGCCGATGCGTGGGGGGCCAAGGTGCTGAGCGGTGCGCCATCGCGCGGCGGACAGCTGGCGCGGGGCTGTGAAGCGGCCTGTGGCGACTGGTTGCTGGTCGTGCACGCCGATACCGTGCTCGCGCCCGGTTGGGCCGCGGCGGTGGCGGCACATCTGGGCACGCAAAAGGCGGGGTATTTCCGATTGCGCTTTGATCGCGGTGGCCGCGTTGTGGCCGGGTGGGCGAACGTGCGGTCACGGGTTCTGGGCCTGCCATACGGGGATCAGTGCCTGCTGGTGCCACGGCGGCTCTATAACCGGGTGGGCGGCTATCCGCATGTGCCGTTGATGGAGGATGTGGCAATTGTGCGTGCCCTGCGCGGGCAGCTGGTGGCGCTGGATGCCGCGGCGATCACAAGTGCGGCGCGCTATCGCAGGCAAGGCTGGGTGCGACGCGGTGCGCGGAACCTGTGGCTGTTGACACAGTATTTTGCCGGTGTGTCGCCATTGCAGCTCGCAGAGAAATACCGCTAGCCCGTTTCAGACTCCGAAGAGACGTCGGCGCAGGCGCAAGACAAGCCCCGGGCCGGCGCCACGCGGCAGGTCACCCGCGGGTGACAGCGCGTGCGCCATTTCGGCATCGACGACGGTTTTGCCCTCTTTGAACTGCAGGCGGTAGAGGTCGGCGTAGATGCCGCCGCGTTCCAGCAGTTCTTCGTGCGTGCCGGTGTCACGGACTTCGCCCTGATCCATGACAATGATCTTGTCGGCCTCGCGGATGGTGGACAAGCGGTGCGCAATGACAAGGGTCGTGCGCCCCTTGGACAGCCGGTCGAGGGCGTTTTGCACCACCTTTTCCGACTGCGCATCAAGGGCCGAGGTCGCCTCGTCCAGCAGCAGGATCGGCGTGTCGCGCAAGAGCGCGCGGGCGATCACGACGCGTTGGCGCTGGCCACCGGACAGGGCCGAGCCGCGCGGGCCCACGGGCGTGTCGAGCCCGTCAGGCAGGCTTTCGACGAAATCGGCCACATGGGCGGCCTCCAGCACCTCTTGCAACCGCTGGTCCGACACGTCGGTGCGGCCCAGCAGGATATTCTCGCGCAGGGATTCGTCGAACAGCAGGGCTTCTTGGGTGACGACGGAATAGAGGCTGCGTAGATCGGCAATGTCCATATCGGTGGTCTTGACCTTGCCTACCGTGACGGTGCCTTCCTGCGGATCCACCAGCCGGGTCAGCAAGTTGAAGATGGTCGACTTGCCTGCCCCCGATGCGCCAACGAGTGCGGTGGTCTGTCCTGCGGCGGCATGCAGCGACAAGGTGCGCAGCACGCGGGTTTCGCCATAGGTGAGCGAAACCTGATCAAGCTCGATATCGAGCGGTCCGTCAGGCAGATTGGCGGGATTGTCAGGCGAGGTCAGGGCCAGCGGCGCGTCGAGCAGTTCCTTGACCCGTTCGATGGCGGCAGCAGCATTTTGCCAAAGCCCCGAAACCGCGCCCAGCCGCCGCATTGGATCAAAGGCGAGCCCCATTGCGGTGAAGAACGACATGAACTGGCCGATTGTCTTTTCGCCGGCGATGATCTCGGACCCGCCATAGAGGATCACCGCCATGAACCCGAGGCCCGAGACGATATCGACCATGGCCGGGATACCCGCCGCGCCGAACGCCGCGCGGGTTTCGGTGCGGATGAACCGTTTGGTCAGGCCGCGATACTGGTTGGATTGGTAGCTCTCGAGCGCGTTCAGCTTGATCTGGACGATGCCGTGAAACACCTCGTCGAGCCGGGTGGCCAGAAATGCCCCCAGATCGCGCGCGGTGCGGGCATAGCGGCGCACGTAGCGTTGCGCGCCCGCGGCGGGCAGAACCAGCACCGGGATGCCGATGCAGGCAAGGATGGCCCAGACGGGATCGACGTTCAGCGCCACCCCGAAGAGGATGACCAATCCGATGAGGTCGCGGCCCGCACCCGTGATGATGGCACGCCAGACCTCGCCCACGGCGCCCACGTCGCTTTGGACCCGCTGGATCAGGAACCCCGGCGGGTGGGTCTGGTGAAACGCGCCGTCCTGCAGCATCATGCGATCCAGCAGGTCATAGCGCAGCGAGGCCGAGGATTTCAGCGCCACGCGGGTCAGGATCACCTTTTGCGCCACCGAAGAGACTGCGCGGATCAGGAAGATCGCGATGACCATGCCGCCGACCCACCACAACATCGACGCGTTGCCCGCGACGAACACGTCGTCGAACATCGGCTGCATCAGCCATGCCACCGCCCCCATCATGCCGCCTTCGAGTGCCATGAACACCACCGCCAGAGCCATCAGGCCAGTGTGTTCGCGCAGGTATCCCTTCCACAGCCAGCGCAGCAGCGGGCCGGAGGGGGCGGACGGAGTTTCGGGGATGTCTTTGGTGCTCAACGTTTGATCACGGGGGCCCGCGCGGCCCGGCTCCGAAAGGTCATTTGGTCCACCTGACTAGCCGAGGCGGAGGGGCTTTGGCAAGCCGCGCGGCAGCGATTGACGCCGCGGGTCGGGGCGCTAATCTGCTCGTTTGCACCCATGACCGGAGCCATTCCCATGACCACGCCGCGCGCTGCCCATTTCGGGCAGGATTACCTTGCCATTCCGGGTCCGTCCGTGATGCCAGACGCGGTTTTGCGCGCGATGCACCGAGGCGCGCCCAACATCTACGAAGGCGAGTTGGTCGAGATGACGGCAGGGCTGGTACCATCGCTCAAGCGTGTGGCGCGCACGGATGGGCATGTGGCGATGTATATCGGAAACGGCCATGCAGCGTGGGAAGCGGCCCTTGCCAACACTGTCGCACCGGGGGAGTTGGTGCTGGTGCCCGCTACAGGGCGGTTCGGCCACGGCTGGGCGGAAATGGCCCGCGGGCTGGGTGCCGAGACCCAGGTCGTGGATTTCGGGCGCAACGCCCCGGTGGACATGGGGCAATTGGCTGATGCGCTGGCGGCAGACAATGACCACCGGATCAAGGCGGTGCTGGCGACCCACGTGGATACCTCGACCTCGGTCTTGAATGACATTGCGGCGATGCGCGCGGTGCTGGATGAAGTGGGTCACCCGGCGTTGTTGATGTCCGACAACATCGCCTCGCTGGCGTGCGACGTGTTCGAGATGGACGCCTGGGGTGTCGACGTGATGGTGGCGGGCAGCCAGAAGGGGCTGATGGTGCCGCCGGGCATGTGTTTTGTGTTCTTTTCGGACAAGGCCGCCGCGGTACGAAACGCCATGCCGCGGGTCAGCTGCTATTGGGACTGGAACCCGCGCACCGCCCCCGAGGGGTTTTATCAATACTGGAACGGCACTGCGCCGACGCACCATTTGTATGGCTTGCGCGTGGCGCTGGACATGCTGGAGGCCGAAGGGATGGAGGCGGTCTGGTCCCGCCATGACCGGCTGGCCCGCGCGATCTGGGCCGCGTGCGATATCTGGGCCGAAGGCGGCGCGCTGGCACTGAACGTGGCCGATCCGGCGCATCGCAGCCGCGCGGTGACCGCGTTGCAGCTGACCAAACCGCTGGGTGCTCAATTGCGGCGCTGGACCGAAACCAACCTGGGCCTGACCCTAGGCATCGGCCTGGGCATGGAGACGCCGGACGATCCCAAGAGCGAAGGGTTCTTTCGCCTCGGGCACATGGGGCATGTGAACGGGCAGATGATCCTGGGCCTGTTGGGCGGCATTGAGGCGGGGCTGGCGGCGCTGGATGTACCGCGGGGCCGCGGTGCGGTCGAGGCGGCAGCCGCTGTGGTTGCGTCTGGGTGACGTGATTGGGCCGCCGGAGCGGATGGCCAATCGGCCCTCCGGGCGGGATTTTTTTGAAACAGAGAAGGGCGTTTTGCCCACGTGGTGCTGTGCCGGGCACGTACCTGTGTGGGATCAGATGTGTTTGCCGCGGCGGATGGAGGCGGCCTGCCGCGCTGCGGCCAAGTCGCGGGCGCGGTCCATGAGGTGGTTGACACCGATGGCCAGAAGAAACGCGGCAATCAAACCCCAGATCGCCCAGATCGCAACGAGGATCCACGTCACGTTCACGCCGAACATGACGATGCAGGCAGTGGTGTAGTTAGGGGCAGAGCGCGTTTTGTGATCATCCATCGCAGCAGCCTCGCAGATCGTCGTTACCATAAGAATAATCTTGGACGGCGGGCTGTCACGAAAAATCAGCCACCTCGCGCGGCTGTGAGGGCACGGGGCAAGGCTTTTGCAAAGAGATCGAGGTCATCTGCCGTGCCGCAGCTGACGCGGATGCAGCGGTTTTGCGGGGCGGCGAAGGGCATGCGGACGAAGATGTCCTGATCGATGAGCGCGTCGAGCACGGCCCTCGCAAAAGTGCCATCCGCGCCGCAGTCGATGGCGACGAAATTGGCGGCAGACGGAATGCAGAAGAGGTCATTGTCATGCGCGATCTGAGTGATCGTGTCGCGAGCGGCTGCAATCTTTGACAGGGTGTGCTGCAGGTAGGCCTGATCCTGCAGGGCGGCCATTGCACCGGCCTGCGCGGCGCGGTTCATGCCGAAATGGTTTCGCACTTTGTTGAAGGCCGTTATCAATTCGGCGGATCCCAGCGCATAGCCCACGCGCGCACCGGCGAGGCCGTACGCCTTGGAAAAGGTGCGCAGGCGAATGACCCGTGGGTCGTCGATGGCGATATCAGGCGCTGTGCCCGGCGGGGCGCAGTCGATATAGGCCTCATCAAGGACGAGCAGGGTGCCGTTGGGCAAGTTGTCCAGCGCGGATGTGAGGGTCGCGCCGTCGTGCCACGTGCCCATCGGGTTGTCGGGATTGGCGAGGTAGACGAGTTTGGCGCCTGTTTCGGCTGCTTTGGCAAAGAGGGCGGACGGGTCTTCGTGGTCGTCGCGGTAGGGCACCTTGTGCAGCGTGCCGCCAAAGCCTGCGACGTGGTAGTTGAAGGTTGGATAGGCGCCGTCGGAGGTGACGACGGCGTCGCCCGGGGCCACGAATAGGCGCACGAGGTAGCCCAGAAGGCCGTCGATGCCTTCGCCCACCACGATGTTGTCGGGGGATATGCCGTGATATGCGGCGAGGGCTGTGCGCAGGTCAAAGCTTTCGGGATCGCCGTATTTCCAGTGGGCTGCGTCTGCCATGGCGGCGGTGGCTGCGGGGGAGGGACCGAACACGCTTTCATTGGCGCCGATGCGGGCCGCAAACGCGCGGTGGCGGGCGCGTTCCTGTGCTTCGGGCCCGACGAAGGGGACAGAGGCGGGCAGGCTGGCGGCGAGCGGGGTCAGGCGAAACTCGGTCATGGCAGAGGCGTAGCGCGGTGCCGCGCGGGGGGCAATGCCCCGACGTTTCGCTGGTGTTTTGCGCGGGCTTTGGGTTTTGCTGGCCGCAACCAAGAAGGAGGTCAGGATGGACCGAGTTACCGTCACCTATGAGGATCACATTGCCCATGTGCGGCTGACCCGCCCGGACAAGATGAACGCGGTCGATCAGGCGATGATCGACGCGATCATCGCGGCGGGGCAGGAGGTGAGCGCGTCCGATGCACGGGTCTGTGTGATCTCGGGCGAGGGGCGCGGGTTCTGTGCGGGCATTGATATCGGCGGGTTGGGCGCCATGATCGGCAAGGACCCTGTGGATCTGCTGTGCCCGCGGACCCATGGGAGTGGCACCACGAACCAGTGGCAGGAGGTCGCCATGGTCTGGGCGCGCGCGCCGATGCCGGTCATTGCGGCGGTGCATGGCGTGTGCTTTGGCGCCGGGATGCAATTGGCGCTGGGCGCGGATATCCGGATTGCGGCGCGGAATGCGCGGTTTGCGGTGATGGAAATGAAATGGGGGATCGTGCCGGATATGGGCGGTATGGTGCTGCTGCCCCGGCTGGTGCGGTCGGACGTGTTGCGGCGACTGACCTATACCGCGGCGCCCATCGAGGCCGCGCAGGCGGAGGCGTGGGGGCTGGTGACGGAACTGGCCGATGATCCGCTGGCGGCGGCGATGGAATTGGCGCGGGACCTGGCGTTGAAATCTCCGGCCGCGTTGCGGGCGGCCAAGGCGTTGATCGGGTTTGCCGAAGGCCATTCCGCGGCGGAGGTGCTGGCCGAGGAAAGCCGGGTGCAGGCCGGGTTGATGGGCACGCCCGAGCAGATGGAAGTGGTGGCAGCGGCGATGCAGAAGCGCGCGCCGGTGTTCACGTGATCCAAAGGACGGCTGCGCCGACGACACTTTTTTGAATGAGGGGGCTGTCTGCCCCCTCAAACTCCCCCGAGGATTTTTTTGAAACAGAGAAGAGGCGCGAGCGTTCGTTTGCTGCGCTCTTGGGGACGCCATGTTGAGGCGTGTTACAACTCCTTGAGGCGGGTGAGGGCCTCTTGGAGTTTTGACTCTTCTTCCTCTCGGGCGGCGAGATTGGCCTTGGTTTCCTCAACGACCTCTTCGGGGGCGCTGGCGGCGAATTTGGGGTTCCCCAGCCGACCGCGCAGGCCGCCGAGTTCCTTGGCGAGTTTGCCGAGGGTTTTTTCGAGGCGCGCGATTTCTGCGGCGACGTCGATGACGTCGGCAAGCGGGAGGCCGAAGCTGCCGCCGGAGATGGCCAGTGCCACTGTGCCTTTGGGGAAATCATCGGCTTCGGTCAGAGAGTCGAGCCGGGCGAAGCGGTGGATGAGTGCCTTGTTCCGCTCGTAGGCGGCTTTGGCGTCCTGCTCGAAGCCCTTGACGACGCAGGGGATGTAGGCGCCTGCGGGCACGTGCATCTGGGCGCGGGCTGATCGGATGGCCTCGATCAAACGGATCACCCAGTTGAGTTCGGTGTCTGCCTCTGAGTCGATCAGGTCGTCGCCAAAGGTGGGCCAGTCGGCGTGGATGAGGCGCTTGGGGCGGTCCTTTTGTCCCCACAGCTCTTCGGTGATGAAGGGCATGATCGGGTGCAGCAGGATCAGGCATTGGTCGAGCGCCCAGGCGTAGGTGACCTTGGTCTCGGCGATCTCGTCTTTGGTGCCTTCGTCGAAGATCGGTTTGGTAAACTCGAGGTACCAGTCGCAGAACGTGTTCCAGGTGAAGGCGTAGAGTGCGCTGGCGGCGTCGTTGAAGCGGTAGTCTTCCAGTGCCTTGTCGACGGTGGCGCGGGTTTTGGCCAACTCACCCTTGATCCAGCGGTTGAGCGGGTGTTTGGCGTCAGGGATGTCGGCGGAGTGCGGCAGGTCGAAGACACCGCGCATCTCGCCGTAGCTGGCGGCGTTCCAGAGCTTGGTGCCGAAATTGCGGTAGCCCGCGATGCGCTGGGTGTCGAGTTTGAGCGTGCCGCCAAGCGATGCCATGGCAGCAGAGGAAAAGCGCAGGGCGTCGGCGCCGTATTCCTCGATCAGGTCCAGCGGGTCCATGACGTTGCCGGTGGATTTCGACATCTTCTTGCCTTTGGCGTCGCGGACGAGGCCGTGGAGGTAGACTGTGTCGAAGGGGATTTTGTCGGTGACCGCCAGTTGCATCATCATCATGCGGGCGACCCAGAAGAACAGGATGTCCTGGCCGGTGATGAGGTCACTCGTCGGGAAATACCTGGCCATGGCGTCCGTGTCCTCGGGCCAGCCGAGGGTGCCGATAGGCCAGAGGCCGGAGGAGAACCAGGTGTCGAGGACGTCGGGGTCGCGTTTGAGCAAGATCTGAGTTGCGGTGGAACCGCTGTCGGATTGAAGAATACGAACCTGATAGTGTGTCTCGCTGATGTCGCGAACGATCTTCAACTTGCTTTGATCGAATAGCTTTTTGTCCCACTCGCTTTGTTCGCAATAAACCGACACGATATGAGAGGACTGATACGCCTCCATCGCAATTTGAGTGGCCTCTTCTCCGTTAGGCGCGCAGAAGGGCTGTATGGCGCCGGTCGGTGCGCCTTCGGCGTCGAGCACCGGCCCATACCAAACCGGGATCTGGTGGCCCCACCAGAGCTGGCGCGAGATGCACCAGGGTTCGATATTTTCGAGCCAGTGGTAATAGACCTTCTCCCCGCTCTCGGGCAGGATTTTGACGTCGCCGTTTTTCACCGCGTCGAGCGCGGGGCCGACGATTTTGGCGGTGTCGACAAACCATTGGTCGGTGAGCAGGGGTTCGATGACCACTTTGGAGCGGTCGCCGAAGGGTTGCATGATGGGTTTGGCCTCGACCAGTGGGATCCATTCCACCGCGTCCCGGGCTTGACCCGGGACCTCTGCGTCGCTTTGGGCTGCAAGTCCCGGGTCAGGCCCGGGATGGGTATCACGGATCATCACCGCGTTGCCCTCGGCCGTGATGTCGGCGACCACGCGTTTGCGCGCCTCGAACCGGTCGAGGCCGCGATATGCGTCGGGCACCAGGTTCAGGTCATCCACGTCCGGCACGGTATGGTCGCTGAGCGATTCAAAGCGGCCATCGCTGTCTTCGTACATGTCGACCCAGGTCTTGGCGTGGGTCTGGGCGATTTTGGCCGTTTGGGCATAGGGTGCGCCATCTTCGCGCATCCGCCCCTGGGTATCCATCAGTCGGTACATCGGGATCCGGTTGCGGGCGGCCACGCCATAATCGTTGAAATCGTGTGCGCCCGTGATCTTGACCGCGCCCGAGCCGAAGGTGGGGTCGGGGTACTCGTCGGTGATGATCGGGATCAGGCGGCGGTGTTCCTTGGGCCCGACGGGGATTTCGCAGAGCTTGCCAACGATGGGTGCGTAGCGTTCGTCAGACGGGTGCACCGCGACTGCACCGTCGCCCAGCATGGTTTCAGGGCGGGTCGTGGCGATGGAGATGTAATCGCGCTCTTCGGTCAGCGTGACGTTTCCGTCCGCGTCCTTTTCGACGTAGGTGTAGGTTTCGCCGCCCGCGAGCGGGTATTTGAAGTGCCACATGTGGCCGGGTACTTCGGTGTTTTCGACCTCAAGGTCCGAGATGGCGGTTTCAAAGTGCGGGTCCCAGTTCACGAGCCGCTTGCCGCGGTAGATCAGGCCCTTGTTGTACATCTCGACAAAGACCTTGATGACCGCGTCGTGGAAGTTGCCCTCGTTCCCCGCGGGCGCGCCGGGGGCGCCGGACATGGTGAAGGCTTCGCGCGACCAGTCGCAGGAGGCGCCCAGCCGCTTGAGCTGATCAACGATGGTGCCGCCGGATTCCTGCTTCCACTCCCACACTTTTTCGAGGAACTTCTCGCGGCCCAGTTTTGTGCGACCGGGTTGCTGGGTTTCGGCCAGTCGGCGTTCCACAACCATCTGCGTGGCAATGCCCGCGTGGTCGGTGCCCGGCTGCCAGAGCGTGTCGAACCCGCGCATGCGGTGCCAGCGCACCAAAATGTCCTGCAAGGTGTTGTTGAACGCGTGGCCCATGTGCAGAACGCCGGTCACGTTCGGGGGCGGGATCATCACGCAATAGGTGTCGTCGCGGCTGGCGTTTACGCCCGCGGCAAAGCAGCCGTCGGCTTCCCAATCGGCGTAAATCCGTGCTTCGACCTCTTTTGCGTTGAACTTGCCCAATGCCATGGCGGACCCCTGATTTTGCTGCGCCGTGAGATAGCGGCGGGGGCGGGGGAAGGGAAGGGGCGAGTTGGTCGCAATGGCTCTGGACTACGCGCCTGCGCAGGCTAGGGTCTGGCGCACCGAAGTCCCCGCCAGCCAAGGAGCGCGCCCCATGGAAAAATTCGGCAAGAGCCAGCCTGTGACCCGCCGCGAAGATGTCCGGTTTCTGACCGGGGAGGGGCGGTATGTCGATGATATTGCACCGGCCAATGCATTGCAGGCCTTTGTGTTCCGGTCGCCCGTGGCGCACGGGGTCATTACCGCGCTTGATGTGACCGCGGCGCGTGGCGCAGAAGGCGTGCAGGCGGTATATACCTACGCCGATCTCGAAGCGGCAGGGATCAAGACCACAATTGACGCGACGCGGGTCAAGAACCGCGATGGCAGCCAGGGGGCGGAAACGGTGCGCCACGTGCTGGCTAAGGACCGGGTGCGTTTCGTGGGCGAGCCGTTGGCGCTTGTGGTGGCGGACACGCTGGCGCAGGCGCGCGATGCGGCGGAACTGATCGACTTTGACTACGACCCGCTGCCGGCCAAGCTGGATCTGGCTGCGGGCGGTGAGACGCTGCACCCCGGCGCGCCGGACAACGTGGCCTATGACTGGGGCATGGGGGACGAGGCGGCGACTGCGGCTGCATTTGACGCGGCCGCCCATGTCGTGCGGCTGGACGTCGAGGACAACCGGGTCATCGTGAACGCGATGGAGCCGCGCGGGTGCTATGCCGAAATGCAGGGAGACCGGTTGCATGTGGCGATCAACGGTCAGGGTGTCTGGGGCGCGAAGGGCACGATTGCCGGGGTCTTTGGCCTCGACAAGGATCAGGTCCGTGTGACCAACCCGGACACGGGCGGCGGGTTCGGGATGAAGGCGTTTTACTATCCCGAGCACACGCTGATCCCTTTTGCGACGCGTGATCTGGGGCGGCCCGTGCGCTGGATGTCCGAACGAACCGAAGCGATGCTGAGCGACAATGCGGGGCGCGATCTGACGACGCTGGCGGAACTGGCGTTTGACGCCGATCACCGCATTCTGGCCTATCGCAGCCATGTGAAGGCGAACATGGGCGCTTACAATTCGCAGTTCGCCCAAGCAATCCAGACACAGCTTTATTCCCGCGTGTTGACAGGAGTTTATGACATCCAGACCATTTGGATGCGGTCCGAAGGGTTCTTTACCAACACCACGCAAGTGGATGCCTATCGTGGGGCCGGGCGGCCTGAGGCGATCTATGTGCTGGAACGGGTGATGGACCGGGCCGCGCGCGAACTGGGGGTCGACCCGCTGGCGCTGCGGCGCAAGAATTTCATTCGGCCTGACCAGTTCCCGTATGACACCGCCGTCGGCGAGACCTATGACGTGGGCGATTTTGACCGGGTACTGCGCCGTGCCGAGGACGAAGCGGATTTGGCGGGCTTTGCCGCGCGAAAGGCGGCAGATGCCGCGCAGGGTCGATTGCGTGGGCTGGGGCTGTGTTACTACATTGAAAGCATCCTCGGCGACCCGGCAGAAAGCGCGAAGGTTGAGTTCGGCGACGACGGGCGCGTGCGCATCTACGTGGGCACGCAATCGAACGGGCAGGGGCACGAGACAGTCTATGCCCAGTTTCTGAGTGACCAGACCGGGATCGACGTGGACCTGATCGACGTGATCCAGGGCGACAGCGACAAG
>JBCBAV010000078.1:0-17749 GCA_038532285.1 Pseudomonadota bacterium | reverse complement strand
GCCCCTATAGCTCAGCTGGTAGAGCAACTGATTTGTAATCAGTAGGTCCGCGGTTCGAGTCCGTGTGGGGGCACCATCACGTTTCGCTATAGACCGCGGGACAGGCCCAGCAGGTCAATTGACCGTGTCTTTCAATTGCAGACGCGACAGCAAAACCGGGGTCAGGTACATGGGGATCTGGTAGCAGCCCACAAATACCAGCAAAGGGGCGGCCACCGCTTCGGGCAAAGCAATCAGGAACAGCGCGATGTTGCGGTTTCCGGCGTAAATTGCCGTTGCCAGCCCCAGTTTCAGACGTGACCGGCGCGAGATCTGCAGCGTCGCCAGGACCAGAAAAACGTTGATCGCGAGTGCGACGCTCAGCCAATGGAGTACCTCCATGGGCGCAAACCGCAGCAGTGGCCCCACGGCGCTCATCAGGGCGACCACAACGATTGCCAAGAGAAGCGTGGCGATGCCGTCCAATGCCGCGCGCGCATCGGGCTTGCCGAAACCGGGTGCCATGGCACGCAACGCAAATCCAAGACCGGCGGCGGCCAAGATTGCTGCGAGCAGTTTCACCGACAACAAAAGCGCGCCAAGCGGGCCCGCGTCCCCAGGGTCAAGAAGCAGCAATACAGGGAGAGCCGTGAGTGGGAAGAGTGCGGTGCCCACGACCAGAAGGCGCATGCCGGGCGCCGGATCGCGCCCGATCATGATCGCGAAATTCGGAGCACCGGTAAGCGAGGGGGCCGCAAGGAGCAGACCCACAGCCAAGGACAGTACGTTATCGGCCACTCCCACAGCGATCAGCACACCGGCCACGGCCAGCGGCAGAGCGGTTTGCAGAACACCGATGCGCGCCAGCGTCGGCCCGAGGTCCTGAAGGTTGCCAAACGCGCTGCGCGCACCTACGCGGATACTGGTCACGCAGAGCAGCAAAGCCACCATCATGCCGATCCAGGGGCGCAAGAATTCCGCCAGTGCAGGTGCCGCAAGGCCGACGCACAGTCCCACGATCAGGCAATAGCGGCCCTGTTTGCCAAGCCAGCCAAGCGCGCGCAGCACGCGTCAGGGTGCCTGTCGCATGGTTTCCGGCAGCCACATCGCGATGTCCGGGACCCAGATCAGGACAAAGCACATCAGCACCATAATCATGAACATCGGGAACGCGGCGCGGGTGATGTAGCCCATTTCATGTTCCGTCATGCCCTGCAGCACGAAGAGGTTGAACCCGATGGGCGGCGTTATCTGGGCCATTTCCACCACGACCACCACGAAGATGCCGAACCAGATCAGGTCAATGCCGGCATCGCGCACCATCGGTTCGACCACCGCCATGGTGAGCACGACGGACGAAATCCCGTCGAGGAACATGCCGAGGATGATGTAGAACACCATCAGGATCATCAGCAGTTCAAAGCGCGACAGCTCCATCGTGGCGATCCCGTCAGCCAGCGCACGCGGCAAGCCGGTAAAGCCCATGGCGAGTTTCAGAAACGCCGCCCCCGCGAGGATCAGCGCGATCATAGCCGACGTGCGCGTGGCACCCATCAGGCTTTCGGTGAACGTGTTCCAGTTCAGCGAGCGCTGGCTTGCCGCGAGCACCAGCGCACCGATCACGCCGATGGCGGCGGCTTCGGTTGCGGTGGCGTAGCCTGCGTACATCGACCCGATCACCACGAAGATCAGGCACAGCACCGGGATCAGAAAACGCGAATTTTGCAGTTTTTCTGCAAAGGACAATCCGATTTCGCGTTTTGGATTCCATTGGCCCGAAAGGAACGAATAGGCAGCGACGTAGCCCATGAACATCAGGGCAAGACACAAGCCCGGAAAGACGCCGGCAAAGAACAGCTGTGTGATGCTTTCGTTCACCGTGACGCCATAGACGATCAGCGCGAGAGACGGCGGGATCATCAGGCCGAGCGTCGCCGCGCCCGCAAGCGTTCCGATCACGATGCGTTCGGGATAGTCGCGGGCGCGCAGTTCGGGGATCGACATCTTGCCCACAGTGGTGAGCGTGGCAGCGGACGAGCCGGAGACCGCGGCAAACACGGTGCAGCCAACGATATTGGTGTGCACCAACCCGCCGGGCAGGCGCGCCAGCCACGGCGACAGGCCGCGAAACATGTCCTCGCTCAGTCGCGTGCGAAACAGGATCTCGCCCATCCAGATGAACAGCGGCAACGCCGTTAGCGTCCAGCTTGAGGACGTGGCCCAGATCGTCGTGATCATCGTGTCGCCCACGGGGCGGGTGGTGAAAAGCTCCATCCCGACCCACGCCACGCCCATCAGGGCAAGGCCGACCCAGACCCCGGTGCCCAAGAGCAGAAACAGGACAAAAAGGAATAGCGATATCGCGTAGACTTCTTCCATCGGGCTACTCCGCGAAGCTTTGGTCGACGAGGTCGCGCTTGATCCGGTGATCGCCGCGGACGATCACGTGGACCAGGTGGTCGGTCAGCGACAGGGCAAGCAGCGCGCCGCCAAGTACCATGACCGATTGCGGTATCCAGAGCGGCGTTGCGTCCTGGGCCTGGCTGACCTCGTTGAACTTCCACGACCAGTAGGTGAACCAGTAGGCGTAGTAGGTAAAATACCACATGACCCCTGCCGCGATGGCAAAGCACCAGACCTCCATGAACCTGCGAAAGCGGTTCGGCACGGCGTTCAACAGCAACGACACGCGGATATGCGCGCCCCGGTTCAGCGCGTTGGCAAAGGCAAAGAAACTGGCGGCGGCCATGGCATAGCCTGCGTAATTGGCGGCTCCGGGGAAAATCTCACCGGTCCAGCGCGCCACCATTTGCGCCACGATCAACAGGAGGATGGCGATCAGGCACAGCGCGGCAAGGACGCCGGACGCAAGGTATAGAAAATCAAGGACGCGGCGCAGACCGCGCAAGAGTCCGGTCATGGGTCTGTCCCCCGCGCAAAGGAAAGCAGGAGGCCAGCCCGATCGGAACCGGCCTGCTTGCTATGGTTCAGTTGGCCTTGAACGCGTCGACGATTGCCTGGCCGGTGTCGCCTGCCGCTTCCAGCCACTCGGCGGTCATGGTTGCGCCCACGTCCTTGAGGCCGGACATCAGCGTATCACCGGCGGGGCCAACGGTCATGCCGCCCTCGGCCAGACCGGCGAGCGTGAAGCCGGTGTATTCCTTGGCCCGCCACGTGCCTGCATACTCGGCCATGCCGGCGCACGCGTTGATCACGTTCTTGTTGGCGTCAGACACGCCCGACCAGACGTCAGAGTTGATCAGCATGTAGTTGCGCGGCAGCCACGCATCGACCGAGTAAAAGTGGCTGAGGCTTTCCCAGACCTTGCGGTCATAACCGGTGGCCCCGGACGACACCATGGATTCCGCAACGCCGGTTGCGAAGGCCTGGCTGATTTCCGCAGCCTCGATCTGGACCGGCAGCATGCCCGTCAGTTCCGCCAGACGTGCGGTGGCGTTATTGTAGGATCGGAACTTTATCCCCTCCATGTCAGCCACGCCGTTTACCTCTTTGTTGAAATAGAGGCCCTGTGGCGGCCATGGCACCGAATAGAGCAGCGTCAGGTTCTGCTCGGCCAAGAGCTCTTCGACATGCGGTTTGGCCGCTTCGTACAGCTTGGCATGCTCGTCAAAGGACGACACCAGAAAGGGCACGGAGTCCCAGCCGAAGATCGCGCTTTCGTTCTGATGGCCCGATAGCAGGCGTTCGCCGATGGGCACCTGACCGGTCTGCACCGCGCGCTTGATGTCCGCCCCTGCAAAGAGCGAGCCCGAGGGGTGCGTCGTAATTTCGATCGCGCCGCCGGTGCCGGTGGTCACGCATTGGGCAAACTCTGCGCCCGTGACCGAGTGGAAATTCGACCCCGAATACGCCATGGGCAGATCCCATTTTTCCTGAGCGGCCGCAGGCAGGGCCAGCGTCATCGTAGCGGCGAGAACGGCGCAGGTTGTTGTGGTTTTCGTCATCATAGTCTCCCTTTTGGTCAATTGTTTTTGTGGTCTGCGGTCAGGCGAAACGCATGGGATCGAACGCGCGTATGTCCGTGTTTCGAGGTTGATCCGCGACCAGACCTGCGGTGATCCTTCCCGTTTTAGGACCACCGGTCAATCCAATATGGTGATGGCCAAAGGCGGTGAAGACGCCCGTGTCACGCACCTCGCCAATCAGCGGCAGGCTGTCGGACGGGGCAGGGCGGTGACCCAGCCATTCGATTTCCTCGGTGTAGGCGAGATTTGGAAAGCTGCCCTTGGCCTGCTTGCGCAAGAGCGTGAGAGCGGCCTGTGACGGCCCGGCGGCAAGCCCGCCGAACTCGACCACGCCGGCACAGCGCAGACCCTCAGCCATTGGCGTGGCCACGAATTTTCCGCTGGCAACCATCACAGGGTGGGCAGGCCCGCCCGTCGCGTCCTTGAACACGATGTGGTAGCCGCGCTCGGTTTCGATCGGGATCGACAGGCCCAGCTTTTGCATCAACGGTTTGGACCATACCCCGGTGGCCAGGATGGCGTGGTCACATTCGTGCCGACCTAGGTTGGTCAAAACGCCTGTTATCCTGCCGCCCGTCAGGTCGAAATCCTTGATCTCGGCTTGCAAGAGCGTGCCGCCAAGCTTTTCGAACTCGGTCGCAAGCGCTTTGACATAGCCGCCCGGGTCATGAACGAAGCCATGGTCCCGCATCGTCGCAAGCAGGCCGATGTCCGGGGACAGGTTCGGCTCGAACGCGTGGACTGAACTGCCTTCGCGCAGGACCGGTTCGAATCCGGCCTCGCGCCGCAGCGCCCAGGTGTACGTGTCTGCCTCGAACGCGGCGCGGTTGACGTAGGCAAAGGAATAATCGCTGTCCCGCACCCAAGAGGCGGCTCCGGTGCCATCCACCAGTGCCTTGTGCTGGTCCACGCTGTCTTCGACGATCGTGGCCAGCCCTTTGGCGATGCGTCGGGTGTCAGTGTCGTTGGCGTGACCAAGATATTTCAGGAGCCAGGGCAGCAGTTTCGGCAGATAGCCCCAGCGCATGAACAGCGGGAAGTCTCGGTTTGCCAGCATGCGCGGTGCTTTGCGGATCAGTCCCGGTGCGGTGACCGGCACGACCGAACATGCGGCGATCACGCCCGCGTTGCCATGCGAGGTGCCTTCGCCCGGGGGCAGCCGGTCGATGATGGTGACCTGTGCGTCGCTGATGCGCCGCAGCCAGATGCCCGTGGACACACCCACGATCCCGGCGCCTGCGATAATCACGCGTTTTGGCATCTGCTTCCCCATTGGGTTGAAGCAATGCACAGGCTTGTGCGCAAAGCAAGCGCTGCACTAGGCTGCCCGGGCGGAGCGGGGGAAGGCACGGGACATGGCAACAACCGGTGGCAAGACGGTGTTCGGAGCGTCGGTGGGCATCCTGATGCTGAACACCCGGTTCCCGCGCATTCCCGGCGACATTGGCCATGCCGGCACCTGGCCCTTTCCGGTGCAATACAAGGTGGTTCCGCAGGCAACCCCGGACAATGTGGTGCGCGGGGATGCGGCACCGCTGCGCGACGCCTTTATTGCCGCCGGTCGCGAACTGGTCGATCTGGGATGCGACGGGATTGCGACCAATTGCGGGTTTCTCGTGCCGTTTCAGGCAGAGATGTCCCATGCGCTTGGGGTGCCTGTCGCGACATCGTCGCTGTTGCAGGCCGCGCTTATACGCGCGACGTTGCCCGAGGGCCAAAGCGTTGGCATTTTGACCATATCGTCCGAGACGTTGACCGCCGCACATCTGGAGGCCGCGTGCATCCCCCGGTCTACGCCGATTGCCGGGACCGGCGCGCATTCGCATTTCACGACGCAAATCCTGAACGACGCGGCTGACATCGACTTTGAACAGGCGCGCGCGGACAATATCGCCGCCGCCAGCCAATTGGTTGCGGATCACCCACAGGTCGGGGCGATCCTGCTCGAATGCACGAACATGATCCCCTATGCGGTTGATATTCGGCGTATGACCGGGCGCCCGGTGTTTTCCATTTACACGTATCTGCTGTGGTTTCAGGCGGGGCTATTGCCGCGCCGGTTTCCGCGTGATCTTGACGACATTCGGCCTGTTGCGGGGCCGGTGCCATGAGCGATCACCGCATCGCACAGATGCGCGTGCACTGCGTCACGGTTCCGGCCAAGACGGTGCATTCTCATGGCAGCGGCGATGTTGCCGGCATCCATGCGGTGCTGTGCGAACTGGTGACCGACAGCGGGCTGAGCGGGTGGGGCGAGGCGTCCCCGTGGCCTGTCTTTACCGGCACGACCGAGGCCAACGCCGCGGCCTTGCACGTGCATCTGCGCCCGCACGTTTTGGGCCGCGACCCGGTTCATGTCGAACCGATCCTGAGCGATGCAAACCGGGTGCTTGTCGGCCACAACGAAGCCAAGGCCGCGCTTGAATGCGCGCTTTTGGATTTGACCGGACAAATCACCGGCTTGCCCATCGCGGAACTGGTCGGGGGACGCTTCAGAAATTCTATCCCGCTGAGCTTTTCGGTGGCGAACCCGGATTTCGACGCTGATCTGGACGACATCGCGCGCATCTGGGACAGCGGCGTACGTCTTTTCAAGATCAAGACGGGGTTCGCGGATCATGCTTTTGACCTGAGACGATTGGAGAAACTGCGCGCGCTTTACGGTGACGCGATTGGTTTGCGCGTCGACTACAACCAGGGGCTTGCTGCATACGATGCGATCCGCCAGATTCGTGACGTCGAAGTCTTTCGTCCCGACTTTGTCGAACAACCGGTCAAGCGACACGAACGCGACGCGCTGGCAGAGATCACGCGCGCTGTCGACGTGCCGGTCATGGCCGATGAAAGCGTTTTTGACGTGCACGAGGCGATGCGCGCCGCCGCCGCGCTAACAGCCAATATATTCTCGCTCAAGACTGCAAAATCCGGGGGGATCCGCCGCTGTATCGAGATCGCGGCGATTGCCCGTGCGGCTGGCATAGACGTTTATGGAGGCTGCATGTTTGAAACATCCATTGCCCACACGGCCGGGGCGCATCTGATGGCCGCTGTTCCCGATCTTGTGCTGGGGTGCGAATTCTACATGTCGTCCTTCTATGCCGCGGCGGACATCGCCGTGACGCCTTTCCCGGTGCGGGACGGTCATGTCCACGTGCCAACTGCACCTGGGCTGGGCACGTCGCCTGATCCGGAAATGTTGGACCGCTACCGCACGCTGTTGTTGACCCAAGGAGACCCGTGATGCCGAGGTTGCCGGGACCTGAGCGTTTGAACGGGGCGCAAGCCTTGTTGCGTATGCTCGAGTTGCACGACGTGCAGCACGTCTTTGGTCTGCCGGGCGAAACCACGATCGGCTGGTACAAAGAGTGGCATGCGCATTCGAACATCGCGTTCGTGTTGACCCGTGATGAGCGCACGGCGTCATTTGCAGCGGAAGCTTATGCCAAAATCACCGGCAAACCTGCCGTTCTCGAGGCTCCAAGCCCCGGTGTGACCCACTGCACACCGGGCATCACCGAGGCGTTTCTAAGCTCGGTTCCGGTGATCTTTTTCAGTTCCGACATTCCGGTCAATCAGGACAAACGGCACGGGCTGACCGGTGTGGATCAAACCGCGCTTTACGACAGCATTTGCAAGGAATCTTTCGTAGTGACCAAGGTCGGCGACATTCCGTTTCTGCTGCGTCGCGCATTTCGGGTGGCGACCTCGGGGCGACCTGCTCCGGTGCATATCCGCGTGCCGATCAACATTTTTGGCGAAGAGGCGGAGTTAACCGACCTGTATGCAGAAGCCGAATACCGCGCCTTTCCGGCGCATCGACCGGTGGCAGATCACAGCAAGATCCGCGCCGCAATCGACGTGCTCCTTGCCGCGAAAGCCCCGGCGATTGTCTGCGGTCAGGGTGCGTTGATCTCGCGCGCGTCAGACGTCGTCGTTGAACTGGCTGAATTGCTGCAAATCCCGGTGGCGACGACAACACCCGGAAAAGGAACGATCCCCGAGGATCACCCGCTTGCCCTGCGCGTGGTCGGGGCCCGCGGTGGCATGGACTATTCGAACAGTTACGTCCATGACGCCGACGCGATATTTTTTGTCGGCACCAATACCGACAGTGCAGGGACAGACCACTGGAAGCTGTACGGCGATCCGCAGAAAACGACTTTCCTGCATCTCGATATCGCCGAGGCTCACATCGGCAACAATTACCCGGTTGACGTGGGACTGGTCGGGGATGCGCGTGCCAGTCTTGAGTACATGCTTGCGTGTCTGAAAGCTGAGCACCCGGATCTGGATCGCCCGCGCGTCGATCTTTCGGAATTGAAGCAGACTGCCCTCAACAAGGTGTTCAATTCCAACATCCCGATGCCGGGCGGGGTGGTCTCACCGGTAAAAATGACCCAAGCGCTCGATCGTTTGTTGCCGGACGATGCCATTGTGACGTCTGAGCCTGGGATAAGCGCAATCTATCCCTCGGCCTTGCTGACCTTTCGCAAGTCCGGGCGACGCTATATCACCAACTACTCAATGGGGGCCTTGGGGTATTCCGTGCCAGCAGCGCTGGGTGCGAGCTTTGCCAGCGGTGGTCCGATTGTATCGCTCACGGGCGACGGGTCATTTGCATTTGTCATGGGTGATCTTGAGACGATCAAGCGGTCGGGCAGGAACGTCACGATCATTCTATGCCGCAATGACAGCTACGGTTGGATACGCGGCGAGGCGATCCTGCTGGACGACGTCGATGCGCCGTGGTCAACGGATTTTGACCCGGTCGATTACGTCAGGATTGCCGAGGCCTTCGGGTTTGACGCGGTGCGTGTGACGGACGACACCCAGTTGGAGCCCGCATTGAAAGTCGCTGTCGCAAACGCGGGCGCGAATTTCATCGAGGTGCGTGTGCCAACCCAGGACAAAATTGTCCCCTTTGTCCCAAGTTGGGTGCGGGCGGCAAAGGCCAAGAACCTGCCATACTTCGAATGAACTGTTGTTTGCAGACCAATGGACTTCGGTGTCGCCGGGGGGGCGCTAACGGCCAGTTCGGGCCAAGACCGCCACGAACGTCTTGCCAATGATCGCCACGTCCAGCGCCAGCGAACAGGTCAGGCCGTATTCGACATCCATGGCAACGCGCTCGCGATAGGACACGGAGTTTCGCCCGCTGACCTGCCACAGCCCGGTAATTCCCGGTTTCTGGTCGAGGTAACTGCGCGCGCTACTGCCATACTTTTTCAACTCGTCAGGAACGACCGGTCGCGGGCCAACGATGGACATTTCGCCTTTGAGCACGTTGATGATCTGCGGCAATTCATCGAGGCTGGTCTTTCTGATGAACCGGCCAAACCGGGTGACGCGAGGGTCATCGGTGAGCTTGTAGTCCCGCGCCCATTCGGCGGCAGCATTTGGGTTGTTTCGAAGGTGCGTCCGCAGGACGTTTTGCGAGTCGGTCACCATCGAGCGCACTTTCCAGCACTTGAACGTCACACCGTATCGGCCAACGCGTTCATGCCCGAAAAAGGCGGGTCCGCCATCACGACCGGCCAGCACGTAAAGCACCGCCAAAACCGGCAACGTCAACGGCAGTGATACGACGACAATAAGTATGTCCAACACCCGCTTCCCGAAGTTTCCGTAGTGCTGTTGTCCTTGAACGCGTTCGTCCTGAACGACAGGCGCTGGCACCTCGGGCAACGGTGTTGATGACATATCTTGCATGAAAGCTCCCTACGGCATCACAGGCGATCCGATTGACGGATCCCAGGGTCAGTTGAACAAGCAGTCTTTGGCGCAGCAGACATTCCACCGGGCAGCGAGGTCGGTTTGGACGCGGTGGCCCGGGTGGGCACACATACCTCCGCCGCGACATACTCGCATTGGTAGAAGATACGGAGTTGCTTTGAATTTGCCACGATTCGTATCGAACAGGTGGCCAAGAGTCCCTAAGTTGGGCAAAGTTTCGCTCACATGCTTATTTTTCGGGCGCGAGTGTCAGGTTCAATCGACAGCAATTTCCGCGATTTTGGACTGCTCTCACCATAAATGGGGACGTCGGACGAGGCGCCGGGTGCGTCAGTAGTTCAACGCTTTTTCCGATACGCCGAATCGCGCGCCAGTGGTGCGCGGCGTTTTGCACAATGCGACGGTCATCTGGCTGCGCAATGTTGTGGGAAGAAGGTCCAACACTTCGTGCAGCGCCGATTTGGGCGTTTGGTTATACGCCGCAACCGCAACCACGTTGCTCGACAGGGCAGCAACAGGCCGCGCATCCGGAAAGAGCAAAGCGGGCGGTGTGTCGATCAGAATGACGTCATAGTCGTCATAGAGGCTCTTGATCAGTTCGCCAAAGTTGACCGTTTCGATCAGATCGGACGGGTTTTTGCTGTCTGTACCGGCCGGCAGGAAATCAAATCCCAGATCAAGGTTCTTGGTGATGAATGCCTTGCCCGCGCTTGGTCCCGCTTCGATGGCGTTTTGCAGGCCCTCCTCGGGTGCCGCGCCCAAGACAGCCTTACTGAGGCCTGCGGCGCGCATGTCGGCGTCAATCACCAGAACGCGTTCACCAATCACCACGAAACTGCGCGCCAGAGCGCCGCACAAGGTCGATTTTCCTTCGTTCGGCAAGGCAGACATCACGCAGATCACCGGCGGCATCGACGAGGCATATTGTTCGAAAACCAATCGCCGACAATTGCGGATCGCTTCTGAGAACGGAGAGTTTGCGCCCATTAAAAATTTTTGCGCCCGTTGCGCCTGCCGCGACATGAAGCGTGTTCTGAGGGCGGGTATTTCGACGCAAGCGACGCGGCCCGACCCGGTAGACACGTCCGAGATGTGGCGCACGCGCTCATTTGCTGCCTCGCGCACAAGCACGATTGTTGCTCCGATCAGACCGCCGAGGATCATCGCGATGGCCACGATGCGCCGACGGAATTGCCGGTCCGCGCCGACAGGCGGGACCGCAGGCGCAAGAAACCGCCCGCCCTTGTTTCGGATTCCGCTTTCCAGCACCAGTTCTTTCAAACGCGCGAGCGCGCTTGAGTAAACGGCGCGGGTTGTTTCCAGTTCGACTTCCAAACGGCTGACTTCGGACAGGTTGGTGCTACCATCGCGCAACCGGTTTTCCAGCCTTGTGCGGCTGTCCCTGATCGCGGCCAGTTGGCGGTCTTGTGTGCGGAGATCGCGCTCTGTCATCTGACGCAAGCGCGCAAGATCGTTCTGTGCGGTCTCTGCCGACGGTCGGATGGATCCCGCGATTTGCGCGATGTCCGGGTTGTCTGAAAAAGCGGTGAGGATGGCGTCGGTCGATTGCCCGGCGAGACCAACAAGCGCCGTTTGCGTTCGTTTAAGAGTGTCAGATCGCGCGCTCAGGTCCTGTTCTCGGGTGCGCAGATCAAAGATCTCGAGCGTCAGTGCTTGCAATGCATCGGCGGAGGGGATCTGCAAATTGGCCTGTGCATCCTGAAGAGCGGCCTGATCGGACTCCATCTGCAGGCGCAAAGACTGCACCCGGTTCGACAATGCGCCAATTGCGGCATCCGCTTCTTCCTGGCTCTTGCGCAGGCTGAAATTCAGGTATGCATCGATCAGACCATTCGCGACATTGGCCGAAAGCGTTGCATCATGGGTCTGGGCCGTGACAAAGACAACGTTGCTGTTTGGAAGGGCGGTTGCGACATAGACGCTTTGCAACCAACTGAGCACATAGTCTCGTTGGGTATCTTCGATGGACACGTCGCTGAAGTCGGGTGGCGTTTGCAAGCCGGTCGCGTACAGCACGCGACGGACCAACCCGGGCTGCTGTTCGATACTGTCCAGCCCGATAAAGGGGTTCACGATCGGGTCGTTCAGCAAATCCAGCTGCTCAATCACCTCAAGCGCCACGGCGCGGGAATTCAGCAGATTGACTGCGTAGGTGACGACCGCAAGGTCGACCGTGTCGCGATCCGTGCTTTCAAATTCGATGATGTCGATATTATCGCGCGTGAGAATGAATTGCGCCTCGGCCGAAAACGTGTCGGCGCTGCGCAGTGTCGCGAGACCAGCCAAGACCCCCAGAAGCAACATGGGCACAAGCACCATGAGCTTGTTACTTTTCAGCAAGCGCCAAAGAGCGACAATTCCGATCGGAGCATTGGCCTCGTCGTTCATGGGCACGCCTACCGGTTTAACGGACGCGTCCCGTCGTTCGCTCAGTTCATTCATTGCGTGATCGTCCAACGGGCTGTCACTGTTATAGGGTAAACCATATTGCATTCTTTCCACGGCGTCACGGTGCCTGCCATCGGGCGTCTTTCGTCCATCCGGCTTGCTGCACATATTTAAGGCACCAGACCGGGGTGAACGGTTTGCCGTACGGGCATGTCACAAACCGATGCCTTGATATTTTCCCACGCACACTTCACGTGTTAGTTGAACAACTTTGGCGTTGATGCACAACCTTTGGGCAGTCTTTTGCTAGAGTAAGCTGATCGGAGCGGCGCTCTGGTCGAATCGGGAAATGGACGGCACCTAAAGTGCGGTGTTGAAACGCGGAACACTGGGAAACAGACTTTGGACATCGCGCTTGTTCTTGAAACATCCGGTGGTGGCTCTGGGCGCCACGTGCTTGATATTGCCGAGGCGTTTGTCGAAATGGGCCATCGGGTTACCGTGTTTTGGTCGGCGGTGCGTGCCGAACCGGGGTTTGTCGCGCGTTTAACGGCGCTCGAAGAAGTCAAACAGGTCGAGGTTGCGATGCAACGGGCTGTTGGGCTGGCGGATATCGGCCAGTACCTTGCGCTGCGCAAAGCGTTGAAGGCGCATGGGCCGTTTGACGTCATTCACGCGCACAGTTCCAAAGCGGGTGCGTTGGTGCGGCTTGATCCGATGCCGGTCGCACCGGTGTGCGTTTATACGCCACATGCGCTGCGCACGATGGACCCTGACATTTCTGCCATGGCATCGGCTGTCTACGGTCGGATCGAAAAGGTGCTGTCGCGGCGCAGCGATATGATTATCTCTGTCAGTGCTGCTGAACGCGCTCATGCGGTGGACCTGGGGATCGACAGCCAACGCATCAAAGTGGTCGCCAATGGGGCACGGCCTGCCAGTGGTTTTGACCGTGCCGCTGCGCGGAAAGCCATGGCGGTGGATGCGGACGCCTTTGTCGTCGGGTTCGCGGGTCGGCTTGTTGGACAGAAGGATCCGCTGCGGTTTGTCGACGCGATTGCAGAGGCGGCAACACACATCGCAAACGTGCGCGGTGTGATCATGGGCGACGGCGAACTGATGAATGCGGCGCAGAAGCGTGCGCAGGGCGCTCCGGTCACGTTTATGGGATGGTGCGATGCGCCTGCGCTTATGGCCGGGCTGGATGTGTTGTGCGTCACCAGCCGGTACGAGGCGCTGCCCTATACGTTCCTGGAAGCGCTGCACGCCGGGATCCCCATTGTCAGTGCCGACGTCGGCGGGGTCGCGGAGACGGTCATAGATGGCAAGACCGGCATCGTGGTTCCAGTCAACAGTACCGGCAAGGAGTTCGCGCAGGCCCTCGCAACGCTGGCGGATTCCGAAACGCGTGCGGCCTATTGCGCGGCTGCCGCAACGCTGGCCAAGGCGCGAACGGTCACCGCAATGGCAGAGGCAACGTTGGATGTGTATCGTGCAGCCGGGGCGCCCGACGGTCCGCAGGCCGTTGCCGAAACGCCCACGTCACTTGAACGGCTGGAAAGCAGCACATGAGCGACACGGCAAACTCTTCTGCAATGCAACTGCCGAATTTCATCTATGGCGGCCCGCCCAAGGCGGGATCATCGTGGATTTACAACCTTCTGGGCGCTCATCCTGAAGTGTTCGTGCCGGATGGCAAATATGTCCAATTTTTCACCGATTATCACCAGCGCGGGCTGGACTGGTACGCACGGCAATATGCCGGCGCTGGCCCGCAGCACAAAGCGCGCTGTGATCTGACAACCGACTATCTATTTGTTCCAGAGGCCGCCGAACGTCTCGCAACATCAATTCCGTACGCCAAGATATTCTTTTCCCTGCGCAATCCGGTTGAGCGGGATTGGTCTGCCTATCAACATCTGCTGCGCGTCGGCATGGTGTCTGGCGGGCTGGAGCAGGAGATCGACCGGGCGCACAGATTGTTGTCTGCGTGCAGTGACTACAGTGCCGCGATCCAGCGGTCGTGGGATCTGTTTGGCCGTGAAAACACCCTGATCCTCTATTTTGACGAAATCAAATCCGCCCCACAGGCGGCGGCCGATCGGTTGCACGACTTTCTGGGGGTCGCGCGGCGCGATCTGCCGTCGCGCAACAGTGCCGCCAAGAACACCGCGCGCTCGGCCCGAAATCCGAGGCTGAACGGCATTCTCAAGCAAACCGCCGTGGCGATGCGCGCCGTTGGGCTGTCCAAGGCCATTGCCGCCGTCAAATCGAGCCCGGTTGTAGACCGCGTTCTGTTTTCCAGGGAAGCCGCGCCAAAACTGCGGGACAATGCTGATGCGCGCCACTTTTTGCAGAACCGGCATGCAGGCGAGATTGCCCGGTTGGAAGAGATGCTGCAAAGGGATCTGTCAGCATGGCGTCCGCAGGACTGAGCCTTCGCACATCGGGGCAGGATCGTGCAGCGGTCCTGTCGTGGCGGATATACCTGCTGTGCCTGTTCCTCAGCTTTTTTGTGATGATCGAGCCCGCGCCAACGGATCTCGTTTTTTTCATCGGGTTTGCCTGTCTGCTGCTCACACCGTTGCAGGGCGGGCGTTTCCTGAGTGCCTTTGCAGTTGTGGGTGTCGCGCTTTATCTGATTTTTTCGGTCAACTCGCTGTTTTTTGTCGACATCGCGTTCATCTTGTCGCTGCGGGCCGTGGCGATAGAATTTTATATGATCCTTTTGTTTCTGGTGACGGCCTATTTTGTCGCGCACAAAGGGGACGAGGCGTTTTTCTGGATATTGATGGCGCTGACGCTGGGTGCGTTGGTGTCGGCGTTTATCGGGTATCTGGCATTGGCTGACGCGGTCCCGCGCAGCGACGTGTTCTTTCGCGGCGAAGGGGTGCGGAACCGTCTCAAATCAACCTTCAAGGATCCAAATGTTTTTGGTCCGTTTCTGGTACCTTCCATCCTGTTTACAGCCTGGTTGATGGTGTCATCGCGCAAATTCCGGGTGTTCGGTGCGGTGTCGTTCGGGATGTTGCTGGTGGTTCTGATCGCAACTTTGTCGCGCGGGGCGATGGTGCATGTCGCCGTGTCGCTGTTCATCTTTTTCATTGCACTTCTGATCCATAACCGCTCGGCCAAGCCGACGTTCATGGTGTTTCTGGTCGGCAGTTCGATGGTGTGTATCGTGGTGGCCTTTTTCGTCGAAGAGATCGTGCAGGCGCTGGAGGGGTCGCTTCTGGCGTCGCGGCTTTCCCTACAAAGCTATGACAACAGCCGGTTTTCGCATGTTGCAAGCTCGGTGCAGCACATGCTGGAGCATCCGATGGGCATTGGACCGTTTCAGGCGCGGTTCAAATACGGCTACCTGCCGCACAACACTTTTGTTGCCTTTGGGCTGCACAACGGGATTCCGGCGGCCATCGGTCTTGCCCTTATTTATCTGGCCGCGATGGGCCGATGTTTTATGAAGATGATCGACCAAAAGCTGGGCTGGACAAAGTACGCTTTTGTCTTTGCCGTTCTGGCGGGATTGCTGATCCTGATGCAGGTGGTCGGAACGATTCATTGGCGGCACATGTATGTGGTTTGCGGTCTGGCGTTTGGCGTGTACGTCACCGACGCCCCGACTGACATTCCCGACCGTTTGCGTGCACGCTGGCAGGCGGTGCGCCCGCGCCGACCGGGCTGGTTGCTTCGACGCCTTTCACCGCAAGGAGACAGTCATTTCTGACGCTTCCCCTCCTTTCATACGCAGCAAGGTTCGGGCTGTGTTGCAGTCGCGTTTGTTCAGTGCGGCCGCTCTTGCGCTAGGCATTCGCGTGGCGTCAGCGGGGTTATCTTTTGCGTCGATGGTCATGATCTCGCGCTGGATCGGTCCGGATGAATACGGCGCGTTTGCGGTGATGCTGACGTTGGGCAGTTTCATCGGTCTGGCGGCGACGCTTGGCATACCTACCCTTGTGTTGCGGGTCATTCCGCAGTTGATGTCGCACAGCGGTGATGTACCCGATGACGCCCTGCGAGGCCTGGTAAAAACGTCTTATCTGTCGATCTTCTGGTGCGGTGCGGGGGCGTCCGCCGTGCTGGCGGGATATGGGTTTTTCACTGGGAACATCATTGCAATGTGTGCGGCGGGGTTGATCCTGCCCTTTGCCTATGCCGAACACCAAGCGCATGTACTGCGCGGGCTGAACAGGATCGGCGCCGCGCTTCTGCCACGCGATATCTTTTGGTATGGCGGGATCACATTGCTGGGTGTGCTGGGCGCAATGAGCATGATCCCGCAAGCCAGCGCAGCGACCGCGTTCGTGTCGATCACAGGCACGCTCGTCCTGTTCATGATCCTGCAGGCCGCTGCCGTGATGAAAACCATCCAAAGCGAACAAACGCGCTCCGGCGCGCCGCATCAGATCAGGTGGCGGGCCGAGGCGTTTTTTTTGTGGCTCTCCACCATGTCGCAGGCGGTGCAGCGCCACCTGACGGTGGTGGTTTCGGCCCCGTTCCTGACTGCCGCCGAAACAGGCGCGTTTTTTGCCGCTCACCGTACCGCTCTTTTGCTGTCATTGCCGTTGATTGCAGCCAACCTTGTGGCGTCGCCATGGATCGCCCGGGCATGGGGTGACGGGAGCATCCGCCGGGTGCAGCGGCTGTGCCAGCTGATCTCCATCGGTGCAGCAATCCCGGCGCTTGCGGGGCTGGTGGTGATTTACTTTGCCGGGGCATTCCTTCTGCGCATGTTTGATCCGTCTTTTGCCACTGCAATCGGCGCGCTGTACGTCTTTGCTGCGGCATCGCTGGTCAACGCGATATGTGGGCCAACCGGCGGGCTGATGCTGATGACCGGCAATGAAAAGCCGTTTGTCGGCATTCAGATTACGGCGCAAGTGCTCAGCCTTTTGGCTGTGGCCGTGGCTGCATGGCAGTACGGATTGATCGGTGCCGCGGTCGGCGCGGCATTTGGCACGGCCGGATGGAATGTTGTTGTCTGGCTCTGGTGCCGCAGAAATATCGGTGTCGATCCGGCGATCACATCATGGGTCTGGCCATGTCGCACAAAAACATAGACAACGTGTCGTGACACCGGGCTGGAGACAGGGGCGACACACGTGTCGGACGGAAACCGCATGACTGCGTCAGGTACACACCCGTCGACGCTGGCAAACAAATCGTGTGTTTTCTTCATCGGCCCGCGCAAAACCGGAACCAGCTGGATCAATCTGTACCTGGGGCAGCGCAGCGACGTGCTGACGCCGAGCACCACCAAGGAAACGTTTTTCTTTGACCGGTATTACGATCGCGGCACCGCCTGGTATCTGGACCAGTTCCTGCCAGACGGGCGGGACAGCGACGTGATGGTTGAATGTGCGCCGAGCTATTCGGGCAACGCAACCGCGATGGAACGGATTGCCCGCGAAGTGCCCCACGCCCGGTTTGTCATTACGCTGCGCGAGCCGCTTGCGCGGGTGCAGTCGCATTGGCGGCATATGATCCGTTATGGCGCAGACGCGGCATCGCTGGAGGTGCACATGCAGGACGGTGCGGAGATCTGGGCAGATGCGCAATACGACAGCATCCTCAGGCGCGCCCTCTCGCTGCTGGGACCTGAGCGGGTCAGCGTGGTTCTATACGAGGACCTGCGCGCGGAT
>JBCBAV010000077.1:0-18018 GCA_038532285.1 Pseudomonadota bacterium | reverse complement strand
TGCGAATGCATCACGTTGAAATTCAGATCCTCTTCCAGACCTTCCCACAGCTTCAGCGAATGCGAATAGAACTCGGAATTGCCCGGCAGCATGTAGTTGGCGCGCACGATGGTGGTGTTGCGGCCCACGTTGCCGCCACCCAGATACCCCTTTTCGAGCACTGCCACATTGGTCAGACCGTGCACCGAGGCAAGGTAATGCGCCGTGGCCAGCCCGTGGCCGCCGCCGCCGACCAGAACGATGTCGTATTCGGGTTTCGGCTCGGGGTCGCGCCAATGCGGCCCCCAGCCCTTGTTCCCCGTCAACCCCTCGGTCAAGAGCTTCAGCCCTGAAAACCGCATGCGCGCCTCCGCCGTTTTCTGGTGGCAGATTTCACCATCCGGTCAGGGGTAGCAAGGGGGCGGGGGCGCGCGCAGCCCCCTTTTCGACACGCCGCGGTCCGTCCGCGACGAACGCGGCCTACATCAGTACCGGGTCGCCGATCTCGAGGATGGGGCGCCCGCGGCTATCGACCTGCGGCGGGGGTGCGACAGGTTTGACGGTAGGTACCACGATCAGGCTCGATCCCGGTGCCCGGCGTTGCCGGCGCGCCATCGGCGCCGTGGCGGCGGGCAGAAAATCGGGCACCGTGGGGCTGACCACCGCGTCAATGTTGACCTCGTGCAGCTGGTTCTGACACCAATCCCGCGCCATGGGGATGAAGTATTCGCCCAGCTTGATCTGCGTCGCGGCATAGAGCGCCCGGCAGGACCGGCCGTTGCCATCGCCAAACGGATGCGCGCGAATGCCGCCCAGCATCAGGAACACGGCAAAATCCGTCGCGCCGCGCGGGTTGGCCCCTCCGACCAACTGTGCCCGGATTGTGCGCGCAATGTCATAGACATCACCCAGCAGGTACGTGCCCATCGCGCTCGACCCGTAAAACTCTGTTGCAGGCGCCGTCGGTCGCGCGTCAACGGCGGTGTACCCAACCGCGCGGTGCAGGTAATCGAGGGTCTCTATCGACACCAGATCGCGATGCGCCACCACGTCTTCGATGGCAAACCGGATGTCTTTCCACACCTTGGTGTCCGCCGCTGACCCATTCACCGTGGTCGACGCCGACACCACCCAATCGGTTGCGCGGTCCAGCTCGGAATTGCGCGACGTGGGCCGGAACGCCAGCCCGCCCGCGTGATTGCCGCGCTTCGACAGGCCGGTGGAATAAAAGCCCCGCAACGCGCGGGCCGAAAATCGCTGGATCACCTGACAATTCGCCCGGTACTTCCTGCTGTCGCTGCCCAATTGGCGATTGATCGAGCTTGTGATGTCCTCCAGCTTCGAGGTCGTTCCGTATTTGTCGAAAAAGTCACTGATGAGTTCGTGCACCATCTCGGACCCGCCGGGGCGCAGATACCACGCGGCCCAGGCCGGATTGATCGGCTGACACACCTCTTCGACCACGTCGCCATAGGTATACCCCGACGATTTCCTGTTGCGACCGAACTTTGGGAAAATACCCATGACACCCTCCTGCGCACTGCCATTAGCGCCGCGTTGAATTGACCCCGCGCACACCGCGTCGGTTCATCTGGTGAACACGCCGGAGGTCAGGCTTATTCGAACGGAGTTGGTTTTTTTCGACATGGTCCGCCGCGCAAGGGGGCCACGGCCCCCGTGACGATCCGCACTGCGCCGTCGCCACTGTCAGGCGCGCTGGTGCGTGAGGTCGAACTGCGGGACACAAGTGCAGGCCAGATCACGATCACGCCGCGATAACAGCGTTTCGGTTGACAGGGTCGCGATTGTCCCCGGCGCGCCGCTTCTTCTTCCGTCATCCAGACAGACTGAAACCCATAATGCGTCTCTCAGGGCCGAAACCCACTGCCGCCGCTTCGACGCGCACAGCGGCGCACAGGTTCTCTTTGCCCGCAAAGCCACCGCACCAGGCAATGTTGGAATGACACATCAAAGGCAGGGTTCATTCGGACCGGGGCACGGTTTTTCCCGTGTGACGGACACGCACGGCAACCGCGCCCGGCACGCAGCGGCATCCGCACCGGGACTGGAGGGTGTCTGGGGGGGGAGGTATCGAAGCGGGCGCCACGCACGACACGCAGCGTCCGCTGTGCGGTGGGTTAAAGGCCCTTGGCCTTGTAGCTGGTTGCCACCTTGTCAATTGCCACCAGATAGGCAGCGGTGCGCAGGTCCTCCACGTCGCCGCGGTCGTGCCAGACGGTCGCCATCGACTGGTAGGCCGCGCGCATCGTGTCATCGAGCCCCGAGCGCACCAGTTCCAGCTCGCCCGCACCGCGCAGGTATTTCTCCTTGAAATCGGGCGTCATGCTCCACGCGTCACCCAGATGGTCGCTCAGCCGCTCCAGCTCGTCCACCACCAGCTGGTGCCGCGCCTCTTCCTGGCGGCGCTGCATCCGGCCAAAGCGGATGTGGCTCAGGTTCTTGACCCACTCGAAATAGGACACCGTGACCCCGCCCGCATTGGCGTACATGTCCGGAATGATCACCGTCCCTTTCTCGCGCAGGATGGTGTCGGCCCCGGCGGTGACCGGACCATTGGCAGCCTCGATGATCAGCGGCGCCTTGATCCCGGCCGCGTTGCCAAGGTTGATCACACCCTCGAGAGCCGCCGGGATCAGGATGTCGCACGGCTCCTCGAGCACCGACGCGCCATCGGCAACAAAAGTGCCATCCGCAAAACCCTGCACCCCGCCATGGGTGGCAATCCAGCTTTGGATCGCATCGACATCCAGTCCACGGGGATCAGTCAGCGCGCCGTCGCGTTCAATGATGCCCACGACCTTGCAGCCGTCTTCATCGGACAGGAACTTGGCGGCATGATAGCCCACGTTGCCGAGGCCCTGTACGATCACCGTCTTGCCATCCAGCGTCCCGCTCATCCCGGCCTTGGCCACACCGTCGGTGTCCCGGAAGAACTCGCGCAGCGCGTATTGCACACCGCGGCCCGTCGCCTCCGTACGGCCCTGGATACCGCCGGCATTGGTGGGCTTGCCGGTGACACAAGCCACTCCGTTGATGTCGGTGGTGTTCATCCGCTTGTACTGATCGGCGATCCACGCCATCTCGCGTTCGCCCGTGCCCATGTCCGGGGCGGGCACGTTCTGCGCCGGGTTGATCATGTCCCGCTTGATCAGTTCATAGGCAAAGCGCCGGGTGATCGCCTCAAGCTCATGTTCGTCATAGGCGCGCGGATCCACCGCGAGTCCGCCCTTGGATCCGCCAAAGGGCGCTTCGACCAGCGCGCATTTATAGGTCATCAGCGCCGCCAGCGCCTCGACCTCGTCCTGGTTCACTCCGGTGGCAAATCGAATGCCGCCCTTCACCGGTTCCATGTGTTCGGAATGCACCGACCGGTAGCCGGTAAAGGTCTGGATCTGCCCGCGCAGCCGCACGCCAAACCGCACCGTATAGGTCGCATTGCACACCCGTATCTTTTCCTCGAGCCCCGGGGGCAGGTCCATCAACGCGACCGCACGGTTGAACATGATGTCCACACTTTCGCGGAATGTCGGTTCGTTTTCGGGGCTCATCCGGGCTCTCCTTCTTGCGTGGGCGACTCACAACACGGCCCATTGGTTCACCGCAGCCTATGACGGTTTGGTTAATTTCGGCCAGATTCGATTGCAGGTTGTTACCGGGTCGCAAATGTGGCGCACTGAACATGCGCCGGAAACAATGCCCGGGCTGCCCCCCGGATTGCGGCCAAAACGCTGCCAAGTCTTCACGAACAGCCCCAGCTTCGGCCCGATTTCAGCCACATTCCTCAGGCATTAACGCTGTGGACAAAAAGGTCCGGACTTGACGTTAACATTGGTAATCGGGGTGAAATATGACACCGACCAAGACATTAGATACCGGTTTGAAGGCGCGTCTGCGCTCTGGCGTTGCACGCTTCAAGCGCGATGAACGCGGCTCTGCGACCTACTTCTCCATTGCCATGTTGATGATGATGCTCGCCGTTGGCGGCATTTCCGTGGACCTGATGCAAAACGAAATGACCCGCACGCAGGTCCAGAACACACTGGACCGCGCGGTGCTGGCTGCCGCCGACCTCGACCAGCCGCTCGACCCGGCCGAAGTGGTCCAGGACTACTTCAACAAGGCGGGCATGGGCCAGTACCTGACCTCGGTCGGCGTCGACGAAGGCCTGAACTTCCGCACCGTGACAGCGCGCGCCGATGCCACCACCCGCACCCGCTTCATGCAGGCGCTGGGTGTGCCGGAACTGGCCGTGCCCGCGCGCTCCACCGCCGAAGAACGGATCTCCAACGTCGAGATCTCGATGGTGCTCGACATCTCGGGTTCGATGGGCCGCAACAACAAGATGGAAAACCTGCACGACGCGGCAGAAACCTTCATCAACACCGTGCTCACGGATGCAAACGAAGACCTCGTGTCGGTCAGCATCGTGCCCTACACCGCACAGGTCAGCGCCGGTGAAAACATCTTCAACGGCATGAACATGAACCGTCTGTCCGGCAATCCGGGCTGGTGCGTGGATTTTGAGGATACCGATTTCCTGACCACGTCGCTGCGCATGGACGGCAGCTACGAGCACATGCAGTTCTTTGATGCGGGCTGGAACTATGACCGCCCGGTCAGCAACCCGGGTTGCCCGGGGCGCGATGACGGCATCGAAGGCTCGGACGTGCGCGAATACGAACAGATCGTCGCGTTCTCGCAGAACCCGGCGGTCCTGACGGCCCGCGTCAACCAGTTTGCTGCCCGCGCCAACACCGCGATCCACATCGGCATGAAATGGGGCGTGGCCCTGCTCGACCCGTCGTTCAAGCCGGTGGTGCAGTATCTTGGCCTGCGCAACGCGGTGGACAGCGCCTTTGGCGCGCGCCCGGCGCTCTACAGCGATACCGAGACACTGAAAACCATCCTTCTGATGACCGATGGTGAGAACGTGAACACGGTGCGCATCGCGGACTGGGCCTACAGCCGCCGGAACTACCGCGTGCACTGGACCCGCTATCCGCTGCACTGGTACCTCAACAACTACGTGTACTCGAGCGAGTGGGGCGACTGGCGCTACACCAAGTACACCGACGATCACGCCGACGACATGCTGTCCGACATCTGTCAGGCTGCACGCGACAGCGGCATCGTGGTCTGGACCATCGGCTTCGAGGTCAACAATGACGGCGCCGACGTGATGCGCGACTGCGCCTCTTCGCCCTCGCACTTCTTCCGTGTCGAAGGCGTCGAGATCACCGAAGCCTTCGAGGCCATCGCCAAACAGATCAACCAGCTGAGGCTGACCCAATGACCAAGACATTTCGCAAAGCGATGCGCCGGTTTGGCCGCAAGGAAGACGGGTCGATCTATGTCATCGAATGGGCCCTGGTGTTCCCGGTCCTGTTCTTTGTCCTGCTCTCATCGTGGGAACTTGGCCTCTACTCGTTCCGGCAGAACTTCCTGGATCGCGGGCTGGACCTGGCGGTACGTGACATTCGCCTGAACACCGGCACCAACTACACCCACAGCCAGGTCAAGCAGATGATCTGCAACGACGCGGGTTTCCTCAACAACTGCCTGCAGAACCTCAAGCTCGAGATGAAGTCGGTCGATCCACGCGCCTTTGTGGCCTTTGGCGGCGGGGCCGACTGTGTCGATCGCAGCCAGCCGCTGCTGCCCAGCCGCGAGTTTCTCCACGGCAACGATCACGACCTGATGGTGCTGCGGGCCTGCTATCTCTACGACCCGGTCTTTCCCCATATCGGGATGGGCAAGGCGATGACCGATGCCGGCCAGCGCGATGGCTATCCGATCGTGGCGGTGTCAGTCTTTGTACAGGAGCCGAACACATGATGAATATTTCCCGTCTCCTCAACCGCTTTCGCGACGAAGAAAAAGGCGGCGTCGCACTCGAAGCGCTGATCATGCTGCCGATGCTGTTCTGGGCGTACCTGTCGATGTATTCGTACTTCCACGCCTACCGCACGCATTCGCTGAACATCAAGACGGCCTATGCCATCGGCGATGTGATCTCGCGCCAGACCAACCCGCTGGACGGCGGCTACATGAACGGGCTGCACCAGCTGGCCTCCTACATGTCGTGGACCGATCCCAACAACTTTGCCCTGCGGGTGACCAGCGTCACCTATGACGAGGCCAACGACGAATACCAGAAAGACTGGTCCGAAGTGCACGGCAGCATCTCGCCGCTCAGCAGTTCGGACGTGAACAACCTGCGCGCCAGCCTGCCGGTCATGCCCGATGGCGAACGGGTGATCGTGGTCGAAACCTTCGAACAATACGACCCGCCCTTCAACCTCGGGCTCAGCGATCACGAGATCCACAACTTCGTGTTCACAAGGCCCCGCTACGCACCGCGCGTCTGTTACGAAGAATGCACGATGTAACAGCAATCCCGGACGGGCGCTGATGCGTACCGTCCGGTGTGGTAAACGACACGTAGGCTTGCTGCTTTGCTGCGGCAAGCCTTTCTCATTTCATCACGCCAAATCTATCGTGTCCTGTGTCGCCGCAAACGCCAGGCAATAGACCGAATTCGCCTATGCTACGTGGTGCGCGGACGTCGGCAGCGTTGCGTTGCCTGAAAAACGTCGCACGCCGTTCGTCCCAAGCTTCCCGCCCGTTTCCATAGTTTCGCCAGAAACGCACATCACACCGGTTCCGTGAATTGATGGAATGCGAGGCAAGGGTATGCTCACTGCACTCAGTAAATTATTCGGCAAATCCAGACAGGACCGCGGCCAAGCCACGCCAGACGGCGCGGACATGATCCAGTCCATCCTCGACACCAACTCTGACGCGCTTGCAGTCCATGACGCGGCGCAAAACGACACCCTTCCGTCGGTCATCCTCAAACCGATCATCCGGCCCGGCCCGCTTGAGGCTGGCTGGTTCGGCGGACAGCCCATGCTGCCCCCCGACGAGGCCTGGCCCGAGATCGAGGGCGTTCCGTTGAACTTTCTCGCACAGATCGACCTTGCAAGACTGCCCGCCGACATCTGGTCCGGCCTTGGTCCACGCGACGGGCACCTTGTGTTCTTCAATCACCCGGATCGCTGCGCGCCCAAGGTTCTGCATGTCAGCGGCGATCTGGTGCCCCGCTCCGCCGATGTGCCGGTCCCGCAACATCGCTGGAACGACGGCGCCGACACCCATGGCTTTCCGCACTACAACCGTTTTCCCGTCACTGCGATCGCGCACAAAGGCCAACTGCCTCAACCCCCGATTTCGCAGGTGAAGTGGGAAGACCGGGAAATGCTGGATTTGACCAAACCCGCGCATCGCCCGTTCGACACGGCGAGCCTCGGCTTCCTGATCGAGAAAATGTCGCAGACCATTGATCTGCGCCTCGCGCAATGTGGCAACCAACTCAAAGGCAATCTGAAGGACGAGGCCAAGGCGGCAGTCCGCTACATTCAGGACGAAGCGACCAAAACGCAGGTGGCCTTCGCGGCCGCGGTGGATGCTGTAGAAAAGCAGTCCTTCGATGCCAACCGGGCCGCGCGGTTCATCGACGACATCTCGAACCTGCCTTTACCCGGCCTCACCATAACAAGATCCGCCGACTCCAAGGATGCAGACATCGAACCCAAGGCCATGACCTTGGTCGATCCCGAAAACACCGACTACGCGGGTCGGTATCTGGGTGATTTGGACACCCACCTGTTTCAATGCTTTGTTCAGGACAGGGACGCCTTGCCGCCCCTGCACCGCGACCGCACCGAACGCAAATGCGAGGCCATGGCCGAAAAGGAATTCGGCGGCATGTCCCACGCCCCGCACGGCTTCATCTACACCCCACACGGCAGCGGCTCCCCCAACGAAGTGCTTCTGGAACTGCCCAGCAGCAACCTGACAGGCTGGATGTGGGGCGACGTCTACGCGCTGGTCGTCCTGATCAACCGAAAGGCTCTGAAGCGGGGCAAATTCGACAAGGTCATCGGGGACATCACCAACTGATCCCGCGCAAGGTCGCGCGCGGCAGTTCACGTTCCCGTTCAGCGCAGCATCTTTGTCCCGCATCTTTAGCGTGGAAGCCGACAAAACCGTCGCTTTTGCGTCGCTCGACCGCCGTAGGTCTGCAATGAGCCCAAAATGGACATCGGATCCTCAGCATTGGTTGAATGCGGAGAGCAGAGAAAATCCGAGTTTCTGTTTTGAGCATAATTCTAATTTTGCAAAGAATGGAGAAACGGCTAAGCTAACCTCCTTGGTGGATTGTTAGGCCATAGTGGAATGCCTGTTCTTCAACTCGATGGTGTCAACATCGTAGAACTGACTGATTTACAAGCGATAACTTTGAAGCGGCAAGTTGAACGAGCATCGGCCGTCAGATTGGGAGGCATTGTCATTGAAGAACGCGATACCATCCTCGACCCTCGGAGCAGTGATGTCTCATGGGAGACAGGTACAATAACCCTGAAACTGCGTTACGAGACGAAGTTGGACGACCAATAGTACAATCTGAACGGCAGCTTTGTCCGCGTAGCCGTCAGTTCATCCGCCCCATCGAGCAACATCTGCGCAATTCGGCGCTGCCTTTGCAGCAATCCTCCATCAGGAACGTGATCAGCCTCCCAAGTGTTTTGAAGTCCATTCGGTAGTTCAAGTTCCTCGACTGACGTTCCTTGTGCACGAACCCGGCTTCGGAAAGTGCATGCAGATGAAAGGACGCGCGCGATGGGCTTGCGCCGATCTTTCGTGCAATGGCGCCCGCGCTCATGCCGTCCGGCCCAGCCTCAACCAAAGCGCGGATAACGCCCAAACGGTCCGCGTTTGAAAGTACGCCAAACAAGCTGGCGGCGTCTTGTGCGATCATATTTCAATATCCCTTGAAATATTTTTGTCTGGCTGTAAGGTATTTCAAGAATCGTTGAAATGAAAGGTATCGGTTTGAAAACTCTTTCAGGGCTCTTGCATGACCTTCAACTCTATGACGCTGCACTTCCTTTGGTTTTTGAAACCAAGGATGGTGAGATCTCGCCCGGATACCACGTCACAGAACTCATTCATTTTGCCGCAAAAGGGATCGACTGCGGCGGCCGCACGGACAGCTGGCAAGAGACCAGATTGCAGCTTCTCGACGGGCAAGGATCGGATCACATGACAGTTGGCAAGTTTAGCAGCATCATGGCCAAGAGCGTGTCTGCCATGCCTGAGCTGGCGGATGTCCCATTGAAGGTCGAGTTTGGACACGACAACACAAACCTCCAGATCATGACTCTGAGCAGCCCAGAACACCGTGCCGATCGCATTGTGATCGGGCTCGGCAAAATGCGCGCCACCTGCAAACCCGGCGAGAGAGCAAGCAAACACGTAGCTGGTTCCAGTCAGTGTTGCGGCAGCTCAAATAGTCCGGTTGACGAACACGCTTGCTGCTCACCACCCAAGTCGCAACAGCGCCTTGCTTCCTGCTGCGCTTAGGAAGGTAAGCGCTACAAGAACCGCCACGCGTGGAAAGAAATCCAATGACATCTTCGTCCGGCAAACCGCACGCATCGCCCGAGCAGGGACAATCGACCCCCACCACCCAGCCGGGCAGAGACCCTACCCCTCGCGCGTCGCCACCATGGCCGAGATCACTTCGGCCATCACCTTGGCCTGATGCCCCGGTGTCATGCCGCCGATCCCGACCCGGTTGCCCAGCCGCCACCACAGACCCGGCCGCCATACGCGGCCCTCTGCCTGCCGCAGCTTCAGCAGGAACCCGTTCGACGGTTTGAACGCGAATATCCCGCGATCCAGTCCGATGATGTCATCGGTCCGCGCGATGACCGTGCCGCCGCTGTCGCGCAGCTCGGTCTCGGTCAGTTCCAGCCGCAGCGCTGTGGCGCGGCGCATCCGCTCGGCCAGCCAGATCGCCGAACCGCCCACGGCCAGCAGAAACACCTGCCAGCCCAGCGCCGGCGGCGTGGTTACCGCCACCCACAGCACGATCCCGGCCAGCAACCACACGCCTCCCACGCCGAGGATGCGCCGCCCTGGTGAGGCGTTCACGGTTGCCAGAATGTCCTCATTGTCAGCCATGGCCGCGCTCTATCGGCAGGGGCTGCCGCGCGCAAGCCATCAGCGCCGCGGCACCACCTCTGCGCCCGCCTCTTCGGGTTCGTCATCCACCATCTCGGCGGGAAATCCGGGGGCGGTGACGTCCAGCCCCGTGGCCTCTTCCAGCCGCCTGATGAAGTTGGGCGACAGCTCGCGCGGGCCAAACCGCGCAATCGCGTCGTCAAAGAGCCGGATCAGCAGCGGGTTCAGATCCAGCGGCACCCCCGCCCGGTCCGCGACGTCCTGAAACAGGCCGATGTCCTTGGCCACCAGATCCATGGTGAAGCTGATGTCGCGGCTGCCGTTCAGGATCACCTGGCTTTCGGTCTCGTGCACGAAGGACGTGCCCGATGAAATCGCCATCGCCTCATAGGCCGTCGCCAGATCCATTCCCGCGCCCTTGGCCACCGTCAGCGCCTCGGCGCAGCTGACCAGGTTCGCGGTGGCAAGGTAATTGGTCAGCACCTTCAGCACCGACGCAGAGCCCAGATCGCCCGTATGCAGCACCCGCCGCCCCATGGTGGTCAAAAGCGGCAGAACCCGCTCGAACGTGGGCCGGTCGCAGCCGGCAAAGATGCTGATATTGCCCGTGTCCGCCCGATGACAGCCGCCCGAGACCGGACAATCCACCGCCGCACCTCCCGCCGCGATGACCTGCGCGCCCAGCCGTTTCACCTCCTGTTCATCGGTGGTCGACATCTCCATCCAGATCTTGCCGGGGCTGACATGCGGCAGCATCTGATCCAGCACCGCCGCTGACGCCGCGGGACTGGGCAGGCAGGTGATCACCACATCACAGGCTTGCATCATCTGCGCCGGGCTGCCCCCGTCGCTTGCCCCGTCCGCGACCTTGCCCGCGACCAGTGCCGCATCCAGATCATGCACCGCCACGTCATGCCCGTTGCGGATCAGGCTGCCCGACAGCTTGCCGCCCACATTGCCCAACCCGATAAACCCGATTTTCATGGCACTGCCCCCTGTTGTGTCGGGGTCAGAGCAATACAGCCGCGCGGCAACGTCCACCCCAGAAGCGACACCGCGCTTCGCAAAAGGCCAGCGCCCGACCGACCTGGAGGGCCTTTGGACCGCGCACACCCGCGCCGCCGTGCCACGCCTTACCGTTACGCACAGATGGTGACAAAGCGCCCGCCCTCCGGGGGGAGGTCGGTCGGGCGCTGGCCGGGCTCAAAGCCCGGCTTTGGTCTTAGCTCGGCGCTTGCGGCTCGAAATTCTCCGCAAAAAACCGGTACCAGTTCCCGCCCATGATCCCCGCAACCTCATCGGGGTTCAGGCCTGCGGCCAACAACCCCTCTTCGATGCGGCCAAAATCGCGATTGTCGCGGAACCACGCGGGCTGCGGTGGAAAGCCGGGGCGGTCGGCGGAGCCTTCGCCGTAATCCACGCCCTTGGTCCAGCGCCCCACGCGCATCCATTCCACCACGCTGTCGGGCTGGCCCTGGCACAGGTCCGTCCCGATCCCGAGGCAGTGCGCGCCGAACCGGTCCGCGGTCTCGGCCACCATCCGGCAAAAGCTGTCCAGCGTGCAGTCACTGCCGCCTGCCAGATGATGCGGATAGGCCGAAAACCCCAGCATCCCGCCGCGTTCCGTCACCGCGCGGATCACGTCATCGCGCTTGTTGCGCAGTGCCGCGTGCCAGACATGCGGGTTGGCGTGGGTGATCGCAATGGGCCGCGTCGACACCTCCGCCGCCTCGATGGTCGACCGGTCGCCGGAATGGCTCATGTCGATGACCAGCCCCACGCGGTTCATCTCGGCCACCACTTCGCGCCCCATGCGCGTCAGGCCAGTGTCGTCGTCCTCGTAACAGCCCGAGGCCAGCAACGACTGGTTGTTATAGGTCAACTGCATGAACCGCACGCCCAGATCGTGCCAGACCTCGACCAATCCGATGTCATCCTCGATCGGGCTGGGGTTCTGAAAGCCGAAAAACACCGCCGTGCGCCCTGCCGCCCGTGCGGCATCAATGTCCGACGCCACCCGCCCCTTCACGATCAGGTCCGGGTACCGCTCGAACCAGCGGTTCCACTGTTCAAGGTTCTGCACCGCCTCGCGAAAGCTTTCATGGTACGCAATCGTCACATGGATCGCATCCACCCCGCCCGCGCGCAGCTGCGCAAAGATCTCGGGCGTCCAGTTGCAGTATTGCAGCGCGTCGATGCGCATCAGGATTTGCCCGTGTCATCGTCGTTCAGGTTCAAAAGCGACATCGCCGACTTGCCCAGTTCGATCCCGGCAAAGGGCCCGCCGTGGCGGGCGTGGGACGGGTCGTGCGGGTCGAGCGGGCCGTATTCGGCATAGATCGCTTCGGCAAACTGCTCGGCATTGTCCTGCGGCCTGTAGCCCAGATGCCGCGCGGCGGAATTGTCCACCGGGGCGCGGTCATTGTCGGACACGCCGTAGATGATGGAAAATTCGGTCACCGGCGTGTCGATGGCCCGCTGCACCAACCGGATGCAATCGTCATAGCTCAGCCACGTGCCCACCGCCCGCGGGTTGGTCACCTGCGCGCAGGACAGGATGCGCAGGCACACCGCCTCGAGCCCCCGCTTTTCCCAGTACATCCGGCCCAGATCCTCGGCAAAACACTTCGCCAGGCCGTAAAACGTGTCGGGCCGGTGCGGCACGTCGATGCCGATGGCCTGCGTCTTGGGATACATCCCCACCGCGTGGATCGACGAAGCATAGACAACGCGACGGCACCCGTTGCGATGTGCGGCCTCCCAGATGTTGTAGGCGCCGATGAAATTCGGGCCGAGCAGTTCCTCGAACGGGCCTTCGTCCACGATGGCGCCGAAATGCACCACCATGTCGGCGCCTTTCAGCATCTCCTCGAACGGGGCAAGCTCTGCCAGATCGGCTTGCACATAGGTCTCGTTCTCGGCCAGATCGGGCACGCTCTCGGCGATGTCAGTGCTCACCAGTTCGCGGCACATCGCGGCGAGCGGCCCCCGCAGATACGAGCCCAGCTTGCCAGCGGCCCCGGTCAGGACGAGTTTGTCGAGCATGTGATCTCCTTTAAATGACTGCGCGTTCCCGGATCGGCACGTTCGCCACGATCCGGTCATAGTGAAACGGGGTCAGGTCCAGCGTGCGGTAGGCGCCATGGGTCAGCCATTCGGCGGTGCCGCGCCCCATGGCCGGCGATTGCTGCAATCCGTGACCCGAAAACCCGTTGAGAAAGATGAAATTGCCGACCTCCGGGTGCGGTCCCAAAATCGCGTTCTGATCCAGCGTGTTATAGGCGTAATGCCCCGCCCATTCGGCAGTGACGCGCACCGCCTCGAACGCGGGGATCCGCGTGGCCAATGCGGGCCAGACATGATCCATCCAGAACCCGTGATCCATCTCGAAATCGTCCGGCTCCACGGCGGCATCGGGCGTCAGATGCCCACCGGCCATGTAGGTCCCGCCGCCCACTTCACGCACATGCACCCCGCTTGGGTCGATGGTCAGCGGCAAGGGGCGATCGAGCGGACGTTCGGCCCGGAAGTTGTAAGTAAAGCGCTTGCGCGGCTCCACCGGCAGATCAAGACCGGCCAGCGCTGCCGTGCGCGCGGCCCGCGGCCCGGTCGCATTGACCACCTGCCCGCAGGCGATGGTCTGACCCGTCGCGAGTGAGACACTCGCGATCCTGCCGCCCTGCACGTTGATCCCCACGACCTCGCCCTGGACATAGTCAACCCCGCGCGCCCGCGCCTGCCGCCGCCACGCGTCAAACATCGCCGCACCGTCGAAATACCCCTCGTCCACGGTGTTGTGCGACCCCAGCAGGATGTCATCGAGCTGGTAGAACGGATAGGCCGCCGCGATCTCGTCCCGCGTCATGATCCGCGTGCCCGCGCCCGCGGCGGCCTGCACCTTTTGGTTTTCGATCAGCACATCGGCAAATTCCGGGCTGTCTGCCAGATACATGTAGCCAAAATTCTGGATCGGGTTTTGCGGCACGTCCGCGTCCCCGCCCATGCGGCCCCGCATGTTCTGGTAAAAGTCCGCCGCAAACTGGCTGATCCGCACGTTCAACCCGGTGGAAAACTGCTGCCGCATGCAGCTGTTGGTGTGCGCCGTGGAACAGGCGGCATAGGTCAGGTCCCGCTCGATCACCAGAACCGAGCCGTCGAAATCGGCGTTATCCGTCAAAAACCACGCCGCCGACGACCCCATGATCGCACCGCCGATGATGACCACGTCATATGCCGTGTTGACCATGAAATCTCTCCCCGCCGACGGCGACTGCACCGGAAAGGGCGGCACGATGCAAGCGGTTTTTGCCCTTGCAGGGTGGCGCCTGACCGCAAATAGTGAGCGCAAACAGATGGGGGAAACGCTGCGATGCAGAGGATCGGGACGCTTGCACAGATTTCCCGACATCGCCCTGTCGGACGGTACGGATCGCAGGGGTGCACCGGGGCGTGCCACGGATCAGATGTGGGGCGCGTGGGGCGGATCGGCCCTCCGGGGGGGATTTTTTTGAAACAGAGAAGAGGGACGTGGCGCGCCAGTGCGTGACCCCGGGGGCAAGATGAACCGGATTGGGCAGCATTCTTGGGGCCAAAGCACGGGCGGCAGTGTCACGGTGGTGCTTTGCCGGACGGCGCGCAAGACCACGCGGGCGGGCAGGCCTGCGGCGGTGCGCGGTCTTGCGGGCGATCCCGGCAAGTGTGTCTGCCCTGTTGCCCGGACCTGTCCCCAAGCAGTATTGGACCATGACCCACACGGGCAAGGCGACGCGCCGCGGGCCCGGGGCGGCATGGTCCGCGCGGCTTTTCCCGCGGGTTTTGGGCGCGATCCGGCGCGCACGGGGTTGGGGGGACAAGGCGATGTATCTCGGGGTTGATCTGGGCACTTCGGGGGTCAAGGTGCTGCTGATGGATGCGGGCCAGAGCGTGCTGGGCAGCGCCACCGCACCGCTTGAGGTGACGCGCCCGCATCCCGGCTGGTCCGAACAGGACCCCGACACGTGGATCACCGCGACCGAAACCGCCCTGCGCCAGCTTGCGGGCAGCTTTGATCTGGGCGGCGTGCGCGGCATTGGGCTGTCGGGCCAGATGCACGGGGCGACGCTGGTGGATGCGGCAGACCGGCCACTGCGCCCCTGTATCCTGTGGAACGACACGCGCAGTTTTTCCGAGGCGGCAGCGCTCGACGCCAACCCGATCTTTCGCACGCGCACCGGCAACATCGTCTTTCCCGGCTTTACCGCGCCCAAGCTGGCGTGGGTCAAAGCGCACGAACCAGATGTCTTTGCCCGCACCGCCAAAGTACTGTTGCCAAAGGATTATCTGCGCCTGTGGCTGGTGGGCGAACCGGTGTCCGAGATGTCGGATGCTGCCGGGACCGCGTGGCTGGACGTGGGCGCGCGCGACTGGAATGACGACCTGCTGGCTGCCACCGATCTTGGCCGCGATCACATGCCCCGGCTGGTCGAGGGCAGCCAGCCCTCGGGCCTATTGCGCGCCGCGGTGGCGCAGCAGTTCGGGCTGAACACCGGCATTCCGGTGGCGGGTGGTGCGGGTGACAACGCGGCCTCGGCCATCGGGGTGGGCGTGGCGCAACCGGGGCAAGGCTTCGTGTCGCTGGGCACGTCGGGCGTGCTCTTTGCCGCCGCCGACGGCTACAGCCCCGATGCCGCCAGTGCGCTGCACACGTTTTGCCATGCGTTGCCGGGGCAGTGGCACCAGATGGGCGTGATCCTTGCCGCTGCCGACGCGCTGTCGTGGTACGGGCGGCTGGTGGGGGCCGATCCCGCAACGCTCACGAGCGAACTGCGCGATGCCACCGGGCCGGGGCGGGCGCTGTTCCTGCCCTATCTCGGCGGCGAACGCACGCCGCACAACGATGCGCAGGTGCGCGGGGCGTTTCTGGGCCTTGCCCATGAGACCGACCGCGCCGCTGGCACCCGCGCAGTGCTCGAAGCCGTGGCCTTTGCCTTCCGCGACAGTCTGTCCGCGATGCAGGCCACCGGCACGCCGCTTGATGCGCTGATCGCCGTGGGCGGCGGGGCGGCATCGGACGTGTGGTTGCAAACCATCGCGACCGTGCTGGGCCTGCCGGTTTCGGTGCCCGCGCAGGGCGACTATGGCGCAGCATACGGCGCCGCACGTCTGGGCCTGATGGCCGCGGGCGATGGCGGGCCCGAGATCGCGACACCGCCCGAAACTGCCCGCATATTCGAACCCAACACCACTCTGACCGCCGCATTTGACGAGGCATACATACGCTACCGTACCGCCTACACAGCCATCAAGGACATCTCATGACCGCCTATTTCGCCGACATTCCGCCGATCACCTACGAAGGCCCCGAGGCCACCAGCGAACTGGCCTTTCGACACTACAATCCGGATGAAATGGTGATGGGCAAGCGGATGGAGGATCACCTGCGCTTTGCCGTTGCGTGGTGGCACAGCTTTGCGTGGCCCGGCGGCGATCCGTTTGGTGGGCAGACGTTCGAACGTCCCTGGTTCGGCGACACGATGGACGCAGCCCGGGCCAAGGCAGACGCGGCCTTTGACCTCTTTGCCATCCTCGGCCAGCCGTTCTTCTGCTTTCACGATCTCGACATCCGGCCCGAAGGCGCGACATTCGCCGAAAGCACCCGGAATTTCGAGGAAATGGTCGACTACATCGCCGCCAAGATGGAACACGGGCCCCGCCTGCTCTGGGGCACCGCCAACCTCTTTACCCACCGCCGGTTCATGTCGGGGGCGGCCACGAACCCCGATCCGGACGTGTTCACCTATGCCGCGGCCACGGTGAAATCCTGCATGGATGCCACGCAGAAACTCGGCGGCCAGAACTACGTGCTCTGGGGCGGGCGCGAGGGGTACGAGACGCTGCTGAACACCGATCTCGCCGCCGAACGCGCCCATGCCGGGCGGTTCCTGCAGATGGTGGTCGAGTACAAGCACAAGATCGGATTTCAGGGCACGATCCTCGTCGAACCCAAACCGCAAGAGCCGTCAAAGCACCAGTACGACTACGACGTCGCCACGGTCTATGGCTTCCTCAAGGAGTTCGGGCTGGAGGGCGAGGTCAAGATGAACATCGAACAGGGCCACGCCATCCTCGCCGGGCATTCCTTCGAACACGAACTGGCGCTGGCTTCGTCGCTCGGCATCCTCGGCTCCATCGACATGAACCGCAACGACTACCAGTCCGGCTGGGACACCGACCAGTTCCCCAACAACGTGCCCGAGGTGGCGCTGGCCTATTACGAGGTGCTGCGCGCGGGCGGGTTCATCACCGGCGGCACCAATTTCGACGCAAAGATCCGGCGCCAGTCGCTGGATCCGATGGATCTGGTGGCGGCCCATGTGGGCGGGATGGACGTGTGCGCCCGCGGGCTCAAGGCTGCGGCGGCGATGCTGGAAGATGGCGCGCTGGAGGATGCCCGCGCCGACCGCTATGCGGGCTGGCAGACCCAAGCGGCGCAAGAGATGCTGAAGGGCGGGCTCGACGCGTGCTTTAACCGCGCGATGCAGGACGGCTTTGCACCTCAGCCGCGGTCAGGCCGGCAGGAACGGCTGGAAAACATCGTCAACCGTTACGTCTGACGCGCCCCGCACGCCCAAGATTTTTCGTCGAAAAATCGTGCCCCGCGCGCTATGTCACCGCACCGGAAACCGCTCGCCCTTCTGGGTCAGCATCACCACCCGCGCCCCCGACCGCACATAGCGGTCGCAGCGCGCAAACCCGTTGCGAAAGGCGATGCACACCGCATCCCCGTCAATCCGCCACGCACCAAAGGCCGTGCCGCCCCCATTCGCATAGGTATAGGAATAGGACCCACCGGTCGAAAACTTCGACCGCCCGTCATCAAAAAACACCAGCTCCCGCCCCTCGATCGCCGCGCGCAGCGCGGCCCCGGTCAGCGCCTCATCACCCGACCGCACGGCCCAGTCCTGCGCCACCGCGGGCGACGCCATCATCATCAGAAATACCAAATTCCGC
>JBCBAV010000076.1:0-18131 GCA_038532285.1 Pseudomonadota bacterium | reverse complement strand
AACCCGGCAATGGTCGATCTGACATCGCTTCCGGGTTGAAGAGCGCCAATTGACCATTGCGGTCAAAAATTGCCAGACCAATGGACAGTTGGGCAAATGTCTTGGCCAGCGTCTGGACAAAGTTGCGCTGGGCAATCTCGGCCTGGATCACCGCGTTGATGTCAACCGCGTGGCAGACCGTGCGGGCCCCCTTTTTCGTCAGCGTGATATCGAACCACGTGTCATTGCCATCCTTGCCGCCCGGGATCGACGACCGCACGGACCCGCCGCGGGTTTGTTCAAGCCCCGAAACATCGAAAATCGGTTCGACGCTGTCCTCTTGTCCGACGGTGTGCAGCAGTTCCGTGTAGCGTGCATTGTGCCAGCTGACCTGGCCGCCGGGGTCCGTGGTCCAGATCGGGTAGGGTGCCGCCTCTGCCGCGAGTTCGAGTGTTGCGTTGCGCGATTGCAGGATACGGATGGTGTGCACGGTATGGGAATCGCACGAATCCATTTCGCGTATGTCGACCCGGACCATCTCGTCCTCGCGGGTCAGTTCAACCACACCCGTGTCGCGTGGATCGGTGGCGGAGATCACGGTGTTGGTGATTTTTCGCAGCACGTCATCGTTGGGAAACGCGGGGAAACGCGGGGCGAGTGCCGCGCGCAAGGCGTGCCAGTCGGTCTCGGCGGCGGTGGTGGCAAGCAGTGCGTTGCCCTCGGGCGTGGCGTGTTCCAGGTCGCAGTCGCGAAACAGGAAAGACACCGCACCGTTATTGGCGTCGATCGGTATCGCGTCACGCTTGCGGGACATGTGCATGACAAGCATGCCAAGGGTGGCTGCCAAGGCGGCAGACCCCAGTATAAACAACATTTCCAAAAGCGTCATGAGGCTCTCCAGCCGAACAGCTGGGAACTATATCGGCGGGACCGGTTAACATTTGTTTAACTTTTTTGAAGATTCCGTAAAGAATCTGGTGGCTTTGATTGAATTCCGGCGACAGATCAGGCCGTGATTGGCGTGTTCTGCCCCGTGATCAGCGGCGCGTTTTCCGTCTCGCGGGCGTCGATTTTGGCGCGGGGCCAGATAACCTCGACAATGGCGCCCAAATGCGGCGTGTCGGTCGGTTCGGGCCCGTAAGGGTCGCGGCCATTGGCAAAGGCGATCTCGGCGCCCGATCTCTCCAGCAATGTCTTGGCGATGAACAGGCCCAGTCCCATGCCTTCGTATCCCGGGCGGTTCTGGGTTTCCTGGCGTGACTTGCGCCGACGTACAAACGGGTCTCCGATCCGGCCCAGAAGTTGGGACGGAAATCCGGCACCGTCGTCGATGATCCGCAACGAGATGATGTCGGCGGTCCAGTGTGCCTCGATCCAGACATTGGCGTCGGCGAAATCGACGGCGTTCTGCACGAGGTTGCGCAGGCCGTGGATAATCTCGGGCTGGCGCAGGATGGCAGGTTGGTCGATCTCGTCGCCTGCGTCGGGGTCGTGGGTATAGTGCACGATCTTGCCGCGATGCTCATGCGGGGCGGCTGCCTCCTGAACCACGGTCATCAGCGGGGCCTGGCGCAGATGCAGGTCATCCTTGCCGGCGCGGCCCATGTCGCGCAGGATATCGCGGCATCGGTCCGCCTGTTCGCGGATCAGCGCGGCATCCTCGCGCAGGTCCGGAAAGTCATCCAGTTCCTCGATCAGTTCGGCGCTGGTCAGTTTGATCGTCGCCAGCGGCGTGCCCAGTTCGTGGGCCGCAGCGGCCACCACGCCGCCCAGATCGGTCAGCTTCTGTTCGCGCGACAACGCCATCTGCGTGGCCGACAGCGCATCGGACATGGTGTTGATTTCGGATGTCAGGCGCTGGGAATAGGCGCTGAAAAACAGGATGGCGATGACAATGGCGATCCAGTTTCCGAACACGAAGATATCCGGAATGCGCAGGATGAACCCCTGTTCGGTGCGCAGCGGCAGGTGATACAGCCCCAGCAGCGTGACCAGGATGATTGCCGCCCCGCCCACCAGCAGTGTCGACCGCGTGGTCAGCACGGCCGCAGAAATGGACACTGGGCCAAGCAGCAGCAGAGCAAACGGGTTGTGCAGGCCGCCGGTAAGGAAAAGCAGGAAAGACAGCTGGAACAAGTCGAACATGACCATGGCCATGTTTTCGCGTTCCGACAGCCGCTTGTTTTCCGGAAAGACGAAAATGGCGATCAGGTTGCCGATCACCGACACGCCCACGGCGAGATAGCACAGCCCCAGTTCCAGTTGCAGCCCGTACATGCGTTGTGCCAGCGTCAGCGCGGTCAACTGTCCGACAATCGCCACCCAGCGCAACAGGATCAGCGTACGCAGACGGATCCAGTTCGAGCGTTGTTGCCCGCTGAGCAGATTGGTTCCCGATGCCTCGCCACGCGGCGCGCCGAATTGTGCCATTATGTCACTAGATCGTTGGTTGAACTTGCACTGTTGGTTGATAACTACGGTACACGCAGGAAATTTCGAGGTCCATGATGCCACGTCTTGTTGCCCCTATTGCCGCGGTGGTCGCGGTCGCCTTTGTTGGCGCGATCTGGTTCATGACGCAGCGCGGTGCGGGTGATGGGCCGTTTGCCCAGTGTCAGGGCAGTGTGGTGGCCGGGGACGGCAATACGATCGGCGGACCGTTCGAGCTGGTCAATGCGCGCGGTGAGACAGTGACCGACACCGACGTGATCACCGAACCGAGCCTGATCTATTTCGGCTTCACTTTCTGCCCGGACGTCTGCCACATGGACAACGCGCGCAATGCCGATGCCGTGGATATTCTCGCCGAACAGGGGCTGTCGGCGACGCCGATCTTTATCTCGATCGATCCGGAACGGGACACGCCCGAGGTGATGGGGGAATACACCAGCTATCTGCATGATAAGATGATCGGGCTGACCGGATCGCCGGAACAAACCGACGCGGCCAGCAAGGCGTACCGGACCTACTATCGCAAACAGGACAGCGACGACCCGGAGTTCTACAACGTGGATCATTCGACCTTCACCTATCTGGTGCTGCCGGAACACGGGTTTGTCGAGTTTTTCCGTCGCGATGCGAGCCCCGAACAAATGGCGGAGCGCACGTCGTGTTACATCGAAAATGCCTGAATTCTGGTCAAAAATTTGACGATCAGGGTGCAGCGCCCCATAGTTCTGGGCAGCCATCGCTATTGGGAACCCGGAGAAAACCATGCCTGACACCGCGTTGAATGACATCGGCGAAGACAAGTCCTTGCTTCTCGTCGACGATGACGAGCCATTTCTGCGGCGCATGGCCAAGGCCATGGAAAAACGTGGTTTTGATATCGAAACGGCGGGATCAGTGGCCGCAGGCAAGGCCATAGCCACCGCGAGACCGCCTGCCTACGCGGTGGTGGATCTGCGGCTTGAGGACGGCAATGGCCTCGACGTGGTCGAGGTGCTGCGGGAAAAGCGGCCCGATGCACGGGTCGTGGTGCTGACAGGGTATGGGGCAATTGCCACCGCCGTGGCCGCGGTCAAGATCGGTGCGACGGATTACCTGTCAAAGCCCGCGGATGCCACCGACATCACCAATGCGCTGCTGGCCAATGGCGATGACTTGCCGCCGCCACCCGAAAATCCCATGAGCGCGGACCGCGTGCGCTGGGAGCACATCCAGCGGGTCTATGAACTGTGTGATCGCAACGTGTCTGAAACGGCGCGGCGGCTGAACATGCACCGGCGGACCTTGCAGCGCATTCTGGCGAAACGGTCGCCGCGTTGATCGGTCGGACTGGGGGTTTTCCACCCCCAGACCCCCGGAGGATTTTTTCAAAACAGAGAAGGACACTGGCTGCCGTCGTGCGCGGGGGTCAGAGGTCGAAGCGTTTGAGGATCTTGTCGACGGTTTGGCCATTGGCCATGGCGTAGTCTTCGATCCGGCCGTAATCGACAAAACCGCGGGACTGGTAATAGATCAGCCCGCCTTCGTTGTCGGCGCGGATGTTGGCGTTGATCCATCTGTATCCCAGATCCTTGGCGGCGCGTTTGGTGGCCTCGAACAGTTTCGATCCGATGCCCAGGCCGGTTTGGCCCACCTGCACGAAGGTGGCGATTTCGGCGGCCTCCGGCGGAAGGTAATCGCCGCCTCGGGCGATCCATTGAAAGCCCACGACTTCCTCGGCGTTGTTGACGGCGACGTGCCATGCGGCGCGGTCGTATGTCTCGGCCATCCACGCGGTGAGTGTTTCGGCGGTGACCTTGTTGGTTATGGCAGTGGTGCTGCCATCCTCGATGATGGGGTTGAGCAGGCGGGCCATTGAGCCGGCGTCAAGCGGGATGGCGGGGCGGACGTGGATCATGTGCATTGGGCCAACAGATCTGCGTGACGGGCGGTAAAGGCGGTGCGGGTCTCGACCGGTGGGCGCAGGACGATCTGCAGGTCCTGCATCAGGGTGGCGTCGGGTTTGCCAAAGAACTTGTCCGCCTCGGCTTGGGTGAACCCGGCGATCTGGGTGGCCTCCATCCAGGCGCTGACCTTGTCGGCCTTCTTGATCTGACGCTTGATCTGGGCGGGCACCTTGGCGGGCAGGCCAAAGCGGATGTGCACCGCCGCCTCAAGCCGTTCGTCGAGCGCGCCGTAGCCCGGGCCAACGGCGGCCTTGACCGGTGAAATCATGTCACCGATCACGTATTCGGGCGCATCGTGCAGCAATGCGGCGAGCCGCCATTTGGCCGAGGCTTTGGGCGCGATGCGGCCAAAGAGCGTTTCCACGAGCAGCGAGTGTTCGGCCACGGAATAGGCATAATCGCCCGCGGTTTGTCCGTTCCAGCGCGCGACGAAGGCGAGGCCATGGGCGATATCCTCGATCTCGATATCCATCGGGGTCGGGTCCAGCAGATCGAGCCTGCGGCCCGACAGCATCCGTTGCCATGCGCGCGGTTGCCGGGCCATGCCTTACCCGTCCTCGGCGACAAAGATGGCGTTGCGTTCGATCAGACCGCTGGGGCGGTACAGCGCGGTGCCCAGCATGTCGTTCAGGAACTCGGCAAAGAGCCGCATGGGGCGGGGTTTGCCGACCTCGACGATGATCACCGGTTTGCAGCGCAGGACCAGCGCGCGCGCGCCTTGCAGGGCGGGGCGTTCGAAGCCTTCGATATCGAGGTGCAGGATCGAGATGTGCCGGTCCTGTGGGATCAGGGTGTCGAGGGTGACAACATCCACGTCAACGGTTTCGCCCGGCTCGGGTTCTGTCAGGATGCGGGCCCCGGCGGCCAGCGCGCGGTTGTCAAAGCCCGCGACCTTGAGCGGCAGAACACCCGCCTTGGCCCCGACGGCAACGGGGGCAAGGTGCACGTTTTGCAGATCGTTCAACGCGATGGTGTGCAGCGCGCTGGCATAGGTCGTCGGGTTCGGTTCAAACGAATACAGCCGCGCCCCGGGATCCATCGCCTCGGACAGGGCGGGAAAGAAGTCACCCACAAAGGCGCCACCCGACACCACGTCACCGGACCCCGCCAGCCGCCGCATCAGTTTCAGCGTGTTGGGCTCGTACACATCGCCATAGGCCAGCAGGGCAGGCACCTTGCGGTTCACGAACGACCCCGGGACCGAATAGAACCCGTATTCATTGGCGCAGACAAAGTGATCGAAATCAGGCGGTTGCACCGATCCCGGGTCGATCCTGATCAGCTTGGAAGCCACGTTTGCTGTGATCTGATCCGGCATTGAACTCAGATCACGGTTTCGGTGTCGGGTGTGGCGTATACCCAGTTGCTGTGGATCTTGCCGCGTTGCTCATACCCCATGCCGCGGAATGTGCGTTGCAGCCAGCGTTCATTGCTCAGGTATTCGAGGATCAGGATGGGCCGACAACGCTGGATCAGGTGAAAGGCACCGCGCAGCGCGTGTTTTTCGTGGTCTTCGACGTCGAGCTGAAGGATCGACACGTGCCTGTCGCGTGGGACGATATAGTCGAGCAGATCAGCCGAAACCTCGTGCACGCCCTCACCCGGTTCGTCCACGATATGTGATATGCCGCCGATGGAATTGCCGTCACCATCCCGGGATTTGAACAGAAGGTTGCCTGCGACATTCGACAGGGCCACGTTTTGCAGGTCGATGTTCTTCAGCTTGTTGAGCGACACTGTCTTTTTGGCTGCGGCATAGCTGTCGGGGTTGGGTTCGAAGGCCCAGACCTTGGCCCCTTTGGCCATTGCGCTGCTGAGCCCGGGCAGGAAGTCGCCAAAGAACGTGCCGGCGTGAATGATGTCACCATCACCGGCGTGCGCGCGCATGAATTTGATCGTGTCGGCCTCGTAGACGTTGCCCGCCAGCACGGCCTTGGACGCTGGGCGATCCTCGAGTCCGGCGGGCACGAAATACCGGCCGTACTCATTCTCGGCGTGCGGCTTGGTCTGGGTTTTTGTTGCCATTTGCTCACCTCGTTCCGGTCAGGTCAGAACCGCCGGTTACGGATTATTATTACGTCGCACGCAGACGGTTTGCCAAGCCAAAGCGCCAGTGCTAGTTGCTGCCGAAATGGTAAGGAGTATTCCATGTCCAAGGACTATATCGTCAAAGACATTTCTCTGGCCGAGTTTGGCCGCAAGGAACTGGATATCGCGGAAACGGAAATGCCGGGTCTGATGGCCCTGCGGGACGAGTATGGCGAGGCCAAGCCGCTGGCGGGCGCGCGGATCGTCGGGTCGTTGCACATGACGATCCAGACCGCGGTTCTGATTGAAACGCTGGTGGCGTTGGGTGCGGACGTGCGCTGGGCCTCTTGCAACATCTTTTCGACGCAGGATCATGCCGCGGCGGCGATTGCTGCGGGCGGTACGCCCGTGTTCGCGATCAAGGGCCAAACCCTTGAAGAACATTGGGATTATCTGGACAAGTCGTTCATGTTCGAGGATGGCCCGAACATGATCCTCGACGATGGTGGCGACGCGACGCTGTATGTTCTGCTGGGCGCGCGGGCCGAGGCGGGGGAAGAGATTATTCCCGTGCCGCAGTCCGAAGAGGAAGAGGTGATCAAGCAGCAGATCGCCAAGCGGATGGCCGAAAGCCCGGGCTGGTTCACCAAGGTGCGTGACCAGATTCAGGGTGTGTCCGAAGAGACGACCACCGGTGTGAACCGCCTGTACCAACTGGTGCGCGACGGGCAGTTGCCGTTCCCGGCGATCAACGTGAACGACAGCGTGACCAAGTCGAAATTCGACAACAAATACGGCTGCAAGGAATCGCTGGTTGACGGCATCCGCCGTGCCACCGACACCATGATGGCGGGCAAGGTTGCCGTGGTCATGGGCTATGGTGACGTGGGCAAGGGGTCGGCGGCATCGCTCAAGGGGGCGGGGGCGCGGGTGATCGTGACGGAGGTCGATCCGATCTGTGCGCTGCAGGCGGCGATGGACGGGTTCCAGGTGACCACGCTCGAGGATGTTGTTGAAAACGCTGACATTTTTGTCACCACCACCGGCAACAAGGACGTGATCCGCATCGAGCATATGCGCGCGATGAAGGACATGGCGATTGTCGGGAACATCGGCCACTTTGACAACGAGATTCAGGTGGCGAACCTCAAGAACCACAAGTGGACCAACGTCAAGGAACAGGTGGACATGATCGAGATGCCGTCGGGCAATCGCATCATTCTGCTGTCCGAGGGGCGTCTGCTGAACCTTGGGAATGCGACCGGGCACCCGTCGTTCGTGATGTCGGCAAGCTTTACAAATCAGGTACTTGCGCAGATCGAGCTGTGGCAGAAGGGCGATGAGTACAAGAACGAAGTGTACATCCTGCCCAAGCATCTGGACGAGAAGGTCGCGCGCCTGCATCTGGAGCGGATCGGCGTGAAACTGACCGAGCTGGACAGCGATCAGGCGTCGTATATCGGGGTGAAACCCGAAGGTCCGTTCAAGCCGGAACACTACCGCTACTGATGGGGGTGGGCTTGGCCCGCCGCTGATGTGTTAACGCACCGTACGCCGCCATTTTGGCGGCGTTTGGTTTATCTGGGCCCGTGTTTTGTACAAAACGGGGGCGTCGGAAACGGGCGTTTTGCGCGGTTTTTCGGGGTTTTGTTCAACAGGGGGGCTGTTTTGTACAAAACGCCCACCAAGGCCGCGTTAGGGAACGGTTAGGGTTTGGCCCGCCGTTAACCATTTCCCGACCCTCTTAACCTTTGCGTAATGCATGGCGGAACGGGGGCCTGTCCGCCCCCCGAAAGGACCGTGCGGGAAAGGTCAGTCGTTCAGACGGTTCGCGACGCCAAAGACCGATCCGATCAGGCCAAAGATGGTCTGGACCGAGTTCACCGGGCTTTCCGTGGCGACCACGAGATCGCGCGGATTGATCTGGAACTTGTTGGCGGCAAAGAGGCCATCGGCGCTGGTGAGGTCGATGGTAAAGACAACCTGTTCCTTGCTGGGTCCGGCCCCGTCGCTGCGCAACTGGCGGGTGGCGTATTCGCGCAGGATCAGGACCCCTTGGGGATTGGCGCGGTTGTCGGTCAGACCGCCGAGCAGGGCGAGCGCCTCGACCGCGGTGATGGATTCGCGGTCGAACGGCACGATGGTTTCCGACCCGGTCGCGCCGAGGGCGACAAAGTACCTTTCATCCTCTTCGACGATGATCTTGTCGCCGCCGCGAAGAACCACATTGGCGGAGGCGCGGTCAAACAGGGTGTCGGCGCGAATCTCGAACGTCTGGCTGTTTCGGATCACGCGGATCAACGGATTTTCCAGGTCGCGTTCGATCCCGCCCGCCTGGCTGATCAGGCTGAGGATGGAAAAGTTGCGATTGGGCAGGGGGAAGGAGCCCGGTTGATTGAACCCGCGCACGGCATCGACCGAATTGTCGGGCCCGGAGGTAAAGTTCAGCTGCACCTGCGCGTCGGGCACCACCAGTTCCAGTTCGGTCGCGATCTTTTCGCGCGCCGCTTCGGGTGTCATGCCGCTTACCTTGACCTCTTCGAGGTAGGGGACAAACACGGTGCCGTTGGGCGACACGCGCAGACCCTCGATTGCGACGTTTTTCTGTTCGGGCGCGGTGAGCAGGGAGTTTTCTTGATTGTCCCAGATGACAAGGTCGATCTGGTCGCCAATGCGGATGACGTTGGATTTCGGACCGCGCGGGGCCGAGAACCAGTGGTATTTTCCGGACCATCCGGTCACCGGCCATGTCCGCAGTTGCGCCACGGTGTCCCGGTTGATCGGCACCACGGCAAATGGCGCATCCGCGTCGTTTTCGTTTCGGGTGATTTCGCCGCGCAGGGCGGCGCCGCGCGGCAGGGTGCAGCCGCTGACCAGCGCCGTGATCAAGACAAGCGTGATGACGCGAAATGCTGCGGTCATGTTTGAACCCCCCGGTTTCGTGGCAATGATGCCGCGCCCACCTGAATTAGCCGGAATCAGCTGGCGGACAAAGCTGATATTGGTTTTTTGTTCGGCGTTGCGCCGTTGTGGCCGTCAGGCGGATTTTTGCGTGGGATTTCCGAGGTCTTCGGCCTCGACCACGGTGTCGCCCAAGTCGGGCTTCGGCGGTTCCTCGCCGGTGTCGGACCCGTTCGGGTCAAGCGAAACGATGTCGGCGACCTGTGGTGCGGCTGTCGGACCAATGAGCAACGGCAGCATGTCCGACCCGCCGGGCAGGGCGACCTCGGCCATGGGCGGACGGGTCCATGTCAGCGTGTCGAACGCGCCGCAATTGGTGCAGGTCGGGCCCCATTGGGCCATGATGTTGTGGCAGTTGTCGCAGACCCATTGCGGGCCGCGCGGGGCGGTCACCGCCTTGGCCAGCCAGCCCTTGACCACGGCGTCACCTGCACCTGACCCGCGTTCGATGGCGGCCATGAGCGTGGCGGAGCGGGTCGTGGGATCGGTTTCGGCCAGATCGCCCAGCGCGCGGCGGGCGGCGGGAAAATCCTCGGCCGCGAGGTGCAGTTCGGCCAGCAGCATTTTGGCCTCTGGGTCCGTCTTGCCGCGGGTGAGCGGGCCAAAGCGTTTGACGCGCTGTTCGGGGGTTTCATCCGGTTCGATGCGGGCAAAGGCGGCGGCGAGATCGGGGTGGGGTGTGACCTCCCACGCTTTCTTGATCACGCGGGTGGCGTAGCGTTTCTGGCCCTGATCCAGATAGCCGTCGGCGGCCATGACGGCGGCGGGCACCAGATCCGGCGACAGGCGGTTGGCTTCGATCGCCGCCTCGCGGGCCTCGATCGTCAGGTCGTCGTCCATCACGGCGCGCGCCTGGCTGAGGGCCAGAACCGCGTCGCGGCGTTTGTGCACGTCGCGGGGCAGGCTGCCGTGGCGCAGTTTGGCGCTGAGCGTCTGGCGGGCGCCGTCCCAGTCCTGTTTGTCGGCTTGCAGTTTCAGCAGGACGTCCTGCGTTTCGACGTGTTTGGGTTTGAGGGCAAAGGCTTTCTCGGCCAGTTTCAGCGCGGTTTCGGTGTCGCCGTCGGCGAGCTTCTGTTTCATGATCCCGCGCACGCCGACAAAGCGGGTGGCGTCGTTGGTCACCAGCTTGCGGTAGGTTTCCTCGGCCTTTTTGGTGTCGCCCGACATCTCGGCCGCCTGTGCGGTCAGCAGGTTCGTCAGTTCGGGGCGGTCGAGGTATTTTTCGGCCTTGGCGGCCTTGGTCATCGCCAGTTGCCCCTCGCCCGAGGCGAGCGCCATCATGCCCTGGGCCAGCGCATCGTATCCCTTGGCCGCGCTGCGCCGGTCCAGATAGCGCGAGATCGCCGTTTCGTCGCCGTTGAGGAAGTGCCACGTGGCGATCAGCAGGCCCAAGAGCTTGAGAAACAGCCATACGGCCAGAACAAGCACCACGAGGGCGACGACCGACATGAACGGGCCAAAATTGTATTCGGTGCCTGCGACCACGATTTGCACGCCGCCATCCGCTTCGAGCAGGTAGCCCGTGCCAAGGGCGAGTGCGGCGACCGCGACGACGAAGGCGATAATTTTTACCAGTGACCAGATCATTATGGGCCCTTTCAGCGTGCGGCGAGCGTATCTGCCAGCGCTTGGGCGGCAGTGACGGCGTCATGTCGTGTGGTGGCTTGGGTCAGCCATGGGGCGAGCGATGCCTGTGCGGCGTCGGGCAGGGCGTTTGCCTCGTCCAGTGCGGCGGCGAGATCGCCGGCGCGCACCGCGGCCTCGATGCGCGACAGCACGGCGTCGGCATCGTCGCCGTCACGCGGCGTGACCGAGCGGGCGCCCAGCTGGCGTTCAAAGAAGCTGCCGAGGCCGCCGGTGTCCTGTGCGGCGCGGGCGGCGGACAGCGCGTCGCGGGCTGCGGTTGCGATACTGCCCTGCAGTTGTGCCAGCGGTGCGACGCCGTCGCCCGCGGCAGCGGCCAACGCTTCGGGCACGTCGACCTGGCCGGTATCCGCCAGGATTTCCAGTGCGTCGGCGAAGGGCGCGCCGGTTTCCAGGGCGGCGGTGATCTGGGTCACGGCGGTGCGGGCGATGGAGGCCCGGGCCGCGTCACGGGCTGCGGCGCGGGCGTCTTCGGCTTCGGACAGGAGGGCTGTGATCTCGTTTTGCTGCGCTTCGGCGGCGGCGCGCATTTCGGCCAGCGCGTTTTCGAAGGCGGCGGCCGGAATGGTGCCGTCGCTTGCCGGTGTTGTGGCAAGGCGTTCGACCCGCTGGGACAGGGTTGCGATGGTTTCGGCCTGCGTAGCGATGGCCGCCTCGAGCGGCGTCAGGTCCACGGTTTCGGGTGTTTCGGGTGTCTGGGGTGCGGGCAGGTTTTCCACGGCACCCTCGAGCGCGTCGATCCGTGCCACGGCGTCGCCAAACGCCGCGTTGTCGACATCCGAGCCTTGGGACAGGCCGATGAAAAACCCGATGGCGCCTGCGACGACGCCGCCAATCAGCATGGGGACAAACACATTCGGTTTCTCTGGCTGGACCTGAGCGGCGGGCTCTGGTGCCGCTTTCTCAGGCTCAGGCTCAGGCTCAGGCTCAGGCTCAGGCTGTTCGATGGGCGCGTCGGTGTTGGTCAGTGCCTCTTCGGAATGCTCATCAGCCGCTTTCGCGACCTCTTCGCTGCTGTCCGGCGCGGTCTCTGACGGGTCTGTTGTGGGTTTGTCTGCCTCGGCCTCGGGGGACGCAGTTTTGTTATTCTTTTTGGCCAAGGTCACCCCTCCGATTCTTTCATGGCGACGGCCACGAGCACGATCCTACTCTTACGGTGTCCGCCCCTCAACCCGGAGTAAGCCGTTGACTGTCCGTGCGATGGCGTCTGCCATGCTCGTCCCGGTCGGCTGTGCACAGATTGTAAGCGTTGCCGCGGTGTCGGCGGCACTGCAATCGGCCACAGCGTCGCTGAGGGTGATGAGGTGGGCATGTTCAAGCGTGGGCGCCCGGGCTGCAAAATGCTGCGCGGTGCGCGGGGAAAACAGGGGCACGATGACGGGCGTGCCGTGCAAGAGCGCTTGCCTGCCATCCGGGGTGAGCGGGCGGAGCGTTTGGTCGTAGACCGCGATATGTCTGACCCGCAGCCCTGCTGCGGACAATGTCGCGGCAACGTCGCCGCGGGTGTGAACGCCGGAAAGGTGAACAAACGTGCCGTCCGGTGGGCCATCGCGCAGGCTGTCGATCAGGTCGGCGGCGTTCTCGCCACGCTGCGAAGCGTGCCAGCCGTGCTGTGCGGCGGCTTCGGTCGTGGCCGCGCCGACGCAATAGGCGGGCCGCCCCGCGCCCGGCGGGGCAAAGCGGACACCGTTGGCCGAGGTAAAGATCGCGCCGGTGATGCCCGTCATATCCACCGGGGCGCCGGTGGGTTCGATTTTGATCAGGGGGCTGAAGATCGGGGTGATCCTGGCCCGTGTGTCGGGCGGCAGGCTGTCCACAAAGCGCGTGCCTGCCGCGGCGGGGCGGGTCATGAGCAGGGGGATCGGCGCATTGTGAGACACGAGGCAGAGTGATACCCGTCCCCCGACACGCACGCAATGATTGGCAGATCATGGTCACCATCCTCGGCATTGAAAGCAGTTGCGACGATACCGCCGCCGCCGTTGTGCGCGGGGTGCCGGGGAATATGCGGGTGCTGTCATCGGTGGTCATGGGGCAGACGGCCCTGCATGCCGATTTTGGTGGCGTCGTGCCCGAGATCGCGGCGCGCGCCCATGCCGAGCGGTTGGATCACGCGGTGCAGGCGGCGCTGGACGAGGCGGGGCTGGCGTTGGGCGATATGGATGCCATTGGGGTGACCTGTGGGCCGGGTCTGATTGGCGGAGTGGTGTCGGGTGTGATGACGGCCAAGGGGTTGTCGGCGGCCACGGGCTTGCCGCTTTATGGGATCAACCATCTGGCGGGGCATGCGCTGACACCGCGGCTGACCGACGGGGTGGCCTATCCCTATCTGATGTTGCTGGTGTCGGGCGGGCATTGCCAGTTCGTGATCGCACACGGGCCGGACCGGTTCGAGCGGTTGGGCGGCACCATCGACGACGCCCCGGGCGAGGCGTTTGACAAGGTGGCGCGGTTGATCGCGCTGGGTCAGCCTGGTGGGCCTGTGGTTGAGGCGGCGGCCAAGGCGGGCGATGCGCGTGCTTATAACTTTCCGCGACCGCTGGCCAACAGGTCGGACTGCAATCTGAGCTTTTCCGGCCTCAAGACCGCCGTTCTGCGGGCGCGCGACGATCTGGTGGCGGAACATGGCGGGTTGCCGCGACGGGCGCAAGCCGATCTTGCGGCGTCGTTTCAGCAGGCGGTCAGTGACAGTCTGGCAGGCAAGACGCGGCGCGCGCTGGCGCGGTATCTGGCGCTGGACCCGGTGCAGCCGACGCTGTGCGTGGCCGGCGGGGTGGCGGCGAACATGGCCATTCGGGCCGCGTTAGAGACTGTTTGTGCCGACGCCGGGGCCGCGTTTGTCGCGCCACCGCTGGCGCTGTGCACCGACAATGCGGCCATGATTGCGGCGGCCACGATCGAGCAGATGCAGGTGCGCGCGCCCGATGGCATGGATCTGTCCGCCCGCCCGCGCATGCCGCTGGACACGGAGAGCGCGCCGCTTGTGGGGTCGGGCAAGAAAGGCGCCAAGGCGTGAGCGTTGCGGTGCTGGGCGCCGGTGCGTTTGGCACGGCCTTGGCCATTGCGCTCGCGGAAAACGGACCTGTGCAGCTGTGGGCGCGGGATGAAGGGCACTGTGCGCGGATGGTAGCGGACCGGGAAAACCGGGACCGGTTGCCCGGGTTTGCCTTTCCTGAAAATTTGTCGGTTTGCGCCTTGTTAGAGACTGTTTTCAGTGCGGATACGATGCTGTTGGCCATGCCGATGCAGGCGCTGTCGGGGTTTGCGCAGGCCAATGATCTGGGCGGCAAGACGGTGGTTGCGTGCTGCAAGGGCATGGATCTGGAAACCGGGCGGGGGCCGAGCGGATTGCTTGGCACTGCGGGCACGGTGGCGGTGTTGACCGGGCCCAGCTTTGCCGCTGATATCGCGCGCGGATTGCCGACGGCGCTGACCTTGGCCTGTGCCAACGGGGACGCCGCGCACCACCTGCAAGAGCGTCTGTCGACACCGGTTTTGCGGCTGTATCGCACTGGCGACGTGGCTGGTGCCGAAATGGGTGGCGCGTTGAAGAACGTGATTGCCATTGGCTGCGGCGCGGTGGCGGGGGCCGGGCTGGGCGACAGTGCGCGCGCGGCGCTGATGACCCGGGGCTTTGCCGAGATGCAGCGACTGGCCGCTGCCCGGGGCGCGGCACCCGAGACGCTGATGGGGTTGTCGGGGTTTGGGGATCTGGTGCTGACCTGCACGTCCGAGCTGTCGCGGAATTACCGGCTGGGGCAGGCGCTGGGCCGGGGTGAGGCATTTGATCCGGCGATCACGGTCGAAGGGGCGGCGACGGCGCAGGCGCTGTTGGGCAGTACCGATCTGGACCTGCCGATCTGTGCGGCGGTTGCGGACCTTGTGGCGGGGCGCGTAGATGTAGCGCAGGCGATGGCCCGGCTGATGGCCCGCCCTTTGGGAGAAGAATGATGCGGTATTGGTTGTTCAAGTCGGAGCCGTCCACGTGGAGCTGGGACCAGCAGGTCGCCAAGGGCGACGCGGGCGAGGAATGGGACGGCGTGCGAAACTACCAGGCGCGTAATTTCATGCGCGAGATGGAGGTTGGGGACCGGGGGTTCTTTTACCATTCGCAAACGGAAAAGGCGGTTGTGGGCATTGTCGAGGTGATCGCCAAGGCGCATCCCGACAGCACGACGGATGATGACCGTTGGGACTGCGTGGACATCCAGGCGGTGGGGCCGGTGGACACGCCGGTGACGCTGGACATGGTCAAGGCGGATGAGCGGCTGGCGGAGATGGCCCTGATCCGCAATTCGCGCCTGTCGGTGCAGCCGGTGACCGAGGACGAATGGCGTGTCGTGTGCGAGATGGCGGGCGTCGATCCCTAGGGCTGGGGCCTTTTCATACTGCGTTGTCGGCGCCCATTTTGCGACGGTTTGAGGGTGCGGGTCACGGCGGTGCGACGGTTTTGCGGTCCGGACGGGGGCAGTGGCGGATATTTCTGAGATGCGTCCCGTCGGACGGGAAAAGAGCGTCTGTTCTGCGCGGATTGTCGTTTTCAGTGAGTAAGACTGACGGCCTGACGATGCAGGATGCGTTTGGTCTGTTCCCAAAATCCTTTGAAAATCGGCCCTGGCACGGCAAGCTGTGGACAGCGGAAAGCCAAGGGAGAGGTGTCATGGGCATTTTGGCAGTGGTGGCGGCTGCGGTCGCGGCAATGGTTTTCGGTGCGATCTGGTATTCGGTGTTCGCGAAACCGTGGATGGCGGTGTCGGGTGTGCCGTTGGATGAAACCGGGCAACCGGCGAACCGAAAGGACCCGATGATTTATGTCATGAACGCAATCGGGATGGTTCTGGTGGCGGGCATGATGCGGCACGTGTTTGTGCTGAGCGGGATCGACACGGTGGCCGAAGGGGCCGGGTCGGGGTTCGGGATCGGGCTGTTTCTGGTGGTGCCGTGGTTGCTGACCAACAGCAATTTTGCCGGACGGCCAATCAAGCTGGCGGTGATCGACGGCGGGTTTGCCACGTTTGGCTGCACCTTGATCGGGACAGTTCTGACGTTGCTGTGAGGGTGCGGGAAAAAGAAAAGGGTCCTGACCCGGAATGGTCAGAACCCTTACTCACCCTTACGTGCACTCCCATAGGCCACCACACGATTGGTTGAATTTCGGGACTGACCCTTCTGGTCGGTCACGAGTGATATACGCGGCCAGACCCGTCTGAGCAAACCCCGAATGTCTCGCATTCTATTCAAACGCAAACGCCCGCCGGGATCGGCGGGCGTTTGGCAGTATTTGATCCGGCTCAGCTATAGACGGATTCTTTGCCGAAATGCTTGGTCAGCATGTAATAGACCACGGCACGGTACTTGTTGCGCTCGGACTTGCCATAGGTTTCGATCACCTTGTCTATGGCATCCATCAGCTCGGGCCCGTCGGGCAGCCCCAGCTTTTTCATCAAGAAGTTCGTCTTGACGGTTTCCAGTTCCGACTTTTGGCTGCCTGCCACGGTCGATGCGTCTGCATCATAGATCGACGGGCCACAGCCGATCGTCACCTTGGTCAGCAGGTCCATGTCCGCTGTCATACCGCACTTGTTTTTCAGATCGTCTGCATATTGCGCAATCAGATCGTCCCGTTTGCCCATCGTTCATTCCCTCTGTTGAGCCGGCCCTGCTATGAGCCTTGCGCGAAAGGTTAATTCAGCCGCGCGTTAGAAAGAAAGGAAAATTTTATCGACACGGGGGTCCGGCGGGCAGATGCCCACCGGGGTCTAGAACCGATTGATCTTGATTTCAGGCTTTGCCGGTTCGTCCGCGCTGGACGAAAGCATGCCTGACAGCTCGAAACTGAAGCCGCGGATGTAGAGCGTGCGCGGTTCGGTCATGTACGTCGTGATCTCCACCCATTCGGGCGAGAATGCCGCGCTCCACAGGTCGGGGAAATCGTGCACGAGGTTGTGCATCGTCGTCAGTGCGATCCAGATGCCCACGGTTTTCGAGATCAGGTGGACCTTGTCGGTCATCAGAAAGGCCATGCGCAGCACAAAAGCGATCGCGAAGGCCAGAGCGCCGTCCACGATCATTGTCATGTCCGGGTCGCCGTTGGGATCGGGCACCCCGTTGATGTGGAACATGCAGTAGCGCGACAGGGCCACGCTGAGGATGCCGAGCGCGCAGGCCCCCACGACCGACCCGGGATAGCGCAGGTTGCGCACCCATTCCGGTGTTCTGCCGCGGTTTGCCGCGGCCTGTTCGATCTGCGCCTCGGCCCGGACACCGTGAGACTGGGCCAAACGGTTCAGCCGCTCTTCGAATGCGTTCTGTGCCATTGTTTAGCCTGCCTCGGGTGTGGCGACGCCCATGATTTCGGTCAGGTGAAAGCTGCGCCCGCGTATGTAGAGCGACTTGGGCGCCGTGTTTTCCGTGGTGTGCGCCACCCATTCGCTGGAAAAGGCGCGGGCCCAAGCGTCGGGGTAGGCGTGCACGAGGTTGTGCACGGTGGTCAGCGCGATGAACACGCCGATGATGCTGGCCGAGAAATGCATACGCGAGGTCATGTCGAGCGCCATGCGGATCACGAAGGCGATGCAAAATGCAAAGAGCGCGTCGATGATCATGGCCAACCCTGGATCGGCGGGGCCGTTTGGCATGCCCTGCGTCTGGAACATCGCATAGCGCGAGATCAGCACCGCAAGGCACCCGATGATGACCGCCGATGTCATCGAAAGTGCTCGGCCCAGCGACGAGCCTGACGCCCTGCCGGATCCGTCCACCAGGAATTTATGGTGTTTGCGGCGATGCGCATGGCCTGCATCAAGCCGCGCCAACCGATTTACAAAAGCTTCGTCCTGCCACGTTGTCATACCGTTACCTCACTGCTCAATGCGCGTTGTCTGACGCTAAAGCGCGGCAGAAGTGGGGCACGGTTAAGGAATTGTTTCGAAATCCGCGACGGTCAGCGGATCGTCAGGATTTCGTCCAGCGGTTTCTTGATCTTGGCCATGGTGGGGGTGGTGGCGTCTGCCGCCGGGTGGCCCACGGCGATGATCATCGTCGCCTTTTCATTGTCGGGCCGCCCCAGAAGCTCGCGCAGGAATCCCATCGGGTTGGGCGTGTGGGTCAGTGTGACCAGCCCGG
>JBCBAV010000075.1:0-18614 GCA_038532285.1 Pseudomonadota bacterium | reverse complement strand
CGGGCCCCTCGGTGGGCGAATAGATGGGCAGGTCATAGCTGTTGTCGCCAATACTCAGCGTTGCTGATTTGGTGGTGTCTGCCATGGTCGTGTTCCTTTTCCAAAAGGGCAGGCGCGTCTGCCCAGTTCATCGCATGCGATGACCTTTCGTTTGGCTGCTTTTTATGAACGAAACATAAAATCCGATCAGGCGGCAGCGTCGGTAAGCCGGGCCAGGGTTTCGTCGCGACCCAGAACCAGCATCATGTCAAAGACCGAAGGGGTCACAGCGCGCCCGGCAAGGGCTGCCCGCAAGGGGCCGGCAAGCTTGCCAAACTTGGTGTCGCGCGCCTCAGCAAATGCGTTCAGCACCGCCTCCAGAGTGTCTCGATCCCAGTTAGCGGTTTGCAGGTGCGGCGTCAATTCTTTCAGTATACTACGGGATACCGTGTCGAGCGCCTTGGCCGCTTTCTCATCCGGTTCGATTGGGCGCGATGTCAGGATAAAGTGAGCTTTATCAAGAAGTTCCGGAAACGTCTTGGACCGCTCTTTCACGTGTGGCATTGCGGCGATTAGTCCGTCCGACTGCGTTGCGGACAATGGCTCTTTCCCGGATGCCGTGCGGTAGGCTGCAATCTCTTGCTGCAGCGCAGCGTCGGCGGTGGTTGCGATGTGCTGACCGCTCAGGTTTTCGAGCTTTTTCAGATCAAATCGCGCCGGGCTTTTGCCGATGCCATCCAGATCAAACCACGCAAGCGCCTGTTCGTCCGTGAAAAATTCGTCGTCCCCATGGCTCCAGCCGAGCCGCGCAAGGTAATTGCGCATGCCTGCAGCGGGGTAGCCCATCTTCTGGTATTCCTCGGCCCCCAGCGCGCCGTGGCGTTTCGACAGCTTTTTGCCATCCGGGCCATGGATCAATGGGATGTGGGCCCATGTGGGCACGTCCCACCCCATCGCGTCGTAGACCATCATCTGCCGTGCCGCGTTGTTGAGGTGATCATCGCCGCGGATCACGTGGGTGACGCCCATGTCGTGGTCATCGACCACCACAGCCAGCATGTAGACTGGCGTACCATCGGCGCGCAGCAGCACCATGTCGTCAAGCTGATCGTTGCGGATGGTCACGTCGCCCTGCACCGCGTCACGGATCACGGTTTCGCCGTCCTGTGGCGCCTTGATCCGCACGACATAGGGCGCGTCAGGATGGGTCGCCGGATCGGCGTCGCGCCACGGTGACCGATACAGGGTCGAACGTCCTTCGGCCCGTGCCGCGTCGCGAAAGGCCGCAATGTCTTCCTGTGTGGCAAAACACCTGTAGGCCTTTCCGGCCGCCAGCAATTCATGTGCGACTTCAGCGTGCCGGTCGGCGCGGGCAAACTGGCTGATCACGTCACCGTCATGGTCCAGACCCAGCCACGCCATCCCGTCGAGGATGGCTTGGGTCGCCTCGGGGGTCGAGCGGGCGCGGTCGGTATCTTCGATCCGCAACAGGAACGTGCCGCCATGCCCGCGAGCATAAAGCCAATTGAACAGCGCCGTGCGCGCGCCGCCGATATGCAGAAATCCGGTCGGGGACGGGGCAAAACGGGTCACGGGCGGGCGGGGGTCGGACATGTCGATTTACCTCTTGGTAACCATGGCAGCGGTAGGCTTTGGGCGTCTGATATGTGGCGCGACGCGCAAGGGCAAGCAAGAGGGCGTTCCGTGAACCTGAGGGCATGGGCTGTACTGCAGATCGCGTACCAACGGGGGCATCTTTTTGCCTGGACGCCGGTGTGCCTTGCCCTGGGGATCGCCTTGTTTTTCGGACTGCGGTTCGAGCCTGCGATGGGCCACATCGTGGCGCTCGCCGTTGCAGGTGCTTTGGCCGCAATGGCCACACGGATCACGGGTGAGACGCTCGCGCCGTTCGGTATTGCCTTGGGGATCGTGGCGCTCGGGTTCTGTGCGGCCGCCACACGCACGCACATGCTGTCGGGGCCCGTGCTCGACTGGCGCTACTACGGCCCGGTCGAAGGGCGCATTGTCGGCATGGACCGCAGCGGGTCGGATGCGGTGCGCCTGACCCTTGATCAGGTCAAGCTCGACCGCGTAGGCCCCGAACAAACACCAACCCGCGTGCGTATTTCCCTGCACGGTGATTGGCAGGTGGGTGTGACGCCGCAGCCCGGGCTGCGGGTGATGACCACTGCGCATCTTGGTCCGCCCGGCGGACCGGTGGAACCGGGCGGCTTTGATTTTCAACGCCACGCGTGGTTTGCGCAATTGGGGGCTGTCGGGTACGCGCGGGTCCCGCTTGTCGCATCGAGTGCTGCCGCGTTCGATTTGCGTCAGATGATCTTTACGGTGCGCATGAACGCCTCGCAGGCAATCCGGCAAGACCTGCCCGGAGACGTCGGCGGCTTTGCGGCGGCGGTGATCACCGGCGATCGCAGCGGTATCTCGGAAGATGCCAAGGCTGACTTGCGCGCAGCCAATACCGCGCATCTGCTGGCCATTTCCGGGCTGCATATGGGGCTGTTGTCCGGGTTTGTGTTTGGCCTCTTGCGACTGATCTTTGCGTTGATCCCTTTTGTCGCTTTGCGGCTGCCCGCGCGCAAGCTGGCTGCTGGCGGCGCCTTGATGGCGGCGAGCGTTTATCTTGCCCTGTCGGGTGGCAACGTGGCGACCGAGCGTGCGTTTGTGATGGTGGCCGTGGCGCTGTGTGCCGTGATGCTTGATCGTCGGGCGCTGAGCTTGCGCGCGGTGGCCATCGCAGCGACCATTATCCTGTTGTGGCAGCCTGAGGCGTTGCTTGGCCCGGGGTTCCAGATGTCCTTTGCGGCGACAACGGCGTTGGTGACGGTCTTCGGCTGGCTGCGCGATGCCACGTGGTTGCGCGGGCGGGGCTGGGTTCAGGCAATGGCGGGGCTGGTGATCTCATCCGCTGTAGCGGGATTGGCGACTGCGCCCATCGGTGCGGCGCATTTCAACGCGATGGCGCAGTACGGGTTATTGGCCAATCTGGCGTCCGTTCCGCTGATGGGCACGCTGGTGATCCCGTCGGCGGTGCTGGCACTGCTGCTCAGTCCGTTTGGTGCCGAGGGGCTGGGACTGTCGCTCATGGGGCTTGGGTTGCAGTGGATCCTTTGGGTGGCGGATACGGTCGCGGGTCTGCCCGGCGCGCAACGGTTTGTTGCCGGCCCTCATGGTGCGGTTTTGCCGCTCATCACATTTGGGGCCCTGTTTGCAATGCTGTGGCAGGGGCGCGCGCGGCTGGTAGGCGTGGCGCCGGTGCTCGCCGGGCTGGCCTTGTGGCAGGTGGATACGCGCCCCGATATCCTCGTGGCTGAACAGGGAACACTGGTTGGGGTTCTGAACGCACAAGGGCGGGTGCTGAGCCGCGAACGTGGCGCAGGGTTTGTGGCGCGCAACTGGCTGGAAAACGACGGCGATGGTCGCACGCAAGAAGCCGCGGCGGCTGCATGGTCGGACGACGCCATGGTCGCCCATGTGCAGGGCAAACGCGCCGCCGCAGCGTATCAGGGGTGCGCGGGCAAGATGCTGGTAGTCGCCAACACGGCGTTACCCGCGTCAGAATTGTGCCTGTTGCTGACACCAGATTTACTACGTGAAACCGGCGCCGTTGCCATCCACGCGGGGCGCGAGGGCTACCGGATCGTGACCGCCCGCGACCTGAGCGGCGATCGTTTGTGGTCGCAATGGAAAACGCCAGAGCCACCGGCTCTGACGTTCAAACACGGGTCTGAGTTCACGCAGCAAACGGCGCTGCGCAGCTCAGAAAACTCTCAGTAAGTCCGGATCAGACCGACCAGGCGGCCTTGCACTTTGACCTGTCCCGCCGGGAACACGCGGGTCTCGTAGGCGGGGTTCGCCGCTTCGAGCGCGATGCTGTCGCCTTTGCGCATGTAGCGTTTCAGCGTGGCCTCGTGATCTTGGACCAGTGCCACGACGATGTCGCCATTGTCTGCGGCTGATGTTTCGCGAATGACCACGACGTCGCCATCGTTGATCCCCGCCTCGATCATCGAATCGCCTTTGACCTCAAGCGCATAGTGATCGCCGTTACCAGACAGCATCTGGCCCGGCACGGCGACGGAATGGGACACTTCTGATATGGCCGAGATCGGCACACCGGCGGCAATCCGGCCCATGACCGGCAATTCGATGGCATGCGCCGCCTCAATGGGCTGAGCAGCAGGCGGCGGGGGTGCGTCAGGGCGATCACCGTCGATCACGCGGGGCGTGAAACCGGTTTTCGCTGCCATGCTGTCGGGCAGCTTCACCACTTCGATGGCGCGGGCGCGGTGGGCAAGCCGGCGGATGAAACCGCGTTCTTCCAGCGCTGTGATCAGGCGGTGAATACCCGATTTGGACCGCAGGTCCAGCGCCTCTTTCATTTCATCAAAGCTGGGGGGAACCCCGTCGCGCTGCACGCGCTTGTGGATGAACTCCAGAAGGTCCAACTGCTTTTTCGTCAACATGCCCGTTCCTCCAACGCCTGTGCGGGTATATTTTGGCTTTGTTCTAGGGATGTTCCCGGTTTGTGTCAACTCTGCTGCAGCAGGATGGCGTCAACCGTGTCGCCCGCTGTGCGCGCCGGATCGTGCGGTGGCCGGATCAACAGGGCGTTTGCATCCGACAGCACGCTGAGCAAGCTGCTGTCCTGGTCGCCTGCATCGCGGATCGTGTCGCCGTCGACGATGGCGCGCATGTAGTGTTCGCGCGGGCCGTTTTCGGCCAATCGCGCGGCAAGGGTGCGGGTGACGCGCGGCGCTGGCGCCGCGCCGAGGCCCATCATGGCCCGCAGCATCGGCGTCAGGAACACCGTGCCGCAGACCATTGCCGACACAGGATTGCCGGGCAATCCAACCATGGGCACGTCCCCGAGCCGCCCCGCCATCAAAGGTTTTCCGGGGCGCATCGCGACCTTGTAAAAACTCTGGTCGAGGCCCATCTCGGATGCCGCCTGGGCGACCAGATCGTGATCGCCGACCGACGCGCCACCGATTGTCACGATCAAATCGGCACCAACGGCAAGACCTAGAACGGCCTGCAAGGACGCCACGGTGTCGCGGGCAATCGGAAGGATGCGCACGTGGGCACCGGCGTGCTCCAGAAGGGCTGCAAGCCCAAAGGTATTCGAGGCAATGATCTGGTCGGGGCCGGGTGTCTCGCCCGGCATCACCAGTTCGTCCCCGGTCGAAATCAGCGCGACGTTGGGGCGACAAACCACCGGCACCTCTGCAAGGTTCATCGAAGCCAGCAGGGCGATGTCACCGGGCGTCAGACGACGAGGACCGGACATGACACCGCCGGCGGCAAAGTCGATGCCTGCAGGGCGGATATTCGTTTTGGTGTCGCCCGCGTCGCTGATTGTGATCAGATCGCCGCTGCGCGTGACGTTTTCTTGGATTATGACCCGATCTGCGCCTTTGGGCACTGGCGCGCCGGTAAAGATGCGCACGGCCTGTCCCGCGCCAACCGTGCCATGCCATGCGTGGCCTGCGGCGGCTTCTCCAACGACTTTGAACTGCGCGTGCACGTCGGCCTCTATGGATTTTAGCGCGTAGCCATCCATGGAGGCCGCATCAAACGGCGGCTGCGTGCGCGTGGCCGCGACATCGCGCGCCAATATGCGGCCGGCTGCAGTACGCAGCGAAACCGTTTCGTGTTGCAAGGGCGAAACAAGGTCAAACAGGTTCGACAGGGCGGTGTCGACCGTGATCATTCGGCCTCGTACCGGCCGGATTTGCCGCCGTCTTTCAACACAACGCGCAGGCCGCCGATTTCCATGGCGCGGTCCACGGCCTTGGCCATGTCATAGACGGTGAGCGCGGCGGTTGAGGCGGCGGTCAGGGCCTCCATCTCGACACCTGTCTGGCCGGTGGTCTTCACCGTGGCGGTGATACGCAAGCCCGGCAAATCAGGGTCAGGGACGAGGTCAATGGCGACCTTGGAGATCGGCAGCGGGTGGCACAGCGGGATCAGGTCGGCGGTTTTCTTTGCGCCCATGATCCCGGCAAGGCGGGCGACGCCGATCACGTCACCCTTTTTGGCGCGACCTTCGGTAATGATGTCAAAGGTTTCACGGGCCATCCTGATGTGCACCTCGGCCACGGCGATGCGGTCAGTCACGGCCTTTTTTGAGACGTCGACCATGTGCGCGCGGCCTTCACCGTCAAAGTGGGTGAGCGCCATCACATGCCTCCGCCGGCGGTAAGCGGGTTGGCCAGCAGCGCGCGTGTCGCGGCGGCCACGTCGTCTTTGCGCATCAGGCTCTCGCCAATCAGGAACGTGCGTGCGCCATACATCGCCATGTCGGCGAGGTCTTTGGGCGTGAACAGCCCGCTTTCGCACACGATCATGCGATCCTCGGGCACGCGGCGCGCCAGATCGCGGGTGGTGTCGAGCGTGACTTCGAAGGTTTTGAGGTTGCGGTTGTTGATGCCCATAAGTGGGCTTTTGAGTTGCGTGGCGCGTTCCAGTTCGGCCGCGTCATGCACCTCGAGCAGCACATCCATACCCCACGAGAACGCGGCATCTTCAAGCTCGGCGGCCTGGGCGTCGCTGACGGACGCGAGTATGATCAGGATACAGTCAGCCCCCAAGCTGCGCGCTTCGGCCACCTGGTAGGGATCGTACATGAAGTCCTTGCGCAAGCAGGGCAGGGTGCAGGCGGCACGGGCGTCCGTCAGGAACGCTTTTTCGCCCTGAAAGGACGGCGTGTCGGTCAGGATCGATAGGCAGGTCGCGCCGCCGTCCTCATAGGCTTGGGCCAGCGCAGGCGGGTCGAAATCGGGGCGGATGAGCCCCTTGGATGGCGAGGCTTTCTTGATCTCGGCGATCAGGCCATAGCCTTCGCGGCTCGCCTTTTGCAGCGCCTCGGCAAAGGGGCGTACGGGTGCGGCTGCGCGGGCGTCGGTCTCGACCGCCTCGAGCGGCTTTTCAGCCTTGTCTGCAGCGATCTCTTCGAGCTTGTAGGCTTTGATCTTGTCGAGAATGGTGTCTGTCATGGTGCGTGTTTCGATGTCGGACCGGGGGCCAGCCCCAGGACCCCCGAGGTATTTTGGGCCAGAAGAAGCTTAGGCGGTTTGCGTAATGTGCGCCACTTTGTTGATTTTATCCCGTGCCGCACCGCTGTCGATGCTGTGGGCGGCCATTGCGGCGCCGTCCTTGAGATTGGCGACTTTGCCGGCCACCTGAAGTGCGGCTGCGGCGTTCAGCAGAACGGCGTCGCGGTAGGCTCCGGGCGCGCCGTCGAGGAGAGCGGCAAAGGCTTTGCCGTTCTCTTCCGGGCTGCCGCCGAGGATATCGTCGAACGGGTGGGTGGGCAGCCCTGCGTCGTCCGGATGGACTTCGAATTCGGTCACTGTGCCCCGGTCCAGTGCCGCGACCCACGATGTCCCCGTGATCGTCAGTTCATCGGTACCGTCCGACCCGTGCACGAGCCACGCCGTCTCGGACCCCAGTTGCCCAAGCGTTTCGGCCATGGGCCGGATCATCTCCCGTGCGAAGGCACCGGTCAGCTGCCGTTTGACGCCGGCCGGGTTGGTCAGGGGGCCGAGGATGTTGAAGATCGTCCGGGTCCCAAGCTCAGAGCGCGTCGGCATGACATGGGCAATCGCCGGATGGTGCATGGGCGCCATCATGAAACCTATGCCAGCCTCCTGGATGCAGCGCGCGACAACATCCGGGCCGATCATGACATTCAGGCCCATTTGGGTCAGCGCATCCGCCGCGCCGGATTTGGAACTGAGATTGCGGTTGCCGTGTTTGGCCACGGTCACGCCCGCGCCGGCCACCACAAAGGCGGTTGCGGTCGAGATGTTGAGCGTGCCTTTGCCGTCGCCGCCGGTGCCCACGATGTCCATTGCGCCGTCCGGTGCGCTGACTGGGTTGCATTTGGCGCGCATGACGGCGGCAGCCGCAGCGTATTCATCAACCGTCTCGCCGCGTGTGCGCAGCGCCATGAGCAGCCCGCCGATCTGGCTGAGCGTGGCGTCGCCTTCGAACAGGATCGCAAATGCCTCTTCGGCCTGTGCGCGGGTCAGGGGACCTTCGGCGGCTGCGTGGATCAGCGGTTTTATCGCGTCGCTCATGCCGCCTCCGGCACGAGGTTGAGGAAGTTGCGGATCATCGCGTGCCCGTGTTCGGAGCGAATGCTTTCGGGATGGAACTGAACCCCGTGGATCGGCAGGGTCTTGTGGCTGAGGCCCATGATCGTGCCGTCCTCCAACTCGGCCGTGATCTCGAGGCAATCCGGCAAGCTTTCCCGTTCGACCGTCAGCGAATGATAGCGCGTGGCCAGAAACGGGGTCGGCAGTCCCGCAAACGGCCCTTTGCCGGTGTGATGCATTGTCCCCAGCTTGCCATGCACGATCTCGCCAGCGCGCACCACCCGACCGCCAAAGGCCTGACCGATGGTCTGATGTCCCAGGCACACCCCCATCAGCGGCGTGCCGGTTTCCGCCGCCGCCAAGGTGAGAGACAGGCAGATCCCCGCCTGATCGGGATCGCAGGGCCCGGGACTCAGCAGGATCGCACCGGGGCGCATGGCCATCGCCTCCTGAACGTTGATTTCATCATTGCGCCGCACGACCACATCCGCCCCTTCCTCGCCGAGGTAGTGCACGAGGTTGTAGGTGAAACTGTCATAGTTATCGATCATCAGCAGCATCGCGCACCTTCGGTGTTCTCAAGGCTCGTGTCGCCCGGTATAGTCGCCGCAACATGGTCAGGCTTGGGCAGTGCCGTCAAGGTGCTAGACCGGCGAGGACCGGGATGCGGCCGATAAAAAACGAAGGCCGTGCGAGTGGAGAGACGAGGCAGATGGCACGTGGATTTTTGGGTGGCGTGATCGCGGGCGGTGTGGCAAGCATCTTCGGCGCAAGCGTGCTGTCCGTGGTGGTTGGCCCGCCGGCAGCTCCGGTGATCGAAACCGAAACGGTATCCGGCACCACCTCGCCACAGGTGCCTGTGGGAACGGATGCCGCGGCGCGTACAGACAGCCCGGTGATCCGGGATAGCGCCGCACCCAGCCCGCAACGCCCTGCAAGCGAGGCAGGCGATATCGCCGCCGAGACCCGTGCCGATGCGCCGCAAGCCCCGCGCACTGCCCAAGCGCCCGAGCTTGACCCGCCCATAGCACTCGAAACCACCGACGTGACCGCCACCACGGACACGCCGATTCTGCCCAGCCCGCAGGCGGCTCTCGGCCCCGCACCCCGGACGAGTGAAGTGCCCCGGATCGATACAGCGCCCGCACCGGCACCGGCGGTCAGCGAAACCACACCCGACGCAATTGCCGCGGACCCGGTGCCTGAAAACGCGCCTGCAGATGTCGAGCAACCGACGGAAACCGCGCCGGTGCCGCGCGCAACACCGGCATTGCCACAAGTGGCCGAGGAGTCCGCGCCCGAAGCATCCGAGATCGCCGACCCCGCGCCACGCAATGCCGCCCCGCCCGAGGATGACGCGCCCATCGCAAGCGGCCCGACCATTGGCCGCCCAGCAACCTCGTTGATCGATCGCACGCCAACTCTGCCGGATGCCATAACAGAGCCAGAGGGTGACGCTCCGCCTGAGCAAGACCTGCCGCCGATCCGTGCCTTTGCCGTGCCGTTCGAGAACCCGGATGCAAAGCCGTTGATGTCAATTGTCCTGATGGACACAGGGGCCGACCTGACCAGCGGTCCGGTGGGGGTCGCCGCGCTACGCAGTTTTCCGTATCCGCTGACTTTTGCCGTGGATGCCCTGTCAGACGATGCTGCAGCCCGTGCCGCCGAATACCGCGCACAGGGCTTTGAGGTTATGACCAGCATCGATCTGCCGGCTGGTGCCACCGCGAGTGATGCGGAGGTGACATTGTCGGTCGCACTCGGCCGCATGCCCGAAATTGTCGGCGTGCTCGAAGGGACCGGCACCGGACTGCAGGAAAGCCGCGATGTATCAGACCAGATCTCCGAGGCGTTGCTGGCCTCCGGTCACGGCCTTGTCCTGCAGTCCAAGGGCCTGAACACTGCCCAGAAACTGGCTCTGCGCGACGGTGTTCCCGCGGGCCTCGTGTTTCGCGACTTTGATGCGGAGGCGCAGACCCCCACGGTGATCCGTCGTTTCCTGGATCAGGCCGCATTCCGTGCCGGACAAGAAGGCGGGGTGATCATGCTGGGTCGGCTGCGCCCCGACACGATCTCGGCCCTGCTGCTGTGGGGATTGCAGGACCGCGCGCAACGCGTGGCCCTCGCCCCTGTGTCGGCCGCACTCCTCACCCTCGCCGAGGCAGCCGCGGAATAACCACGTCCAGCCCTTGTCTGTTTCAAAAAAATCCTCCCCGAAGGGTCGGGTTACCACTGGGTCGCGGTCTCAGAAACAGAGCCTAGCCGTTGCCACCCGAAAACCGTGCTGCGTCGGCTGCTGCGCGCCGGATCGCACCGGCCTTGTGCACGGTTTCCATGTACTCGGCCTCGGGGTCACTGTCATAAACCACGCCGCCGCCCGCCTGAATGTAAAGCTTGCTGTCCTTGACCACCGCGGTGCGCAAGGCGATGCACATGTCCATGTCGCCGCCGGCGCTGAAATAGCCGACGCCGCCGCCGTAGACGCCACGCTTTTCCGGCTCAAGCTCGTCGATGATTTCCATCGCGCGCACCTTTGGCGCACCGGATACTGTGCCCGCGGGCATACCGGCAAAAAACGCGTCCAGCGCGTCTTTGTCTTCGTGCAATTCACCCACCACATTCGACACGATGTGCATCACGTGGGAATAACGTTCGACAATGAACTCTTCGGTCGGGCGTACGGTGCCGATCTTGGCCACGCGGGCCACGTCATTACGGCCCAGATCCAGCAACATCAGGTGTTCGGCCAGTTCTTTCTTGTCGGCCAGCAGGTCGGCTTCCAGCGCGCGATCTTCTTCGGGGGTGGCGCCACGCGGGCGGGTGCCGGCAATGGGGCGAATGGTGACCTCGCGGCCAAAGACCCGCACGAGGATCTCGGGGCTTGCCCCGATCACCTGAAACCCGCCGAAGTTGAAATAGAACATGAACGGCGACGGGTTGGTGCGTCGCAAGCTGCGATAAAGCGAGAAGGGCGGTAGTGGAAACTCTTGCGTCCAGCGCTGCGCAGGCACCACTTGAAATATGTCGCCCGCCACGATGTAGCCTTTGGCCCGCTCCACCGCGGCCTTGTAGCTTTCTCGGGAAAAGTTCGACACCGGATCGGGCGTATCACGCTCGTCACCGAGGTCGCGGCTTTCGGCAGGCATGGCCCGTTCCAGGTCGCGCACGGCGTCCATCACGCGTTCGGCGGCCTGCGCATAGGCGGCCTTTGCTGAGATTCCGTCTGCCACCCATGCGGGTGATACCACGGTGACCTCGCCCTTGACCCCATCCAGCACCGCGACCACCGATGGGCGCAGCATCAACGCATCGGGCAGGCCCAGCGGGTCGGGGTTCACATTCGGGAGCCGTTCAACCAGCCGAACGGTGTCATAGCCCAGATAGCCAAACAGCCCCGCCGCGGCCTGCGGCAGCGCATCCGGCAGGTCAATCCGGCTTTCGGCGATCAGTGCGCGCAGGCAATCCAGCGGGTTGCCATCCTGCGGCTCGAACGCGTCATCATCGAACCGCGCGTGCCTGTTGATCCGCGCCTCTGTGCCATCGCAGCGCCATATCAGATCGGGCTTCATGCCGACGATGGAATATCGCCCGCGCACCTCACCGCCGGTCACGGATTCGAGGACAAATGCGTCCTTGGCCGCGCCCGCGAGCTTCAGCATCAGCGACACCGGTGTGTCGAGATCGGCAGCCAGTCGGGTGTATACAACCTGATTGTGCCCCACCTCGTAGGCCCTGGCGAAGTCGTCATATGCGGGGGTCATGGCCATCGCGTCAGGGAAAGCTGGCCAGCACAGCGTCAACGATCTGCTGGTTGATCTGCGGACCGGCCCGCAACAGCACATCGGTGCTGAAGACTTCAAACATGTCCGCAGCCAGTGCCTGTCCTGCCTGTTCTGTCAGCTGCGCCGCCTGCGCCTGCAACTCGGCATCCTCCGCGGCATCCTGAACAGCGTCGAGCCGCAGGATTGCCAGCGCACCAAAGGCCGACAGCACACGCACCTCGCCCGATTCCATTTCAAAAAGCGTGGTCATGAATTCGGGCGGGGTGCCCGGAACGAAATCGGTGCGCGTCAGGCCAACATCCGTCTGGCTCTCGAACTCCTGCGCCTCAAAGCTCTGTCCTTCGCGCAGCGCAGGCAATGCCGCCTCTGCCTGCGCTGTCAGTCGCTTTTCGGTTTCGGCGGCCTCGTAGCGGGCAGTGACGCTTTCCAATGCCTCGTCAAACGGTATCGGGCGGCGCGGCAGGGTTTCATCAAGGCGCATGGCAAAGATGCCGCCATCACTGAGGGAAAGGATGGTGGGAAAGTCTTCGGCGGTTAGCGCAGCGGCGGCTTCACGAAAATCGGAATAGGCGGCGATGCCTTCGCCATTGGTGGGCCACCAGTCAATTGTGCCGATCTGCATGTCTGTCTCATTGGCCAGGTCTTCGAGCGTCGCGCCGCCGGCCAGCATATCTTCGAAGCTTTCGGCCTGCGCATCGACCTGCCTGCGGGCAGCGTCGCGTGCAAGATCATCGAGCAGTTCTTCGCGTGCGTCCTCAAAGCTGGTGGTTTGAGCGGCGAGCACGCCGTTCACCCTGAACAGGGCGCTGCCGAGATCGGTTGGCAGCGGGCCGACGATGTCGCCCACTTCGGCGGCAAACACCGCTTCGCCAGCCGCATCCAGCGACAGCCGGTCGACGTCGCCCAAATCGACATCCGCCATTGCCAGGCCGCGCTCAGCGACGAGCGCCTCGAAGGTTGTACCGTTCACTTCCAGCTGTGCTGCAGCCTGTTCCGCACTGGCCTCATCAAGAAATGCAAGCCGTTCGACAAGCCGCCGTTCTGGACGGATGTATTCCGCACTGCGCGCGTCATAGGCGGCGCGCAACTGATCCTCGGGTACGTCCATGTCCGCGAGCAGCTGTTCGGGCAACAGCACCGCGTAGGTGATACGCTTGGATACCGGCAGAAAAAAGCTGTCGATGTTTTCGTCGTAGAAAGCGCGCAATGTGGCATTATCAGGTGTGGGCAGGGGATCGGTCAGGTTGGATTGATCCAGCCGAGCCCAGGTCACGTCGCGCCGTTCACCGACATAGGCTGCCAGCGTCTCGGCAAAGGTGTCGGGCATTTGCACGCCACCCATCATGGCGCCCTGCATCAGGGTGCGCGAAACTTCGTCCCGCAACTGTGCCTCGAACTGGCTTTCCGTGGTGCCGGAATTTGACAGGGCAAAGCGGTACGCCTCGCGATCGAACTGACCATCGAGGCCCTGAAATGCCGAGATGTTCAGAATCTCATCCCGGATCACCTCGTCACCCACGCTCAACCCCATTTGCGCGGCCTCATAGTCCAGCGCCCGTGCCCGCACCAGGCGCGAGATCACCGCCTGATCAAGACCCAGTTCGCGGGCACGGGCCATGGTCACCGGTTGGCCCAATTGCGCGGTCAGCGCCTGCATTTCCTGCTGCATCTGACGGGCAAACGTGTCGACGTCGATGTATTTGTCACCGACCGACCCGATCGTACGGGCCGTCCCGCTGAGGTTGGTGGCGCCAAAGCCGCCCAAGGCAATGATAAGCAATCCGAGCAGCGCCCAGACAGCGAATTTCGACAGCGAGTTTGAGCCTTTGGCCATGGGTGCCTCTTGCGGTGCTTTGCGCGGTTTCGCGTTGTCTATCGGCGGCGGGCGTGGGGGGCAAGGGTGGCGGTCCTAGTTGTTCAACAGAGCCAGCCTTTTGTACAATTCGGCGATGCCAGCCGCGTCGAGATTGGCAAAGGCGATGCGCAGTTGTTGCCGCCCGTCAGCCGACCCTTCGGGCCAGAACATGGTGCCGGGCAGGCACAGAATTCCAGCCTCCTCGACAAGGCGCGGCGCGAGATCACCCGAAGAGGTGTCAAACGGATAGGACATGTAGGCAAAATACGCGCCAAGGCCCATCAATTCCCAGCCCCTGGCGGCCAGCACATGGAACCCGTTGGCAATGGCGTGGCGGCGGAGAAGGATTTCGTCGCGTTCGCCCGCGACCCAGTCGCTGAGGTTTTCCAAGCCCCACAGCGCTGCATATTGACCGATCTGCCCGGGGCAAATGGCAACGGTGTCGAGAAACTTTTCTGCCTCGCGCAGACGGTCGGACGATGTGGCCAGGGCGCCAACGCGGTGACCGGTCAGGCGATATGCCTTCGAAAAGGAATAAAGGTGGATGAACGTATTCTCCCACTCCGGTTCCTGAAACAGCGTGTGCGGTGGACCGGAACGGCTGTCAAAATCGCGGTATGTTTCATCGACAATCAGGGCGATGCCGTGGCGCCGGGCCAGTGCCAAGAAGTCCCGAAGGAGCCCCGCGGGGTATTCCACGCCACAAGGATTGTTTGGGGACACGAGTGTAATGGCACGCGTCGCGGGGCCGATGAGCGTTTCTGCTGCAGTCACGTCGGGCAGCATACCGGCCCCAACTGGCAGCGGAACCGCCCGGACACCTGCCATATCCAACCACATTTTATGATTGAAATACCATGGGGTTGGCAGGATAACCTCATCTTCCTCACCGCACAGGCTGGCGATGGCTGCCGCAAAGGCCTGATTGCAGCCCGAGGTGATGGCGATGTGATCGCTGCTGGTTGTAGCGCCGTAGTGGCGATTGATCTGATCCGAAAGCGCGGAGCGCAATGCGGGCATGCCCAGCACGGGGCCATATAGATGCGCGTCATCGCGGGTCAGGGCCGCATCGGCCATGGCCTGCCGCAGCGACGGTGGCGGCGGGTCCACAGGTGCGGCCTGGCTGACGTTGATCAGCGGTCGATCCGCAGGAAAGGTCACGCCCTGAAGCCACCTCCGCGCTTCCATCACAGGCGGCGAAAAGGTGGCTGTGGTGCGAGATGGGGTCATGTAGCGGTTCCCTTGTCAGGCGGAGGGAGCCTCCGGCGGGAGTTTATCTGGCAAAGTGAAGCGCGCGCGGGTCAGTCTCGCCCCCGGTAGGGTTCGACATATTGCAGCGCCATGTCCCACGGGAAAAAGATCCACGTGTCCTGGCTGACGCCGGTGATGAACGTATCGACCTGCGGCTCTCCCTTGGGCTTGGCATAAACGGTTGCGAAATGGGCGTTGGGATAGAGGCTGCGCACCAGTTCAAGGGTTTTGCCGCTGTCCACGAGGTCATCGATGATCAGAATGCCGGTGCCATCGCCCATCATGTCGGCGTCGGGGGATTTCAGCACCTCGGCCTCGCGCCGCTGGTCCGCCTTGCCGCCACCAGCGTGATAGGATTTAACGCTGATCGTATCGACGGTGCGGATGTCCAGTTCACGGGCGACGATCATGGCCGGTGCCATACCGCCCCGCGTGATCGCCACGACCGCGCGCCAACTGCCGTCATCGGGCCCGCGCCCATCGAGCCGCCACGCCAGCGCGCGGCTGTCGCGGTGCATCTGGTCCCAGCTGACATGAAAGCCTTTTTCGTGCGGCAATTGGTCGGCCATGTTTTTACCTTTCAATCAGCAGGCGCAGCCCAAGTGCGCCAAGGACAAGACCGGCAATGCGGTCAGCACACGCCTTGGCGCGCAGATAGCTGCGCCGCGCGGCGGGTGTCGAGAGAAGAACAGCGATCAGCGCGTAAACAGTGACCTCGACCAACCAGTGATTCAGCACGATGAGCCCGCTGGCAGCCGGGCTGAGGCTGGTGGGAAAGATGACGACGATGACCGCGCCAGCAAAGAGCACGGATTTCGGATTTGCGAGATTGACCAACATGCCCTGACGCAGCGGTCGGGCCGTGGCGCGATCCTGCCCGGGGCCCAGCGGCGCATGTGCATCGCGCCACAGGCCCCACGCGAGATAGATGAGATAAAGCGCGCCTGCGATTTTTATGGCGAGATAGAGCCACGGCACCAGTTCAAAAAGAGTTGCGAGGCCAAGCAGCGCGCATCCTGTCCAGAGCGCTGCAACCGATGCGAGGCCGATGCCGGTCAGGATGCCGGCCCGGCGCCCGCCGACAATGGCATTGCGCATCGCAAGCAAAAGGGCAGGGCCCGGCGCGGCCATGGCAGCGAGCAGTGTTATGTTGAACGCCACAAGCTGTGCCAGAGTGATCTCGGTCACGTCGTTTAACCCTTGGTTATATCGGGGGCGTCGACCGCCTTCATACCGACCACGTGATAGCCTGCGTCCACGTGCAGGTTCTCGCCTGTGGTGCCGCTGCCGAGATCGGACAGGAGGTAAAGGGCACTTTTGCCCACGTCTTCGACCGTTACATTGCGGCGCAGCGGCGAGTTGTATTCGTTCCACTTCATAATGTAGCGGAAATCGCCAATGCCTGAGGCGGCCAGCGTCTTGATCGGCCCGGCAGAGATTGCGTTGACCCGGATGTTGTCCTTGCCCAGGTCCTCGGCCAGGTACTTTACGCTTGCTTCAAGCGCTGCCTTGGCGACGCCCATAACATTATAATGTGGCATCACCTGTTCGGCGCCGTAATAGGTGAGGGTGACCGCGCTTCCGCCGTTTTTCATCATCTTTTCAGCGCGTTGCATGACAGCAGTGAACGAGTACACGGAAATGTCCATTGTCATGGCAAAATTTTCCGGACTGGTGTCGACATAGCGGCCGCGCAGCTCGTTCTTGTCGGAAAAGCCGATGGCATGGACAAGGAAATCCAGTTCCCCCCACCGTTCTTTGAGGCTGGCAAACAATGTGTCGATCGAGGCGCCATCGCTGACATCGCATGGCAGGACGATGTCACTTTCCAATTGAGCGGCAAGTGGATCGACGCGCTTTTTCAACGCTTCGCCCTGATAGGAAAACGCCAGCTCCGCGCCCGCATCGTGCAAGGCGCGTGCGATGCCCCAGGCGATGGATTTGTCATTCGCCAGGCCCATGATCAGGCCTTTTTTACCAGCCATTAATCCGTTGCTCATTTTCCGTCCCACCCCTTGCGTCTGGCGCTATGCTTTAGGCCAAGCGCACGGGTGCATCAAGAGAGGCGCACCCTGAGTTGCGCGACGGCCTGCGCTGCTCTAGCTAGCGCAGCACCACAGACCCGGAGGCGGACATGAGTGACAGAAGCGGACCTTTTGCCGGAGATGACCCGATAGCGATCATCCGCGCGTGGATGACCGAGGCGGAAGCCAGCGAGATCAACGATCCGAACGCAATTGCGCTGGCCACCGTTGATGCGGATGGCCTGCCCAATGCGCGTGTCGTGCTGCTCAAGGAAATCGAGGACGACGCGTTCGTCTTTTATACCAACTACCAAAGCGCGAAGTCGGCCGAGTTGGACCACGCGCAAAAGGCGGCGTTTGTGATGCACTGGAAGTCGCTGCAAAGGCAGGTGCGGGTGCGCGGGCTAGTGACGCGTGAGGACGGGCCACAGGCCGATGCCTATTACAAGTCGCGGTCGCTGCAATCGCGACTTGGCGCGTGGGCGTCGCAGCAAAGCCGACCCCTGGGCAGCCGCGCGGAGCTGATGCAAGCGGTTGAGAAGGTCACAGAAGAGCACGGCACAGACCCCGATAGGCCGACGTTTTGGGGCGGATTTCGGATCACCCCGGTGGAGATAGAACTCTGGGCAGATGGCGCAGCACGGCTGCATGATCGATTCAAATGGGTGAGGGCCGTACCATCTGATGGATGGTCTGTAACCCGTCTTAACCCATGAATTTCATGCTACGTGAAATGTATGCGCCTGTTTTAAATGGATTTTAACATGTTGCAAACCGCTCGCAAAATGGCGCACACCTCTAGGGCAATAAAAAACGCTAACGAAAGACCGGTCGTGCACGAAGACACTCACGAAGCAGACCAAGTCAGCGGGACAGTTAAATGGTTCGATCCGGTTAAGGGGTATGGTTTTGTCCTCGCGGACATTGGGGGACCAGATATACTTTTGCACGTCAATGTGTTGCGCAACTTCGGACAATCGTCCGTGGCTGACGGCGCGCGCATTGATGTCATAGTACAACATACAGACAGAGGCGTTCAGGCTGTTGAGGTGATCAACATCGTCGCCCCTGCGCAGGATACGTTGTCGACACTTGCCGACATCGCCGACCTTGATCCAACGGACGTGATGCAAAGCCCGCTGGAACCGGGCCGTGTCAAATGGTTCGACAAGGGCAAGGGATTTGGCTTTGCCAATGTGTTTGGCCGTTCCGAAGATGTGTTTTTGCACATCGAGGTGCTGCGCCGGTCGGGGCTGTCTGATCTGCAGCCCGGCGAAGCATTGGCGCTGCGGGTCATCGATGGTAAACGTGGCCGCATGGCTGCCGAGGTTCTCGCCTGGGAGGCGGCTCTTAAGGAAGAGTGACCTTGCGAGGCGGCATGCGCGTTTTTCGGATTTTGCTGGTTTGGCTTATGTGGTCCGGAACCGCGTTTGCCGCCTGCGCGACGGAGGTTGTCTGGCTGCGCGGGGATTTCGGGCAGGCGCGGTTCGCCATTGAAATCGCCGACGATTCGTCCGAACGCGCGCAGGGGCTGATGAACCGCCCGGGCCGGTCATAAACAAAGAGCATGCCAGCAGATGTCGGCATCGACGGGCGGTTCATC